>DATFQI010000304.1:0-23254 GCA_035264365.1 Solirubrobacteraceae bacterium
AGCGGCGTGAACTCCGAGATCGTCTCCACGATCGTCGGGATGTCGAAGATGAACAGGCGCGTGTTGGCCTCCTGCATCCGCTCGCCGTTGAGGTCGAGCGTGATGTCCAGCTCGTGCGGGTCGCCGACCTCGTCGGGCGTCACCAGGTACGGTCCCAGCGGCGTCGAGCGCGCCCACGCCTTGCCCGCCAGCCACTGGTGCGACTTGTACTGGTAGTCGCGCATCGAGACGTCGTTGGCGATCGTGTAGCCGCCCACCGCCGCCAGCGCCTGCTCGCCGCGGGCGCGCCGCACCGGGGAGCCCACCACGAACGCGAGCTCCGCCTCGTAGTCGACGGCCTCGGACTCCGGCGGCAGCACGATGTCGTCTCCCGCGGCGACCAGCGTGTCGGCGAACTTCGGGAACAGCGCCGGGTAATCGGGCAGGTCGTAGACACCCTCGTCGACATGCGCCTTGTAGTTGAGCCCGACGCAGATGACCTTCCCCGGACGCGGCACCACCGGCCGCAGCGAAACCTCCGCCAGCGGGACCTTTTCCCCCGTCAGCGGCGGATCGGCCAGCAGCTCCGAGGGGGTGCCGGCACCCAGCTCGGAGAGGCCGTCCAGCGGCAGCACCTCCTCCCCTTCGACGAGCGCCGCGAACCGGCGCTCGCCGAGGGAGCAGCTCGCGAACCGGCTCACCCGGCGGGCGCGAGCGCGATGTCGAAGTCGCAGCCGAGGTGATCGCCGCGCCGCTCGACCGGCCGCACCAGCGCGGGCTTGACCGCGCCGATCGTGTCGTTCTCGAGATACGGGTCGTCGGGGAAGAACACCTGGGTGACGAGCGTCCGGTGGCCGGGCGCGGACACCTTGAAGTGGATGTGCGCCGGCCGCCACGGGTGCTGGCCGACCGCCTCCAGGTAGCGCCCGGTCGGGCCCTCGGTCGGCACGGTGTAGGGCTTGGGGAGCATCGTCTGGATCCGGTATGCGCCGTCCTCGCCGGCGATGATCTTGCCGCGGAAGTTCATCTCCGGCTGGCGCTCGTCCCAGATGTCGTAGCCGCCGTCGGGTCCCGTCTGCCAGACGTCGACGACCGCGCCAGCGAGCGGCCCGCCCGCGGTCGAGGTGACGGTGCCGGCGACGATCAGCACGTCGGCGTCGCGCATCCCCTCGTACTCCTCGTAGATCTTCGCCGGGTCGCCCTCGCGCAGCGGCGGGTCGTCGACGTACAGCGGCCCCTCGACGTCGCTCGCCGTCGCGCCGTCGTCGTCGGCGTGGGTGAGCCCGTCGATCAGCACCGAGGTGCGCGTGACGTCCGAGAGCAGGACGAACTCGTCCGCCCTCCCGACCTCGGTCAGGAAGGCGAGCGCCGCCATCCACTCCTGCTCGGTGACCCGGTGGCGCTCGAGCACCTCGTGCAGCGCGGACAGGACGTCGCCCACCACCGCCGTCACGCGCTCGCTTCCGATCGTGCTGCTCATCGCTTCCAACCTCTCACTTCGTGTACTGGTACGGATTCGTGAGGATCCTCGTCTCGGGGATCTCCGGGTGCATCCCCGCCACCCAGGGATCCTCGCCGAGCGTCCGCTCCGCGTAGGCGACGGTCTCGTCGATCGCGCGCCGCGCCGCGGCGAGGTCGACGCCGACCAGGCGCCCCTCGGACTTCACCACGCGGCCGTTGACGAGCACCGTGTGCACGTCGCCCCGCTGCGCCTGGAAGGCGACGTGGCCGTACGGGTGCAGGATCGGGAACATCACCGGCGAGTGGTCGTTCTTGACGAGCACCACGTCGGCCTTCTTGCCGGCCTCCAGGCTCCCGATGCGGTCGTCCATCCCGAGCGCCTTCGAGCCGCCGCGGGTGGCCCAGTCGACCACCTGCTCAGCGCGCAGGTGGTGGTTGGTGACGGTCTCCTGCTTGGCGTGCGCCTCGAAGTGCTCGCGGCAGCGGTCGGCGCCGAGCGTGGAGCGCATCGCGCAGAACAGGTCGCCGCTCCACCACACGCTCGTGTCCATCGAGAGCGAGACCGGGATGCCGTGCTTGCGCAGCTGCCAGGTTGGCGGGTAGCCCTGCCCGGCGCTCTGCTCGCTCTCGGTCGAGACCGACACGGAGCCGCCGGTGGCCGCGATCCGGTTGTAGGAGTCCTCGGTCAGCGTCGCCGCGTGCACGTAGATGTGCCCGGGCTCCATGCAACCGTGCTCGTGCATCAGGCGGATGCCGTCGTCATTGGTGGCGCCCCACACGCCCGCGTGCGTGGTGACGGGCACGCCGAGCTCGCGCGCGACGTCGAAGGCGGCCTTCTCGGGGAACTCGGGGTCGCCCGTGACGTCGAAGGCCAGCTGGAAGCCGAGCATGTCGTCCCTGGCGCCGAAGCGGCGCTCGACGAACGAGCGGAAGTCCTTCGAGGCCGACCACTCCCACGGGCCCTGCTGGAGGTTCCCGTAGGCCAGCACGAAGCGGCCGGGGACCGCCCGGAGCGCGTCCACGGCGGCGTCCGCGTGGTCGATCGTCTGCAGGCCGTGTGACCAATCGACGGTCGTCGTCACGCCGGCCTCCAGCGACTCCAGCGCCGACAGCCGGTTGCCCGCGTGGATGTCCTGCGGGCGGAAGACCTTGCCCCACTCGAGGTAGAAGAAGACGAAGTACTGGGCGAGCGTCCAGTCGGCGCCGTAGCCGCGCAGCGCGGTCTGCCACATGTGCCGGTGGGTGTCGATCATGCCCGGCATCACGATCCCGCCGGACGCGTCGATCTCGGCCGTGCCCTCCGGGACCTGGAGCCCCGACCCGACCGCCGCGATCTCGTCGCCGAGGACGAGCACGTCGGCGTCGCGGAGGACGTCGTGCGCGTCGTTCATGGTCAGCACGGTGCCGCGGCGCAGCACGATAGGACGGCCGGCGGCGATCTCAGGCAACTGGGGCTCCTCTCCCTCGGGCTCCCCCGGCACCATTCCAGACGGGCGGTTGCGTGGTCAAGGAACGAGCACGAGCTTCGCGCCGCCCTCGGCGCGGCCCTGACGCTCCCACGCTTGGGTCACGTCCACGAGCGGCACCGCCTCGACCGCGACGGCGATGTCGCCCTGCGCGACGTGGCGCGTGAGGTCGAGGAAGCCCTGCCGCCGCAGCTCCGGCGCCGGGTGCGCGATCGAGAACCCGCGCAGGTCGAGCGAGACCGAGCGCAGCGCGGGCGCCGGCAGCGTGATCTCCGGCCCGGCGATGTGGCCGACCTGCACGTGGCGGGCGAAGCGGCCCGCCGCCTGGATGGCCGCCGACGCGGGCGCCCCCCACAGCGTGTCGATCGTGACGTCGAGGTCGCCTTCCGCCGCGGTGCGGAACGCGCCCGCGAGGTCGTCCTCCTCGTCGAGCGCGACGACCGCGTCGGCGCCGCGCGCGCGCAGCTCCTCCAGGCGCTCACCGCGGTCGGCGGCCACCACCCGGCCGGCCCCGTGCAGCTTCGCGATCTGCACGGCGAGCGATCCGAAGGCGCCGCAGCCGAGCACGAGCACCGTGTCGCCGCGCTCCATGCCGGACCGCCACGTCACCGCCATCCAGGCGCCGAGGCCGGTGTTGCCGAGCGCCGCCGCGGTGACGTCGTCCAGCCCCCCGTCGATGTCGAACAGCGCCGTGTCGCGTGCGAGCGCGAACTCGGCCATCGACCCGAACGGGGCGACCGTCTCGTCGAAGTAGACGCGCCGGCCGTCCTCCAGCGTCCCGACCCCGTCGGTCCCGACCGCCGACGGCAACGGCGGCGGGGCCATGTAGAACGAGCCGGACGCCTTGTGCAGGTCGAGGTGATGCAGCCCGGCGGCCGCGACCGTGACGACCACGGCGCCCTCCCGCGGCTCTGGATCCTCGAACGGGCCGTACTCCGGGGCCGTGTCGTGCTCGTGCAGGACGGCGGCGTTCACGACGGGTCAGTCTGCCAGCTGCCGCACTCAAGGGATTGCTGAGAGCAGTCGAAGTAGTCCACCGGAGTGAAGCCCGCCAAGCCCGTCTTCCAGAGCGTCGTCGACCTCGGCCTGCGTGACGTCGGCGTCAAGAACCAGCCCCGCCGGCTCGCGGCCCACGTCGGCCGCTGGATGCCGGCGATCGCGGTGCTCGCGATCCTCTTCGTGGTGGTGGCCTGCGCCGTCCTGCGCCGCTCGGGCGCGGGCGACGGGGCGGTCGCCCTGTTCGCCCTGTTGTGGACCATGACCGTGGTCCGCCTCGCGGTGAAGCTCGCGGCGGGAGCACCTGTCGCGGTCATCCGGGTCACCGCCGGCGGGCAGAACCAGCTGGTGTGGCTCGCGCACGCGGCCGCGGTGCTCGTGGCGCTCGCCGCCCTCGTCCTAGGCCAGCTGCTGCTGCTGCCGGCCGCCGTGCTCAGCGCCCTCATGGCCCTGATGGTGTGGCGCGGCGGCAGGCGCATCCCCGAATTGCTGCAGCGTCTCGGCGAGCAACGCGAGCCCGGCGAGGCTGTTCTCGGCGACGGGCTCGGCACCGCGGCCGGCGAGCGCCGGCAGGACGCGCTGCGCGTCGTCGCCGCGACCGACCGCCGCCTGCTGCTCGTCTCCGCCTCCGGGATCGTCGAGGTCGCGTACGCGCAGATCCGCGGCTTCGCGATCGAGTGGAAGGTCGCAGGCCGGGTCGGCTCGCTCACACTCTCGGCCGAGGGCGTTCCGGTCATCGCCTCGATGAACCCGCCGAACCTGGTCTCGATCGCGCGGGCGCTTCGCGCGAACGGAGTCCAGCCCTCGGATCCCGACGCGCTCGCCGAGGCCGAGGGCGCGTGGGAGGAGGCGCTGCAGAGGGGGCGCCCGCATGGGCCGCTGCTCGACCGCGCGGGGATGAGCCGGCCCGCGTTCGACCACGGCCTGTGGCTGCTGCTCGGCCTCGCCGCGGCCGTCTTCTACCTGAACTCGTTCGGCGTCGGGCTGGGCAACATGCGCGACGCCATACCGGCGCTGCTGGCCGCGCCCGTCCTGTGCGCCATCTGCGGCTACGTGTCGCGCACCCGCTCGTCCCTGGCGTACCTGGCGCCGCTGAACCTGCTGGTGCTTCCCACCTTCTTCTTCGCGGACCCCGGCGACGTGCTCGCGTTCATGATCGCGCTCAGCGCGCTCGCCGCGGTCGGGCTCGCCGCCGGAGCGGCGCTGCGTGGCGATTCCGACTCGCCCGCGGCCGAAGGCCCGCCCCGCGGCGGCCTGCGGGCGGCGCTGAGCGGCCTGTCGCTGATCCGGATCTCGACTGTCCTGCTCGCGGTGATGGGGGTCACGGTGACGGCGGCCTCCGCCGCGGGCGTCGAGATGACGACGCTGTGGCGCACGGTCCAGGACGAGACCGCGCTCCGGCTCCCCGCCGACGGCCGCTCGAACCTCAGCGGCGGCGGCGCCTCGCTGCGCTACACGGCCGCGTCCGGCTTGCGCGAGCTCGTCACGGACGAGCACCTCGAAGCCGGCCCCGACGACGGCGCCCGCTGGGAGCTGCGCACCGCGCCCTCCGCCGGCTTCAACGCGATCACGCTCGCGCACTACATCTTCGACGACCCACGCCTTGACGACGCCGCGGCGGTCGCGGAGTTCGTGAAGGGCAAGGACGAGGAGCACGCGAAGCTGGCCGGCGGTCGCGTGGGTCACACGAGGCGCGTCGTCGACGGCCGCACGGGCTACGTCTGGAAGCACCGCACTGCCAACGGCTACTGGTACTTCACCGCCTGGTTCCCGCAGCCCGTGCACACGGTGCGGCTGGAGTGCATCGCCCGCAGCCGCGAGGAGCGCTTCCG
Source organism: Solirubrobacteraceae bacterium (assembly GCA_035264365.1). Lineage (GTDB taxonomy): Bacteria > Actinomycetota > Thermoleophilia > Solirubrobacterales > Solirubrobacteraceae > DATFQI01. The sequence goes on from DATFQI010000304.1 coordinate 5,735, forward strand.
GCGGCTGTGCGCCGAAGCGATGAGCTCGCTCGCGTTCGCGGACTAGACGGTGCGGGCGCTGCGGCCGCCCTCCAAACCCCAGCTGACGATCCGCTCGGGGTGGATCCGGATCAGCGGCGTCGGCATCGCGATCGCCTCGCCGCGACCGCGGACCTCGATGCCGCGCGGCCGCCACTCCTCCCCGTCGCCGACGTCGTCGACCACGATCGCCGCGCGTCCCGAGCGCGCCACGTCGCGGAACTTCTTCGTCTCCGCGAGCTCGCTGCCGCCGACGTCGATCGTGTCGCGCACCGCGTTGTAGATCCACGCGACCGGGACGACGTGGGGAGTGCCGTCGGCGCCGACCGTCGCGAGCCGGCCGAGCTGCTTGCCGCCCGCCAGGTAGCGCAGCTCGCTCTCGCGAAAGACGCTCATCGCCCGGGCACCGTAGCGGCCTGAACGGGGGAGGTTCTTGACCTCCGGTGGCGCTCCGGATTAGGGTCGGTCTCCACCCCGAGGAGCCCAGGAATGGCAGTGGCCGGACCGCAGGAACCGCGCACGACGCGCGTCTTCATCGAGACGGGGAGCGACGCCGGGCCGGCGCTCGACCGGCTGCTCGACCGCTCGGGGCTGATCGCCCGGGTCGTCGCCGCGGCGGACGCCGTCGGCGGAGCCCGCGCCGGGTTCCCGATCGCGATCAAGCCCAACCTGATGGCCGCCTCGGCCGCGGGCTCGGCCGACCGCACCGATCCGGCGCTCGTCGAGCGGCTGGTCGCGGCGCTCGCGGAGGAGGGGTTCGGCACCGTGACCCTCGTCGAGTCCGCGGTAAAGGGCTTGCCGCCGGTCGTGACCGTCGCGCGCGACGCCGGCTACACGGGCGCCGGCTACCGCATCGCCGACCTGTCCGAGGAGCGCGTCCCGTTCGACTACGGCGGCGTGCTCGGCGCGCGCGACGCCGGCCGCAGCTGGCGCGACGCCGGCTTCCGGATCTCGTTCGGGAAGGCCAAGACGCAGTGGCAGTGCCTGTTCACCGGCGCGCTCGCGAACCTCTACGGCTGTCTGCCGGACCCGGACAAGCTCGCGAGCTACCACGGCACGGGCCACGAGTTCCAGGAGTGCTGCGTGCTGCTCGCGGATCGCCTCCCGGTCCACTTCGGCCTCGTCGACGCCTGGGTGGGCGGCGACGGGCGCGGCTCGCACGCCGGCCCCCGCCACGCGCGGGAGACCGCGACCCTGCTGGCCGGCGAGGACCTGCTCGCGCTCGACTGGGTGCTGGGCGAGAAGATGGGCATCGACCCGGGGCTGAGCTTCGTGCTCCAGGAGGCGCTGCTGCGCTGGGGCCGGGTGCAGGTGGTCCGCCGCGGCAACACGACCGCCTGGCGCCCCTGGGACAACGTGCACCCGGCGAAGGCCGCCACGGCGAACCTGCTCGAGCCCGCGCTGCGCACCCCGGCGGCGCGCGGCGCGCTGCGGGCGCTCGGACCGCGAGGGAGGAGGCTCGCCGCGTGGACCATCCAATGAAGCTCTACGGGCTCAACGTCGTCGAGCAGGTGCTCGACGACGTGCTCGTCGCGGTCGGCCTGCTGCTGCCCGCGTTCGCGCTCGTCGCCGGGATACTCGACGGCGCGTTCGGCGCGAGCGGCACCGCCGGGGGCCTGCTGCTCGCCGCCACGGCGCTCGCCGGCGTGCTGCTCGCGCTCGGGGGGTCCGGCATCCGCCAGAACGCCGGCGCGTCGTTCCTCGGCTACGAGCTGCTCGCGGTGGCCGCGGTCGGCTGGGTCGTCTGCGCATTCCTCACCGGCGCCGTCGGCGCGGCGATCGCAGCCGCTGTCCTCGTGGCGGTGTTCGCCCTGCTCGTCGCGCTGCGCCGCCGCGCGCTGCGGCTGCGCTTCCGGCCGCGCTTCCTGTCGCTGCGCAACTTCGACACGATGATCGCGGTCGCCGACACGATGATCGACGGCGACGGGCGCGAGACGGTGCACCCGATCGAGGTGGCGGTGACCGTCGACCACCTGCTCGCGCGCGTCGAGTCGCCGATGCGCAAGGACCTCAAGCTGGTCCTCGTCATCACCGAGTGGGCGCTGCCGCTGCTGGTCTGGCGGCCGTTCCCGTTCAGCGTGCTCGGATCCAACGACCGCCGCCGCGCGGTCCAGAAGGTCATCAACGCCAAGGGCCCCTTCCGCGACGTCGCGCGCTCGCTGAAGATCATGTCCTGCGTCGGCTACTACGGCGACCAGCGCGGGATCGCCCAGGCGGGCTTCGTGCACTTCGGGCTGCGGCGGCGCTCACAGGGGGTCGACCAGTCGCCGCTGCACCATCCGGACCCGTTCGAAGGCCGGCCGTGAGCGCGCGCCGCGACGCGGTCGTGATCGGCTCAGGCGCGGGCGGATCGGTGATGGCGTTCGAGCTCGCCCGGCGCGGGCTGGACGTCACCGTCTTGGAGGCCGGCGCGCGCTGGGACCCGACGACGTTCGAGCACGACGAGCTCGCGATGTTCGTGCGCGCCTACAAGCACAGCGGCCTACAGGGGACCAAGGACCACGACTCGCTGATCGTGCAGGGCTTCACCGTCGGAGGCTCGACGGTGATCAACAACGCGATCTTCCTGCGCGCCGATCTCGACCGGGTGCTGCACGACTGGGCGGCCGCCGGCGCGCCCGTGGAGCGCGCGCCGCTGGAGGCCGCCTACGCGGAGCTCGAGCACGCGCTGCACGTCAGCGACCTGCCTCGCGAGATCGCCAACGCCGGCGCCCAGGTCTTCCTCGACGGGTGCACGGCGACCGGCATCCGCGGCGAGCTCCTGAAGCACAACAGGAACACCTGCATCGCCTGCGGCTGGTGCAACTACGGCTGTCGCTACGACCGCAAGACCTCGATGCTCGTGACCTACATCCCGTGGGCCGAGGCACGCGGGGCGCAGGTGCTCGACCGCTGCCGCGACGTCGAGGTGGTCGCGAACGGCAAGCGCGCCCGCGGGGTGCGCTTCGTCCGAGATGGGCGCGAGCAGGAGATCGAGGCCGGCCGCGTGGTCGTGAGCGCAGGGGCGATCGGCTCGAGCGGCGTACTGCTGCGCAGCGGGATCGACCTCGACGGCCGCGTCGGGCGCGGCCTGCACATGCTCGGCGGGCTGTTCGTGACCGCGGAGATGGAGGAGCCGGTCGACGGCTTCGACGGCATCGGCCTGTGCGCGATCGCCCATGCCGGGCGCGAGATCGTGATCGAGAGCTACTTCGCGCCGCCGCTCGTCTTCTCATTGCGGCTCGGCGGCTGGTTCGGCTCGCACTTCAACCGGATGCTGCGCTACCGCCACTTCGTCGACGGCGGCGCGATGGTCGGCACGGACCCGACGGGCGTCGTCAAGCTCAACCGCAAGAAGGAGGTCGAGATCGACTTCGCCTTCTCCCAGACCGACCTCGAGCGCTTGATCGCGGGCACCAAGACGCTCGCCCGGATCTACCTCGGCGGCGGCGCGCTGCGCGTGTTCCCGTCCTCCTACGAGCTGCTGGAGATCGCGAGCGAGGAGGACCTCGGGCTGCTGGACGAGCGCATCACGCGCCCCGACGACCTCTCGCTCGGCTCGGCCCATCCACAGGGCGGCAACGCGATGTCGGAGGACCCGGCCAAGGGCGTCGTCGGGACCGACTTCCGGGTGCACGGCTACGAGAACCTCTTCGTCGCCGACGCCAGCGTCTTCCCGACGAACATCTGGGCGAACTGCCAGGCCACCGTGATGGCGATGTCCCACCACGCGGCGAGCTTCGTGGCCGCCGATGCTTGAGCCGGTCCGGGCCCCGCTGCTGCGCCGGGCGATCGGCGGGCGCGCGCTGCGCAACGTCTCCAAGACCCGCTCGATCGACCCGCTGCGGGAGTTCCGCGCGAGCGGGCTCGACGACGTGGTCGCGCTGGTGCGGCGGGCGGAGGCGGACGGGACGACGGTCAAGGCGATCGGCTCGCGCCACTCGTGGTCGGACGTCGAGCTCGGCGGCGGCTACGTGCTGCGCCCGATGGCGGGCGCGCTGGCGCTCGACCACGTGCGCGACGGGGTCGCCACCGGGCAGCTGCTGCGGGTGCAGGGCGGGACGCGCGTGCGCGAGGTCAACGCGCTGCTCGACGCCCGCGGCCTGGCGCTCGCGAACATGGGCGGCTACGACGGCCAGACCTTCGCGGGCGTGATGTCGACGGCGACCCACGGCACCGGCGTGTCCTTCGGTCCGCTGGCGTCGTTCGCGCGCTCGATCGACCTGGTCGCCTCCGGCGGCGTCGTGCACCGGATCGAGCCGAGCGACGGCATCACCGATCCCGCCGCGTACCGGGCCGCGCACCCCGAGCGCGTGCTCGAGCAGGACGACGCCGTGTTCGCCGCCGTGCAGGTGGGGGTGGGGCTGCTCGGCGTCGTGTACTCGGTGACGATCGAGGCGGTGCCGGCCTACCGGCTGTGCGAGAGGCGGGTGCTGCGGAAGTGGCTCGACGTGCGCGCGGAGATCGCCGACCCCGCGTTCCTCGATCCGTTCGACCACTACGAGCTCTACCTCTCCCCCTACGGCGACGGGAAGGACAACCGCTGCATGGTGTGCACGCGCACGCCGACGGAGGAGTCGCCCCCGTGGTGGAGCAAGCGGGCGCGGCGCAGCCTGAGCCCGGAGATCCTCGCGCTGGTCCCGCGCATCGGCTCGATCCTCAACGTCGCCGCGGGCCTGTTCCCGCGCAAGGTCCCGTGGATGATCGGGATGACGCTGAAGGCGCTCACCGACGACGAGTACATAGGCAAGAGCTACCGCGTGTACAACATCGGGCGCGCCAACCACGTGCCGGCGTACTCGGCGGAGGTCGGCGTGCCGGTCGACGCGCGCGGCCTGCACCTGCGGGCGATCGACGAGATCCTCGAGATCGCCGGGCGCCACGCGCGGCTGGGCGACGTCTACCAGACCTCGCCGCTGGCGCTGCGCTTCGTCGCGCCGTCCGGAGCCCCGATGGCGATGATGCACGGGCGGCGTACGATGATGATCGAGCTGATCATGCTGCGGCGCACGCAGGGCGGGCTGGAGCTGCTGGCCGACTACGAGGACGCGCTCTACGCCTGCGAGGGACGTCCGCATTGGGGGCAGGTCAACACGCTCACGCCCGGGATCGTGCGCTCGCTGTATGCCGGGCTCGACGACTGGCTGGCCGTGCACGACCGGCTCAATGCGAGCGGGGTCTTCGACAGCGACTTCTCCAAGCGCGCCGGCCTGCGGAGGCGGAACCGGCCGTGAGCGCCCCGCGGCAGCCGGGCCGCGACCCGCTGGCGCTGCTCCGCCCGCGCCCGCGCTCGTTCGGCGATCCGATCGTGCGCTCGTGGCGGCTTGCCGTCGCCGGACTGGTGGTCGCGGCGATCGCGGCGCTGCTGGTCAAGGAGCGCGGCGGGCTGCTCGCGCTCGGCGTGCTGCTCGGGGTGTTCGCGGCCTCGGGGTTCGCGCTGCTGCTCGCGATGCTGCGGCCGGTCGGCGCGCTGGTGGCGACCGCCCGGCCGCTCGGGGTGGCGGCGCTGCTGATCCTCGCCGCGGGCACGATCGACTCGCCGGTCGTGCTCCAGCTGCTCGCCGGGATGACGGCGATGCTGGTCGGGCTGTCGCTGCTCGTGCGGCCGGAGTGGCCGCAGCTCGTGCGGGCGCTCGACACGGCGCTCAAGCCGGCGAAGACGCCCGAGGAGAAGCGCCGGCAGCGGCGCTGGATCGCGCTGCTCGCGGTGGGCTCGGGGGTCGTGGTGCTGCTGGCGCTGCTGCTGCCGCCGGGGGACTCGCTCGAGGCCCGCGGGGGGCTCGCCGCGTTCCTGTTCGCGTTGGCCGTCGTGCTGCTCGGGGTCTCGATCCTGCTGCGCCTGCTCGGGTACTCGCGCACGATCGTCCGGCTCCCGGTCGCGGTGCTGATGGTCCTGGCCGTCGTGCGGCTCGCGATGTCGGCGGGGCTGCTGCCCGGCGACGACACCTTCGAGCACGTCACGGCGACCGTGCTGGTGGCGCTCGCCGGCGTCGGGCTGCTGATCGCCGTCGGCGTCGACACGTGGTCGTGGGTGAGCGCGCAGCACGCCGCGGACCCCGAGTCGCTGCAGCGTGCGATCGCGCTCGAGCAGCCGGTGATCCCGCGGGTGATCACCGACGGCGCCTCCGCGTTCGGGATCATCGCCGGCCTGATCGCGTCGGTGGTGCTGCTCCTCGCGATGGTGTTCTCCGCCAACCCGGGCGCGGCGACCGGCGCGATCGCCGATTCTCTGGAGGCGCGGGCGCCGGGGCCGCCGCCGGCGGGCTTCGCCTCGATGGACGACGAGGCGCTCGGGCACGAGTACGCGCCGCTGCTGCTGTTCTCCTCGGCGTCACGCTGGTCGCCGGTCAGCGTCGACGACTACCTCTCGCGCGCGGGCTCCTCCCTGAAGGTGCGCGACTGGGAGAAGCAGACCGTCGACCCCGAGGAGCTGCCCTCGCTCGGCGACTGCCCGACGATCGTCCCGGTGCCCTGTTACACGATCAGCACCGGCTGCACGCAGGGCGACGCGCCGTGCGCGCAGTCGATCTCGGCGCCGGCCGACGGCGAGCGGCGCGAGGACGGCACGGTCTACGTCCGCGTGATCCGCCGCGGGCGGGCGAGGCCGGACCGCTCCCCGAACGCGTTCGACGAGGTCGGCCCCTACGGCTCGCAGGTGCAGACGATCGTGCAGTACTGGTTCTTCTACGCCTTCGACGACTGGATCTCGCCCGTGATCGCCGGCCAGCTGCGCCAGTACCACGAGGCCGACTGGGAGGCGGTGACGATCGGCTTCTCGGCCTCGGAGCCGCTGTTCGTCGGCTTCTCCCAGCACTGCGGCGGCGAGTGGTACCCGTGGAAGGACGTCCGCGTGACGGACGGGACCCGCACGGTCGTCGCGGTCGCCGAGGGCTCCCAGGCCAACTACCGCTTCCCGAACCCCTCGCAGGCCCCCGACTGGACGGGCTGCGCGAACCTCCCGGCCCGCACCACCACGCTCGTCTCCTACGCCTCCAACATCCGCGACCGCACCAGCGCCGACTGGTCCTGGTCACCGCCGGCGACCGGCTTCGAGTTCGTCGACGCGCGCAAGTTCCCGATGAACGTCGTCGCCCGCTGGGCGCCCTACTCCCGCACCGAGCTCCAGACCCTCCACAAGACCCATCCGTTGGGAGCCGACGCCGCCGGCCCGGCCACCCCGAGCACCCAGCGGCTCTGGCGCGAGCCGATGCGGACGATCTTCGGCGGCGGAACCTGGCACCGCGGCAGCGAGTAACCGCCACCCCCTGCAACAGGGGTCCCGTCCCGTGGAGCGGGTCACCGGGATCGGCGGGTTCTTCTTTCGTGCGAGCGATCCCGAGGGGCTGGCGGCCTGGTACCGCGACCGCCTCGGAGTGGACCCGGTTCCGCAGACCTACGAGCAGGAACCCTGGGTCCAGCAGGCCGGCGCGACGGCCTTTGCGCCCTTCGACCAGGGCTCGGAGATGATCGGGCCACCCGAGAAGACCTGGATGATCAACTTCCGCGTCGACGACCTCGACGAGATCGTCGACCAGCTGCGGAGCGCCGGCGAGACGGTCGACGTGGACCCGGAGCGTTATCCGAACGGTCGCTTCGCCGTGCTCCGCGACCCGGAGGGCAAACGGCTTCCAGCTCTGGCAACCGATGAGTCCCGCGTGATGCGAGAGTCCAAGTGGTCATGGTGAAAGAGTTCGACGCCCAGCTTCACAAGGGCGACAACCCAGGTGCGTGGACATGCGTCGTGATGAGCGACGTGCCGGAGCTCTTCGGCACGCGCGGGCTCGTGAAGATCCGCGGCGAGATCGACGGCGAGCCGTTCGACGGCGCGCTGATGGCGCAGGGCGACGGCACGCACCGGCTGCCCGTCAGGGCGGCGCTCCGCAAGGCGATCGGCAAGGAGGCGGGCGCCACCGTCCACGTCCGCATCGACGAGCGGATCGGATAGGAGGGTCGAGATGGGAAAGCTGATCGCGACGACGCAGGCCACGCTCGACGGCGTGATCGACCCGGTCGGCGAGTGGGTGCAGCCGGACGGAGATCACGGCACCTACTCGTTCGAGCGCCAGGCCGCATCCAGCGGGCTCGTGCTGGGCCGCAAGACCTACGAGGGGCTGGCGGGCTACTGGCCGAGCCAGACGGGCAAGTGGGCGGACATGGTCAACTCGCTGCCGAAGTACGTCGGTTCCACGACCCTCTCCGGCGACCTCGAGTGGAACGCCACCCTGCTCGAGGGAGACCTCGAGGACTCGATCCCGAAGATGAAGGACGAGGTCGACGGCGACCTCTTCATGCACGGGAGCGGCGAGTTCGCGTACGCCCTCGCCGAGAAGGGCCTGATCGACGAGTACGAGATCTACCTGAACCCGCTCGTCTGGGGCCACGGGAACGTCCACGTGCTCGGCGACCGCGGCACCGTCCGGATGCAGCTCGGCGACATCAAGCGGTTCGACTCCGGAGTGGTCCTCCTTACGTACCTCCCGGCATCCTGAACTCAGCAGTCGAACACCGACCAGCAGATGTCGTTCCGCTACGGCCTTGATCGCATAGGCGGCCGCGCCGAGCTCGTGCGCAGCGACGTGCGGCACGACCCCGGCCTGGCCGGCGGCGTACGCGGACCTTCGGGAGGATCATCGGCGGCGCTTGTATCACCCGCGGACGAGGTCGGCCACCGCACCCGCAACCGCGAGGTTGCGGTATGTTGGACCGAGCATGGACCGCGAAGCCCGCCTCCGCGAGCTCTACGCCGCCTTCAACGCGCGCGACATCGATGCCGCCTTGGCCGGGATGACGGAGGACGTCGACTGGCCCAATGGCTGGGAGGGCGGCTACGTCAAGGGGCACGAGGAGATCCGCGCCTACTGGACCCGCCAATGGGAAGCCGTGGACTCGCGCGTCGAGCCGGTTGCGTTCACCGACCGTGCGGACGGCAGCGTCGAGGTGCGCGTGCATCAAGTCGGGCGAGACGCCGCCGGCACCGTGCTGTTCGACCAGCAGGTCGTACACGTCTACGCCTACCGCGGCGAGCTCGTCGAGCGGATGACGATCGAGGCAGTGGACTAGTTCATCCGGTTCGCGGCGCCGCTGCTCGCGCACTGCGGCAGCGGGCGCCGTTATCGGGCAATCGGCAAGACGGCTTGTACCTCGACACCGCGTGGCGAGGATGCATGCACGAGCAGTAGCCGAACCGACCCCGGAGGTCGCGCATGCCGACGATCACGACGAGTGACGGGACGGAGATCTTCTTCAAGGACTGGGGTTCGGGGCAACCGATCGTCTTCAGCCATGGCTGGCCACTCTCGGCCGACGACTGGGACACCCAGATGCTGTTCTTCCTCGAGCACGGCTACCGCGTCATCGCCCACGACCGCCGGGGGCACGGCCGCTCCACGCAGACCGGCGTCGGCCACGACATGGACCACTACGCCGACGACCTGGCCGCGCTGGCCGACCATCTGGATCTCCGGAACGCCATCCACATCGGGCACTCCACAGGAGGCGGTGAAGTCGTCCGCTACCTCGGTCGGCACGGCGAGAACCGCGTGTCCAGGGCGGTGCTGATCAGCGCGGTGCCGCCGCTCATGCTCCAGACCGACGCGAACCCGCAGGGCACGCCCAAGAGCGTGTTCGACGACTTCCAGGCCCAGCTCGCCGCGAACCGCCCGGAGTTCTACCGAGCCGTCGCGTCAGGCCCCTTCTACGGCTACAACCGGCCCGGCGCCGAGCCGTCGCAGGCGCTGATCGACAACTGGTGGCGCCAGGGGATGATGGGCGGAGCCAAGGCACACTTCGACGGCATCGTCGCCTTCTCCCAGACCGACTTCACCGAGGACCTCAAGAGGATCACTGTCCCGGTCCTCGTCATGCACGGTGACGACGACCAGATCGTCCCCTATGAGGACTCGGCTCCGCTGTCCGCCGAGCTCCTGCAGAACGTGACCCTCAAGACGTACGCAGGCTTCCCACACGGCATGCCGACCACCGAGGCCGACACGATCAACGCTGACCTGCTGGCCTTCCTCCAGTCCTGACCGCTGGCGCTTGGCGAACAGGCCGCGCTCACCGGAACGTGAACGCGGCCTTCGCGGATCCTGCTCAGGCCGAAGCCTGCGCCCTCGCCTGCTCGGCGTTCTCCTGCGCGGTCTGCTTGACCTCATCGCCGTGCTGCTGCGCGCTATCCCTGAACGTCTCCTGCGCGCTCTGCGCAGTCTCCTGCGCGACCTGCTTGCCATGCTCGAGCGCCTCTTGGCCGGTCTCTTTGGCCTTGTCGACGAACTGGTCGGAGATCTCTCCGAGCTTCTCGTCCTCGACGCGGGTCGCCGGCACGAGCATCCCGGCGATGAAGCCGACGGCGATCGACCCGATGGCCAGGCCGATCGGGTTCTCCTGGGCGACGCCCTTGGCCCGGCGCGCCTGGTGCTTGACCTGCGCGCGGTCGGGTGTCGCGTCACCGACCCGGGAGGTCGCGCCGCCTGCGGTTTCGGACACGGAGTCCTTCGCCCCAACAAGCTTCTCCTTGACGGTCTGGGTGGCTCCCACGACGCTCTCCTTGGCCGAGTCTCGCTTCTCTTGCACTGATTCCTTCGCGCGCGACTTGACGTCGGCCTTGTAGCTCAGAGCGTCGACGGTCTCGCTCATCTCCGCCCGGGTCTGCTCTATCTCCCGGCGGATCCGGTCTGGGTCTTCGCCCATCGGATGTCCTCCTTCACGGTTTCAACGGTTTGCGGTGCCGGGGGCGTCGCCCGCTTGAGCGCGTTCTGGCCCGACTTGGCCAACACGGCGGCGACGATCGCCCACAGCACCATCACGATCAGCGCAGCGACCCAGGTCGCCATGAACGTGTCCAGCACGGCGATCAACGCGGCGGTCAGCGCGATCAGGGCCAGCAGCGCGGCGACGCCGGCGGCGGCGAGCAGTCCGGCGCCCTTGCCCGCGACCTTGCCCTTCTGGGTGACCTCGGCCTGGGCGAGCTGGATCTCCTGGCGGACGAGGGTCGACGTCTGTGACGCCAGGTCCTTGACGAGCTCTCCGATCCCCTGCTCGCGGGGATCCGTCCCGGGCGCCCTGCCGGCGCCCGGGTTCTCTGAGACGGCCATGACTCAGCGGCCGCCGGGCCGGGTGGCGCCCGGCGACGAGGACGGGCGCATCACGCCGCCGGTCAGCGAGACGTCCTCCGCCGGGCGGCCCGGTGTCGGCTCGGCGAGCTCCGGGTCCCGCGTGATCGTCGGCCCGGTGCCGGTGCCGGTGCCGGCCCCCGTGGCGGGCGGCGGCGGCGTGAACGGCGGCGCGCCGGCCGGGGGCGGCACCGTGCCCGTCGCGGGCGGCGCGGTCGCCGGGCGCCCCGCGCCGGTACCCCGGTCGAACTGGCTGCCGGCAGGGCCCGTCGGCTGGTGGCCGCTCTCGTAGCGGCGGGCACTTGACGCCTTCAGGAAGCGGGAGGCGAGGAATCCCGCAGCCAGCCCGCCGAGCATCACGGCCCACGGCTGCCGGCGTCCGAAGTCCTCGACGTCGCGGAGGATCCGGTCGGCGTCGGACTCCTTCAGGTAGCTGCCGAACCGCTCAACGCGGTCGGCCGCCTGCTCGGCCACCTTCGCCGGCTGCTCCTTGCCCTGATCGCGCAGCTGCTGGGCCACACTGCGCACATCTGCGGCGGTCGAGCCGACCTGCTCGCCCGCCTGCGTCGAGCGCTGGTCGACCTGTCGGCGCACCTGACCGCGCGCCTGGCCCGCCGCCTGCTGGGCGGTCTCCTGCACCTTCTCCTTCGCCTGGTCCGTCGTGGACGAGGTGTCTCCGTTGCCCATCCTCGGCCCGCCGGCCGAGAAATTCTCCGTGGTGCTCATGCACACTCCCAAGGTCGTGGTCCCTCAGGGGTTCGCGCACCCCCCGTAGCGCAAACCACTCCCGCCCGTTCCCTGACACGCGGACGCCCGGCGTGTCAGGGAACGTGCCGTGTCCGGTCACGCCACTGCGGCGGGTTCCATTTCCCGACAGGACCCGCTGCCTATGGTGGGTCCCTCGACCGGACCGGCTAGCGTTGCCCGGCGAACCATGGAGCTGTTCGCCGGCATGCCCGTCAGCGACCTCGAGCGGGCGAAGGAGTGGTACTCGCGGCTGCTCGGGGCAGAGCCGAGCTTCCTCCCCAACGACGTGGAGGCCGTGTGGACGCTGGAGGACCAGCGGCATGTCTACGTCGTCAAGGACGACCAAAGAGCCGGCGGCGGCCACCTGACGCTGTTCGTGACCGACTTCGACGAGCGAACACAAGCGATCAGCCGGCGAGACATCGAGCCGACGACCGACGAGACCTACGAGAACGGCGTCCGCAAGGTCGAGTACCACGACCCGGATGGCAACCAGCTCGGCATCGGCGGAGGACCGTCAGAAGAGGCGTAGGGTCCGCGCATGGCGCGCACCCACTACTTCCCGGATGACCAGGTCCACTTCACGTGGGACACGGGCCACGAGCCCGTCCTGACGGTCGAGTCCGGCGACACCGTCGTCGTGCACACGCGCGACGTGAGCGACAACCAGATCACGCCTTCCTCGACGAGCGCCGACATCGCCCGGCTCGATTGGGACCGCGTGTACCCGCTGGCGGGGCCGATCGCGATCGAGGGAGCCGAGCCCGGCGACACGCTCGCCGTCGAGGTGCTCGACATCCACACGGAGGGCTGGGGCTGGACCGCGGTCCTGCCCGGGCTCGGGCTGCTGCCCGAGGAGTTCCCGGACGCCTACCTGCGCGTGTTCGACATCTCCAACGGCGAGTTCGCGCAGCTCGAGTCGGCGACGATCCCGCTCGACCCGTTCCTGGGCACGATGGGCGTCTGCCCCGGCGGCGCCGAGAAGCAGCCGGTGATGCCGCCCGGCCCCTTCGGCGGCAACATGGACACCCGCCAGCTCAACCGGGGCACCACGCTGTTCCTCCCGGTGCACACCCCGGGCGCGTTGTTCTCGACCGGCGACGCCCATGGCGTGCAAGGCGATGGCGAGGTGTGCGTGACCGGGCTGGAGGCCCCGATGTACGCGAGCCTTCGCTTCACGCTCGAGAAGGGCAGGACCATCCCGGCGCCGCAGTACCGCACGGCCGGGCGGCCATCCCCGCTCGGGCCGCTGTACGGAACGACGGGCGTCGGCGGCGACCTCTACAAGGCCGCCCAGGACGCGGTCATGGCGATGATCGAGCACATCGATCGCACCTACGGCCTCACGCCGGAGGACGCGTACCTGCTCTGCAGCCTCTGCGTGGACCTGCGGATCTCGGAGATCGTCGACGCCGGCCAGTACATCGTGAGCGCGCTGCTGCCGGAGATGGTGTTCGCCGGCGCCGGTTGACCCGGACCGTGCATGGGTGAGAGGTTTGCCCCCATGCACGGCACCGAGGCGTACTTCGTGATCGGCGAAGGCCTACTCAGCGAGGCGAACCAGGACGGCGCGGCCCCGGCCGCCCGGGTCGTCGCCACCGCCGCGGCCGCAGCGCCGCCGTTCCGCTTCTCGCGCGTCGTGCCGAAGGGCACGCAGCTCGGCACCCCGGCGCGCAAGAAGCTCGCCCTCGCGATGACCGAGGGCGGCGGCGGCTTCGGCCAGGTCCCTGCCGGCTTCACCTACTTCGGGCAGTTCGTCGACCACGACATGACCTTCGACAAGACGACGGTCTCGTTCGGCTCCAACGTGTCCGCCGCCGACCTGATCCAGGGCCGCTCGCCGGCGCTCGACCTGGACTCGCTGTACGGCAAGGGCCCCGCCAACCCGGGCTCCGCGAAGTTCTACAAGGACGACCGCCACTTCAAGCTCGGCAAGACCGAAGCCGTCCCCGGGATCCCCGGCAAGCAGGGCTTCGACCTCCAGCGCGACGACAAGGCCGTGATCCCCGACAAGCGCAACGACGAGAACCTCGCCGTCGCGCAGACCCACCTCGCGCTCCAGCGCTTCCACAACCGCGTGGTCGACACCTCGCTCCCGCCCGGTACGGCAGCCAACCAGCGCTTCATCCGCGCCCGGGAGATCGTCGTCAAGCACTACCAGTGGGTGATCCGCCACGACTACCTGCCGCGGATCTGCGAGCCCTCGGTCGTCGACGACGTGTTCACCAACGGGCGCAAGGTGTTCGAGAAGAACGCGGCGCCGACCGACGTGCCGACGATGCCGATCGAGTTCTCCGTCGCCGCGTTCCGGCTCGGCCACAGCATGATCCGGCGCGACTACGCCTGGAACAAGGAGTTCCCCGACGACCAGGGGACGCTCGACTTCCTGTTCACGTTCTCCGGGCTGAGCGGGTTCATCGGCGGCGGCTCCCGGCTGCCGAGCAACTGGATCGCCGACTGGCGCCGGCTCTACGACCTCACCGAGACCGGCCGCAACGACCTCAAGACGCCGCCCGGCCAGTTCAACCGCGCGCGCCGGATCGACACGCTGCTCTCCGACCCGCTGAAGCTGCTCCCGAGCGGCTCCTTCGGCGGCGAGTTCGAGGAGGAGGGGACGTTCCGCGCCAACCTCGCGTTCCGCAACCTCACGCGGGCCAAGATGGTCAAGCTCGCCACGGGCCAGAAGGCGGTCGACCACCTCAAGGCCAAGGGCGTGAACGTCACGCTGCTCGGCAGGGCCAAGCTGCGCGACGGCGACAACGGCGCCTCGCTGAGCGGGCTGACGACCTCCCAGCGCAACAACGTGCTCGAGAACACCCCGCTGTGGTTCTACGTGCTGCGCGAGGCCGAGCTCAACGGCGGCCGCCTGAAGGGCGTGGGCGCGCGGATCGTCGTCGAGACGATCCACCGCGCCATGCAGGGCAGCGAGTTCTCGATCGTGCGCGATCCGGCGTGGACGCCCACGCTCGGCCCCGACGCCGCGACGTTCCGGATGAGCGACCTGCTGCTGTTCGCCTTCGAGGGGAAGAAGGACCTGCTGGCGCCGCTCGGCTAGCGGACGCCCATGAGATCGACGACGAAGACGAGCGTCTCGTCGGGGCCGATCACGCCGCCGGCGCCGCGCTTGCCGTACGCCATGTCCGGCGGGATCGTGATCCGGCGTCGGCCGCCGACCTTCATCCCCGCGACGCCCTCGTCCCAGCCGCGGATCACCTGACCCTTGCCGAGCCCGAACTTGAACGTGTCGCCGCGGTCCCAGGAGGCGTCGAACTGCCGGCCCGTGCTCCAGGAGACGCCGACGTAGTGGACCTCGACGATGCTGCCGGGGGTCGCCTCGTCGCCCTCGCCGACCTCGAGGTCCTCGAGCTCGAGCTGGTAGGAGGGCGCGTGGTCCGGGACCTCGATCTGCGGTTTCTCGTTGGGAGCCATGGCCTCCAACCTAGTCAACGTATGGTCTTCGGGTTGCGCTCGAGGGAGAGCGCGCACAGGAACGCGCCGGCATCCGAGGCCGTCTCGCCGAGCTCGTCGAAGGCGGCGTCCACGCCGGCGGTCGCCTCGACCATGGGCCCGCGCGCGCCGGCCACGGCCGCCTCCGTCTGCTCGCGCATCGCCTCGACGAGCGCTTCGAGGGAGGCGAGCATCCGCCCGAACGCCGCCTCCACCGACGCCGGCGGCTCCATGGCGCGCAGGTCCTCCGAGAGCGCGGTGACCGTCCCCTCACTGTCGAGCTTCTCGTAGAAGCGCCCGACCGCGCGCAGCCGCCCGTCCGGGTTGGACGGGTCGAAGTCGCGGAACGGGAAGCGCGGGCCCTCGCGGGTCGCGGTGCGCGCGCGGTCGCAGCGGTCGTCGACCGCCGCCACGAACTTCGCCGGGTCGGCCGTCGAGGACGCGGGCTGGCCGCGGTCCTCCCCGCCACCGCAGCCGGCCAGCGCGGCGAGGAGCAGCAGGGGTGCGACGCTGCGGGGCACGGTCGTTCCGGACGACCCTACGCCCGCCGCTGAGATCAGTCCAGCAGCGGCTGGATCGCCTCGGCGACCAGCTCGACCGCGCGCAGGTCCTCGAGCGCGGTGACCTCGACGCCGACGATCCGGCAGCCCGCGGCCAGCTCGGCGAGCTGCGCGCGCAGCCGGCGCTCGTCCCAGCCGTCGGGCACCGGGAACTGGGCCGCCATCACCGACGGGTCGAGCACGTCGGTGTCCAGGTGCACGTAGAGCGGCACGCCGTCGGGGATCTCCGCGCTGATGCCGGCGGCCACGACCTCGGCCTCCTCGCCCGGGTCGAGGTCGCGCACGCCGAGGAAGTGCACACGCGCCGGGTCGATGAAACGGTCCCCGCCCACCCCACCCTCCGCTTGCCAGCGACCGCACGAGGCGGCGAGGCACATGCCGCCGAGGAAGCCGCTCGGCGTCGTGTCGGGCGTGTTGAAGTCCCCGTGCGCGTCGATCCAGGCCACGTGGACGTCGGGCTCGTGCAACACGACCTCCGGCAGCGTGGCGATGCAGATCGAGCAGTCCGAGGCGGTCAGCACCGGCAGCGCGCCGTCGGCGAACGCGTCGCGCACGGCCGCGGCGGCCGCCTCGAGCACCGGCCGCGCGGCCGGGAGGTCCTCGCTCCAGTCGCGCACCGCGGGCTCGCCGGGCTCGCCCACGATCGCGCCGCCGAGCCGCTCGGCCAGCGCCTGCGCGCCCTCACCGGCACCCGCCGTGCGGTCCGACGTGCGGCCGCGGATGCAGCTCACCTGCCGGTCCACACCGGCTCCCGCTTCTCGAAGAAGGCCTTCACGCCCTCGTGGATGTCGTCGGTCGAGAACGCCAGCGTCAGCTGCGCGCGCAGGAAGTCGAGCGCGTCGGCGAACGCCATGTCCTGCTGGCGGAACATCGCGTCCTTGCCCAGCTTCATGATCAGCGGCGACTTCGAGGCCAGCCGCTCCGCCCAGCCGGCTACGAACGCGTCGTACTCCTCCGCCGGCACGACGCGGTTGACGATCCCGATCCGCTCGGCCTCCTCGGCGGAGATCTGCTCGCCGAGCAGCAGCAGCTCGGTCGTCTTCTTGCGCGGGACGTTGCGGTAGATCAGCGCCATGATCATGAACGGGAACGCCCCGACGTTGATCTCCGGGGTGCCGAAGCGCGCGCCCTCGCGCGCGACGATCAGGTCGCAGGCGAGCGCGAGCCCGAGCGCGCCGGCCAGCACGTGGCCGTTGGCGGCGCAGATCGTCGGCTTGCCGAGCTCGCCGATCAGCCGGAACAGGCGCGGGAAGCGCGCCGTGCCGAGGTGCTTGTGCACGAGCGGCTGCTCCTCGGCGAAGCCGCCGAGGTTCGCGCCCGAGGAGAACACCCTCTCGTGCGAGGAGGTGAGCACGACGCAGCGCACCGCCTCGTCGTCGCCCTTGGCCGCCCGCAGCGCGGCGAGCAGCTCGCCGAGCAGCTCGTCGGAGAGCGCGTTGCGCGTGTCGGGGTCGTCGAGCGCGATCGTGGCGACGCCGTCGGAGACGTCGTAGAGGACGGGGCTCTCGGTCATCGGGCGGCACCCTATGCCCTCCCGGATTCGGGAGGAGCGGCGTGCACTCGACTATGGTCGGCCTCTGCCCGCGCAAACGATCCCTCGCGCCGCGTTGGCGGCGCGGACGACCGACGCACTCGATCGCGGAGCGCTGCTGCTGGTC
>DATFQI010000305.1:0-11552 GCA_035264365.1 Solirubrobacteraceae bacterium
GCGCGCGTCCGCGATCTGCAGCGGCTCTCCGGTCCGGTCCTGGCCGGCGTGCTCCCGCGGCTGTATCCGCGGATGCTCGAGCTCGCCTACGAGCACCAGGACGCCGGGCGCCCGATCCTCATCTGTACCGCCGCCGCCCAGGAGATGGCCGAGCTGCTGGCGATCGTGCTGACCTTCGACGGCGCGGTGGGCAGCGTGGCCGAGGTCATCGACGGCGTCTACACCGGCCGCGAGGGCGGCCCGTTCAACTACCGCGAGGGCAAGGCGCAGGCGATCCGCGAGCTCGCCGAACGCGAGGGGATCGACCTCGCCGCGAGCTACGCCTACAGCGACAGCGAATCCGACCTGCCGATGCTGCGCACCGTCGGGCATCCTGTGGCGGTCAACCCGGACAAGGAACTGGCGCGCGTGGCGCGCGAAGAGGGGTGGGAGATCATGCGCTTCGAACGTCTGGGCCGCAAGCTGCGAATCGCCGCGGCCGCGACCGCGGTGGGTGCAGCCGCGGCCGTAACGGTGGCGTCACGATGAGCCTCCACGAGCTGACCGAGGACCAGCAGGAGATCCGCGAGCTGACCAAGCGCTTCGCGGACGAGCAGATCGCGCCCCACGCCGCGCAGTGGGACCGCGACCATCACTTCCCGCGCGAGGTCTTCACCGCGCTCGGCGAGCTCGGCCTGATGGGCGTGTGCGTCCCTGAGGAGCACGGCGGCGCCGGAGCCGACTTCCTCGCCTACATGCTCGTCCTCGAAGAGCTGTCGAGAGCCGACGCGGGCGTCGGCGTGACCGTCGCCGTCCACACCAGCGCGGGCACCCTGCCGATCCTCCAGCACGGCTCGCCGGAGCAGATCGAGCGGCTTGTGCCGCCGCTGGCCGCCGGGGAGGAGATCGCCGCGTTCGCGCTCACCGAATCCGGCTCGGGCTCGGACGCCGGCGCGATGCGCACCCGCGTCAGCAACGACCGGATCACCGGCGCCAAGCAGTGGATCACCAACGGCTCCTTCGCCTCGACCTTCCTCGTCTTCGCCCGCGAGGACGAGCGCCCGTCGGCGTTCGTCGTGCGTGCCGGCGCCGACGGCTTCGCGGTCACCCGCGAGGAGGAGAAGATGGGCCTGAACTCGAGCTCCACCGCCGACCTCGCGTTCGAGGACACGCCCGCCGAGCGGCTCGGCGAGCCCGGCAAGGGGATGTCGATCGCGCTGCGCACGCTCGACGGCGGCCGCATCGGGATCGCGGCCCAGGCGGTCGGGATCGGGCAGGCCGCGCTCGACCTGGCGAGCGGCTACGCGAAGGAGCGCCACGCGTTCGGCGGCCCGATCGGCCGGCTCGGCGCGATCCAGCAGAAGCTCGCCGACATGCAGACCGAGATCGAGGCCGCGCGCGCCCTCACCTGGCGCGCCGCACGCTTGAAGCAGGCGGGGCACCCGCACACCGTCGAGGGCGCGCAGGCGAAGCTGTTCGCCAGCGCCGTCGCGCGCCGCCAGACCGGCGAGGCGATCCAGATCCTCGGCGGCTACGGGTACACGAAGGAGTTCCCGGCCGAGCGCTACTACCGGGACGCCAAGGTCACGGAGATCTACGAGGGCACGAGCGAGATCCAGCGGCTCGTGATCGCCCGCGCGCTGCTCGGCGAGGCTGCACGCGGCTAGCCCTCAACCGCACCAGTCGAGCGCCGTCAGCGCCAGCACCTTGGTGACCTCGCGGACGCTCTCGAGGTCGACCCACTCGTCGGGCGCGTGCAGGTTGCCGCCGACGGCGCCGTAGCACGTGCAGGGCGTGTCGTAGAAGAGGTTGAAGAAGCGCACGTCGGTGGTGCCGGTGAACGAGAGCAGCTCGAGCTCGGAGCCCGTCAGCTCGCGATGCGCAGCGCCCAGCGCCCCGACGATCGGGGTGTCGCGGGGGACGACGCAGCCGTCGGCCTGGAACGCGTAGAACGTCACCTCGGGCGGATGCTCGGCGAGCCAGGAATCGCCGGCGACGGCGGCGAGCAGCTCGTCGCGGAACTGCTCCTGCACCGCGCGCATGTCCTCGCCCGGGAAGAGGCCGAGCCGGACCTCGAGCGTGCACTCCTCGGGGACGGACGACGTCCAGTCGCCGCCGCGGATGACGCCGACGTTGTAGTTGAGCGGGTGCTCGTGATCGGCGAACTGCGGCGGGCGCTCGCGCTCGCGGTTGGCCCGCGCCTCGAGCTCCCGCACCGCCTCGATCACCCGTGCGGCCTTGACCACCGCGTTCTGCGCGCTGGACGCCCGCTCCGCGTGGGCGCCCTGCCCGCGCACCGCGATCCGCGCCCACGTCACGCCGACCTGCGCCTCGAGGGCCGTCCGGCCCAGCGGCTCGGGGATGATCGCCGCATCGGCGATGTAGCCGCGGTCGAGCGCCGACAGCGCGCCGTTGCCCGTGCACTCCTCCTCGATCACGGTGACGAGGCTGACGTCACCGCGCAGGCCGGCGCCGGCCTCGCGCAGCGCGCGGACGGCGTAGACCATCGCCGCGATCCCGCTCTTCATGTCAGCTGCGCCGCGGCCCCACATGCGCCCGTCCGCGATCTCGCCGGCCCACGGCGCGTGGGTCCAGCGGCCCTCGGGCGTGGCGGGCACCACGTCGACGTGGGACTGCAGCACGAGCGAGCGCCCGCCGCCTCCGGAGCCCGCCCAGCGCGCGGCGACGTTCGGCCGGCCCTCGTAGGACCACTCGACCGGGCCGTAGCCGGGCAGCCGGGCGATCGCCGCGTGGTCGACGTCCCAACTGTCCACGTCGAGGCCCATGCCGCGCAGCTCGGCGGCGACGAAGGCCTGCACCGGCCCCTCGTCGCCGAGCGTGCTGCGCCGCTGCACCAGCCCGCGCAGGAACGCGACCTCCCGCTCCCAGGCGGCGTCGATCGCCTGCAGCACCCGCTGACGGACGTCCTCCATCAGTCGCCCGCGGCGGCGATCGCCTCGACCTCCTCCGCGGTGAGCTCGATGCCCGCGGCCGCGACGTTCTCCTCCAGGTGCGCGACGGAGCCCGTGCCGGGGATCGGCAGCATCACTGGGCTGCGGTGGAGCAGCCAGGCGAGCGCGATCTGGCTGGGCGTCGCGTCGTGCGCGCGGGCCGCCTCGGCCACCGCGCCGCCGGGGCGGGCGAGCTTGCCGGCGGCGAGCGGGAACCACGGGATGAAGCCGATCCCCTGCTCCTCGCAGTAGTCGAGTACGTCCTCGGCGCCGCGGTTGGTCAGGTTGTAGAGGTTCTGCACCGTGGTGACCTCGAAGACCTCCTGCGCCGCCCGGATCTCCTCCACGGACACCTCGGAGAGCCCGAGGTGGCGGATCAGGCCTTCATCCTGCATCTCCTTCATGACGCCGAACTGCTCATCGCGCGGCACCTTGGCGTCGATCCGGTGCAGCTGCCAGAGGTCGATCGCGTCGACCTCGAGCCGGCGCAGGCTCATCAGCACGCACTGGCGCAGGTACTCGGGCCGGCCGAGCGGCGGCCAGGAGTTCGGGCCGTGGCGCGTGAGGCCTCCCTTGGTGGCGACCGTGATGCCGCGATAAGGGTGCAGGGCCTCGTGGATCAGCTCCTCGGAGACGAACGGCCCGTAGGAGTCGGCGGTGTCGATGAAGTCGACGCCGAGGTCCGGGAGCCGCTTCAAGACGTCGATGGCGGCCTGGTGGTCCGGCGGCGGGCCCCAGATGCCGTCGCCGGTGATGCGCATGGCGCCGAAGCCGAGGCGGGTGACCTCGAGGTCTCCGCCGATGCGGAAGGTGCCGGAGTCGGTGGCGGTTGCGGTCATACGAAGCGGCTACCCCGTTCGCCGTAGACTCTTGCCATGGCTCTGGAGGAGAGGCGCGCCACCACCGGCGAGCGCGACGTACCGTTCACCACGCTCTCGGGGGAGCCGATCCGTGCGCTGTATACGGAGGCGGACCTGCCGGCCGATCTGGATGCGTCGATCGGGTTGCCGGGGGAGTTTCCGTTCACGCGTGGCGTGTATCCGTCGATGTACCGGGGCCGGTTGTGGACGATGCGCCAGTTCGCGGGGTTCGGGACGGCGGAGGAGACCAACGCCAGGTTCCGGTATCTGCTCGATCACGGGCAGACGGGCTTGTCGACGGCGTTTGACATGCCGTCGTTGATGGGCCATGACTCCGATCATCCGCGCTCACTGGGCGAGGTCGGGCGCGAGGGCGTCGCGGTGGACACGCTGGATGACATGGAGACGCTCTTTGCGGGGATCGACGTGGGCGAGGTGTCGGTCTCGATGACGATCAACGCGCCGGCGGCGATCATGATGGCCTTCTACGTCGTCGCGGCGGAGGAGAAGGGCATCCCTGCGGAGCGGCTGAGCGGCACGATCCAGGCCGGCATCCTGAAGGAGTACATCGCCCAGAAGGAGTGGTGCTTCCCGGTCGATCCGGCGATGCGCCTGCTGGGGGACATGATGCAGTGGTGCACGGGGCAGATGCCGCGCTGGCATCCGGTGAGCATCAGCGGCTATCACATCCGTGAGGCGGGCTCGACGGCCGCCCAGGAGCTGGCGTTCACGCTCAAGGACGGGCTGACCTATGTCGAGGAGCAGGTCGCGCGCGGGATGGACGTCGACGACTTCGCGCCGCGGTTGTCGTTCTTCTTCAACGCGCACATCGATTTCTTCGAGGAGATCGCCAAGTACCGCGCGGCGCGCCGGATCTGGGCGCGCGAGCTGCGCGAGACGTTCGGGGCCAAGAACCCGAAGAGCTGGCTGATGCGCTTCCACACGCAGACCGCGGGCGTGTCTTTGACGGCCCAGCAGCCGTTGAACAACATCGCCCGCACGGCGATCGAGGCCTTGGCCGGCGTGCTGGGCGGCACGCAGTCGCTGCACACCAACAGCCACGACGAGGCGTTGGCGCTGCCGTCCGAGGACGCGGTGCGGGTGGCGTTGCGCACGCAGCAGATCATCGCCGAGGAGACCGGCGTGACGAACACGATCGACCCCTTGGGCGGCTCGTATTTCGTCGAGTCTTTGACCGATCGCATGGAGGAGCTCGCGTACGCGTACTTCGCCAAGATCGACGAGCTGGGCGGGATGGTCGAGGCGGTCAAGCGCGGCTACCCGCAGCGAGAGATCGCCGACGCCGCCTTCGAGCTCCAGCGGGAGTACGACAACCACACCCGCAAGCTCGTCGGCGTGAACTCCTATACCGAGGGCGGCGAGGGCGAGATCGAGATCCTGCGGATCGACCCCGCGTTGGAGCGCAAGCAGATCGACCGCGTGCAGGGCGTCCGCGCCCGCCGCGACGCCGCGGCGGTCGAGGCGCAGCTCGCCGAGCTCAAGGCCGCGGCTGCGCAGGACGACCACAACCTCATGCCGAACCTGCTCGAGTGCGCGCGCGTACACGCCTCCG
Organism: Solirubrobacteraceae bacterium; assembly: GCA_035264365.1. Taxonomy (GTDB): domain Bacteria; phylum Actinomycetota; class Thermoleophilia; order Solirubrobacterales; family Solirubrobacteraceae; genus DATFQI01. The sequence goes on from DATFQI010000305.1 coordinate 5,364, forward strand.
AAGGGGAGATCGTCGAGGCCCTCCAGTCCGTGTTCGGCACCTACACCGAAACACCCGTCTTCTAGCCGTCCTCCGAAAGGTCCCAGTCCCGATGCGCAAGCTGCTCGTCCTGTTCGCGATCGCCGTCGCCTCCGCCGCCCTCGCTGTCCCCGCGCTCGCCGCGACGCGCTCGGTCAAGGTCGGCGACGACTACTTCGTCCGCAAGGGCTCGATCCCGACCGTCACGGTCAAGAAGGGCACCAAGGTCACATGGCGCTTCGCCGGCAAGGACATGCACAACGTGGCGGTCACCAAGGGCCCGGCGAAGTTCCGCTCCTCCTACAAGGACTCGGGCACCTACAGCAAGCGCGTCACGCGCACGGGCACCTACACGATCGTCTGCTCGATCCACCAGCCGGACATGACGATGAAGCTCCGGGTCACGAGATGAGAGCGGCGGTTGCGGGCTCCAGAGGGCGCTGGTAGGGCTTAGCGCTCACCGGCCGCGCGGGGATGCGGCCGCACGAGACGAGGGAGGGCCGACATGGCCTCACGCCGTATCGCGTCGCTTGCGACGCTCGCGATCTCCTGCGCGCTGGGTGCCGGCGCGCCATCCGCCGTCGCGAAGGACGGCGGACTTCGCTGGAGTGACTGCGGCGACGGCTTCCAGTGCGCGACCGCCAAGGTCCCGAAGGACTACGGCCGGCCGCGGGAGGGGACGCTGGACATCGCGGTGATCCGCAAGCCGGCGACCGACGCGCAGCACCGGATCGGCTCGCTGTTCGTCAACTACGGCGGGCCCGGTGGCGACGGCGTGCAGACCACGCGCGACGCGTACGCGGGCGGCCTGTTCGATTCGCTCAACGACCGCTTCGACATCGTCTCCTTCGACCCGCGCGGCACCGGCGAGAGCGAGGGCGCGATCGACTGCCGGGCCAACCAGGAGACGGAGGGCATCTACAGCAAGCCGTTCCCGACGCCGCTCGACATCGACGTGCGCGCCTTCGACCGCAAGACGCGGGGCTACGTCCGGCGCTGCGTCGACCTCAACCGGAGCATCCTCCCGTATGTCTCGACGGCCAACGTGGCGCGCGACATGGACCTGCTGCGCGAGGCGGTGGGTGACCGCAAGCTGACGTACCTCGGCTTCTCGTACGGCACCTTCCTCGGCGCCACCTACGAGTCGCTGTTCCCGAACCGCCACCGCGCACTGGTGCTCGACGGCGCGGTCGACCCGGACCAGTACATCAACCGCCAGGAGGACGCCCTGAGCGAGCAGACGGCCGGCTTCGAGCGCGCGATCGGCCGCTTCCTGCAGGCGTGCGCGGCCGACAAGGTCACGTGCCCGTTCGGCGGCGCCGACCCCTGGGACGCCTACGACCAGCTGATCGAGCAGGCCGAGGCCGCGCCGCTCGCGAACGCGCTCGCCCCCGACCGCCCGGTCAACGGCGACGACATCCGCAACGGCTCGATCGTCGTCCTCTACAACAAGGGCAGCTGGGCCTTCCTGGCCCAGGCGCTGAGCGAGGCCGAGAACGGCGGTGACGCGTCGCTGCTGCGCTTCCTCGCCGACCTCTCGTGGGGGCGCAACGACGACGGCACGTACGACCCGGGGACCGACCGCTACTTCACGCTCTCGGCGGCCGAGCAGCGCTATCCGTTCTCCAACCTCGGCCACTACCTGGCGACCGGCGCGCACTCGTGGGGGATGTTCGACCACTTCTGGATCAACTCGGGCTACTCGGAGTACAACTGGGGCCTGTTCCCGGTGCGGGCCCGCGACACCTACGACGGGCCGTTCCGCGCGCCGCGGAGCGGCACGCCGACGCTCGTCGTCGGCACGACCTATGACCCGGCGACGCCGTACCGCGGCGCGAAGCGGGCGGTGGCCGAGCTCGGCAACGCGCGGCTGCTGACGATGCGCGGCGACGGCCACACCGCCTACGGCGGCAACTCGTCGTGCATCGACGCGTCGGTCGACGCGTACTTCGAGGAGCTCGACGTCCCGGCGGCCGGCACGAGCTGCAAGCAGGAGGTCCCGTTCGGCGAGGCGCAGGTGCAGGCGCGCAGCCGGGCGGCGAAGCGCGCCGCGATCCAGTACCGCGGACCGGGCGTCAAGCCGATCGCCCGCTAGCCGGAGATCCGGACGACCCGCCGCGGCCCACCGGGCCGCGGCGGGGCTCCGCTCGCCTACACTGGCGCGGATGGCCGCCTCCACCTCCACGAAGAAGATCCGCGTCGTCGTCGCCAAGCCCGGCCTCGACGGGCACGACCGCGGGGCGAAGATCATCGCGCGCGCGCTGCGCGACGCGGGAATGGAGGTCATCTACACCGGCCTGCACCAGACGCCGGAGCAGATCGTCGAGACGGTGCTGCAGGAGGACGCCGACGCGGTCGGCCTCTCGATCCTCTCGGGGGCGCACATGACGCTGGTCCCGAAGGTGATCGAGCTGCTCAAGGAGCAGGAGGCCGAGGACGTCGTGGTCACGCTCGGCGGCACGATCCCGGCGCAGGACATCGCGGAGCTCAAGGAGCTCGGCGTCGCCGAGGTCTTCACGCCGGGCGCCCCGACTCAGGCGATCATCGACTTCATCAAGGGCGCCGTCACGCCGTAGGGCGGGCGCCGCTCAGTACGCGGCCACGCCCGGCGGCCAGGTGAGCTGCACGCCGGCCGCCTTGAGCTCGTCCTGGAAGTCGCGCAGCAGCGTCGCGTCCGCGCGGACCGCCCGGGGCAGCGTCCGCCGGGCGGTGCAGAAGGCGGCCAGGTGCCCCGCCGCCTCGCCGACGTTCCACTCGACCGGGTGCAGCCGGTAGGCGCCGTTGGTCACGTGCGTGGTAGCGATGTCCTTCGCGCCCGCGAGCAGGTTGTCGATGCGCAGGGGGATCAGGGCGCCGAGCGGGATCTCGAACGGCGGGCACGCGACGTCTATGTAGGGGTCGCCGCCGGTCGAGGGGTGGAGGTCGATCCGGTACTGGCCGATCCCGACCGTGTCGGGGTGATGGCTGCCGAGCTGGTGCTCGAGCACCGTGGCCTCGCCGCGGATCCGCCGTGACTCGCGGATGTAGAGCGCCTTCGCGAGCCCGTCGGCGGTGCCGCCGGCCACGTCGCCGCGGAGCCGCAGGCCCGGGAAGCCCGCCTCGGTCTGGAGCCAGTGCAGGAAGCCGAGGCTCAGCTCGCGCGCGGCGGCGGCGTGCCGGGCGGCATCGGGGACGCCGAACACCGGCCCGCCCGTGTAGTCGACCTGCGGCCAGTTGACGAGCGTGATGTCGCTGCGCAGGTGGCCGGGCGCGAAGTTGCCGCGCGCCGCGATCCGGCGGAACAGCCACAGCTCCTTGTCCAGCGAGGGGTCGGCCAGGTCGGGGCCGATCGCGGCGGGGTCGCCGGGCGGGTTCGGCGTCAGCGTGCGCGCGACGGGCTCGTTCGTGCGCGGATCCGGCGCGGTCAGCGAGTAGCGGCTCGCGTCGTAGCCCGGCGGGCGCGGGATCGTGTGGTCCTCGCCGTCGAGGTGGTCGACCGCGAAGCAGGCGGTGACGGGCTGCATGTTCAGCGGGTCGGCCGTCTGCGCGGCGTGCGGCTCGCCCGTCTGCTCCCGCGACTCGGCGCCGGTCACGTGCTCCGCGCCGGCGAGCGGGAGCAGCTCGCCGGTCTCCGTCGCGTCGACGAACCAGTCCGCCTCGACGGTCCGCTCGCTCGCGGGGCCGCGCAGGGTCACGGCCGCGATCCGGTCGCCGCCGGTGTGGGCGGCGACGGGAGCGTGCTCGCGCAGCACCTCGATCCCGAGACGGTCGACCAGCGCGTCGATCACGGCGAGCGCGGGGCGCGGCTCGCACGACAGGCGGCTGACCGTCGCCGAGCCCGGGTTGAGGTCGCGCCGCCCCGCGGCCGCCGCCGTGAGCGGGGCGTGCGCGCGGTAGTGCGCGCGGATCGCCTCGCGCAGCGCCCGGTAGCGCGCCGTGCAGCCGAAGTCCTCGATCCACGGGTGCTCGTCGAGTGGCACGGCCTGGCTGGTGAGCTGGCCGCCGAGCCAGTCGGTCTCCTCACTGAGCACCACGCGCGCGCCGCGCTCGGCTGCCGCCAGCGCGGCCGCGACGCCGCCCAGGCCGCCGCCGCAGACGAGCACGTCCGCCCTCAGATCGACGCCCCCGAGAAGAAGAAGAACCAGACCTCGAAGACCAGCACGGCGATCAGCACCGTGCCGACGAGCACGACGTCGAGGGCCGTGACCCGCTGCCGCCGCCGCTGGTCGCGCGTGCGCTCGCCGCTGAGGCTGCGCAGCCACGGCTGCTGGCGTCGTGGCCCCGGCGGGATCCCGAGCAGCCGGTCGTGCCGCGCCCCGAGCGCCCCGAGCAGCTTGATCAGCGCGAAGCTCGTCGCGCCCATCACCGCGATCACCGCGAACACCGCCCCCATCGAGAGGCCGCTCGTGCCCTGGAGCCGGCTGCCGACCCACAGCGCCAGCAGCGGGCTGCCGGTCCAGATGTTCACGGCGACGACCGCCATCGCGGCCAGCAGGATGGCTCTCTGGACGCGCGCGGCCACGGGGCGCACGCTACCGCCGGCGAACGTCAACGGCGCTGGGTAGGGGAGGCCGGGGGTGCCCGTCGCCCCCGGTGAGCCTCGAGCGGTGGATAACTCGGTCTCAGCCCGAGTTATCCACTCCTCGCGAGTGAGGGCGTGACTAAACCGTCCAGACGGTATAGTAAATGGCATGCCAGCCATCCTCCTCACCATCGCGATCCTCGCGGAGGTCGCCGGCACGGTCGCGCTCAAGTACACGGACGGGTTCACGAACCTCGGCCCGAGCGCGCTCGTGGTCGGCGGCTACGGCCTCTCGTTCTGGATGCTCGCGCTGGTCCTGCGCGATCTGCCGATCGGCCTGACCTACGCGGTCTGGGCCGCCGTCGGCACCGCGCTGATCGCCGCGATCGGGATCGTCGCCTTCGGCGAGCCCGCCACCACCTTGAAGCTGCTCAGCCTCGCGCTGATCATCGCCGGCACCATCGGCCTCAACGTCGCGGGCTCGCACTAGTGGCCCGTCGCGGCGACACCAAGCAGCGGCTCCTCGGCGCGGCCGCCGCGGTCGTGCGCCGCGACGGCGCCGGTGCGCTCACGCTCGCCGCCGTCGCTGCCGAGGCCGGCGTCTCAAAGGGCGGGCTGCTCTACCACTTCAAGACCAAGCGCGACCTGCTCGACGCCATGCTCGAGGGCTGGCTGGAGGAGTTCGCGAGCGAGATCGCCGCGGCCGAGGAGGGCAAGGGCTTCGCGCACGGCTACGTCGCGGCCTCCGACATCAGCACGTGGGCGGCCGGCGAGCGCGCGACCGAGTTCGGGCTGCTCGCCGCGATGGTCGACGAGCCCGGGACGCTGGAAGGCGTGCGCGCCCGCTACGCCGCGTGGCAGGAGCGGCTCGCGGCGCAGGCCGCCGACCCCGTCGACGCCACCGTCGCCCGGCTCGCCGCCGACGGGCTCTGGCTCAACGACCTGCTCGGCCTGGCTCCGCCCGCGGGGGAGCTGCGCAAGCGGGTGATGGCGCGCATGCTGGACCTCGCAACGGAAGATTGACTGACAAGTCAATCGGGGACGAATGGCAGTAGGATGCTCGGCGCCATTCAGCGAGGAGCGTGAACCAAGTGAAGATCTGCGTCCTGGTCAAAGAGGTGCCGGACGCCGCCGTCGAGAAGCGCATCAACGCCTCGACGGGGCGGCTGGACCGTAGCGGGGAGAAGAACCTCAACCCGTTCGACACGCACGCCATCGAGGCGGCGATGCAGCTCAAGGAGGGCGGCGCCGTCGAGGTGGAGGAGGTCGTGGCCGTCACGATGGGCCCCGAGACCGCCGTGCGCGCCTTGCACAAGGCCGTCTCCCTGGGCGCCGACCGCTCCACGCACCTGACCGACGAGGGCCTGGCCGGCTCCGACGTCAACGGCACCGGCTACGCGCTGGCCAAGGTGCTCGAGGCCGAGCAGCCCGACCTCGTCCTGCTGGGGCAGCAGTCCGACGACGGCGAGTGCTACACGATCGGCGCCGTCGTGGCCGACCACCTCCAGATGCCGAGCCTGACGCAGGTCATCAAGATCGACGTCGAGGACGGCAAGCTGCGCTGCGAGCGCCAGGCCGAGTACGGCTACGACACGGTGCTCGTCGAGCTGCCGGCCGTGATCTCCGTCGGCGACGCGATCAACGAGCCGCGCTACCCGTCGCTGAAGGCG
>DATFQI010000306.1:0-4296 GCA_035264365.1 Solirubrobacteraceae bacterium
GTCGTTGAGGCCGCGCAGGCCGGTGCCGCGCCGCGGGTCGGCGCCGCCGCTCCCGTCGTCGCGCACGGTCACGCGCAGGCGGCCGCGGTCCACGGCCAGCTCCACCCAGGCCTTCGCCTCGTCGCCGGCGTACTTGGCGACATTGGTGAGCGCCTCGGCGGTGATGAAGTAGGCGGTCGCCTCGACGGCGGGCGGCAGCCGCTGCTCCGGCACGCCGGAGATCTCGACGCGGAACGGCGCGCGGGCGGCGAGCGCCTCGAGCGCCGCGATCAGGCCACGGTCGGCCAGCAGCGCGGGGTGGATGCCGCGCGCGAGCTCGCGCAGCTCCTTGACCGCCTCGGTCGCCTCGACGCGGGCGCGGGCCACGAGCGGGGCGGCGGCGGTCGGGTCCTTCTGGAGCTTGGTCTCGACCACGCCGAGCAGCACGTTGAGGGCCACGAGGCGCTGCTGGGCGCCGTCGTGCAGGTCGCGCTCGATCCGCCGGCGCTCGTCGTCGGCAGCGGCGAGGATGCGCGCGCTGGCGTCCTTGAGGCCCTCGACGCGCTCGCGCAGCTCGACCGAGCTCGGGCCGAGCATGACGCGCGCGCAGACGCCGTAGAGCCAGGCGAGCCCGTTGAAGAGGTGCAGGCAGCCGAGGAACAGCACGACGCCGACCGGCACGGCGGCGATCGCGGCAACGGGGTTGTCGATCTCCCAGCCGAAGAAGATCACCGGGGTGATCACGACCAGCAGCGGCGCGAAGGCGAGCACGATCGAGCTGAGGCCGAGGAAGAAGATCCCGGCGTAGGCGACGATGCCCATCGGCAGCTTGCCGATCAGGAAGACGAGCGACTTCCAGGTGACCGGGTCGCGCAGCCAGTGCTGGATTCGCTGGCGCCAGTTGGCGTCGATGCCGCCCTCGAGCGGCGGGTGGATCGAGATCCGCAGCAGCCGGCGCGCGAGCGTGCGCTCGATGGCGGCCATGCCGCGCACGGCGAACAGCGTCGCGACGAGCAGCGCGAGCCCGATCACGATCACGGCGAGGCCGGCGCCGACCGAGAGCCCGGCCACGAGGATCGCCACATAGGCGGCGCCGAGCGGCAGCGCGAGCAGCAGGTAGAGCAGGTTCCGGTAGCTCTGCGGGTCTCGCGCGACCCGGACGAAGCGCCCGAGCGACGCCGCGGTGAGGCGGCGCCTGCGGTGGCGCCCGCTCACCAGGACCCCGGTTGTGCTCATAGAACGGAGCCTAGGCTTCATCGACGGACACGCCTTTACGGCTAGCTCCCGATTTCCCTGCGCAGGGCCGCCAACTGCGCCAGCTCCCGGGACGCGTCCCGCCGCAGCGCGGCGCGCGCGGCGATTCGGGTCGCGAACGTGACGAGCTGGGCGGCGTCGTCGAGCGCGCGGGCGCGCGGTCCGAGCGCCGACCCGACCACCTCGCGGCGCCGGCGCGCGAGCAGCGCGTACGGCTCGCCGTCGCGGTGTGCGGCGTGCCCGCCGGTGTGGCGGACGCGCAGCTGCGGGTGCAGCACGGTCGGGATGCCGGCCGCGCGGGCGCGCAGCCCGAGCTCCATGTCCTCGGCGAACAGGTGGATCGCGGGGTCGAACGGGCCGAGCTCGCGTAGCAGTGCGGTGGGCGCGGCCAGGCACGCGGCGATCGCCCAGCCGACGGTCCGCGGCCGCTCGGCTCGGTAGGGCTCGACGCGCTCGCGCAGGCTGCGCGGCAGCAGCGGCGGGTGCACCAGGGCGGGCAGCAGCGCCCCGACGGTGCCGGGCAGCGGGTGGGCGGAGCGCTGGACGCTGCCGTCCGGCTCGAGCAGCCTCGGGGCGTGCAGGGCACGGGGATGGATTCGCGCCTGGGCCGCAAGCTCATCCAGGGAATGGTCGACCAGCGCCGTGTCCGGGTTGAGCAGGACGGTGACGTCGTGGCTCGCTTTCGCGATGCCGGCGTTGTTGGCGGCGCCGAAGCCGGGGTTGTCCGGGAGCTCGATCAGCTCGGCGCCGCGGGCGGCCGCGCGGGCCGGACCGTCGTCGCGCGATCCGGTGTCGACGACGATCAACTGGGCGTCAAGGGCGAAGCGCTCGAGCGTCGGCAGCAGCGCCGCGAGCTCGGGGCCCGAGTCGTGCAGGACGGTGACGATCGTGAACCGGGTCATCGCGCGATCGCCTCGATCGCCGCCTCGAAGCGGGCGGCGGACGCCTCGACGGGGAAGCGCGCGGCCGCGGCGCGGGCGGTCTCGGGCGGCGGCGGAGCGGCGAGCAGCGCCTCGACCGCACGGGCGGCGGCGTCCGCGTCGCCGGGCGCGAACAGGCGCCCGGCGCCGTGGGCGACGATCTCCAGCGGGCCGGCCGCGGCGGGCGCGGCAACCGGGCGCCCTGACGCGAGCGCCTCCAGCAGGACCATCCCGAACGGCTCGGCGTCGGCGCAGTGCAGCAGCAGCCGGGCGCGGGCGATCGCCGCGCGCGGGTCGGCGAGCGCGCCGGAGAAGGTCACGCGGCCGACGAGGTCCGGCGCGGCGGCGCGCTCGCGCAGGGCGTGCGCGAAGCCGTCGCCGTCGCCGGGCAGCGGCGCGCCCGCGAGCTCGAGCCGCACGGCCGGGACGCGGGCGGCGACCTCGAGCGCTAGGTCGGCGCGCTTCCAGGGGACGAGCGCGCCGAGCACGATCGCGCGCGGCGGGCCCTCGGGGACGGGGAGCACCGGCCACGCCGCGAGGTCCACGCCCGGATGGAGGATCGTCGCGGGCGCCCGGAGGTCGCGCGCGACGGCGCGCGAGGTCGCCAGCACGCCGTCCGCCCGCCGGGTCGCGGCCCGGACGGCCGCGGCGACGCCGGCGCTCGGCAGCAGGTCGTGGTGGACCGCGAGCCACGGCGTGCCGCTCAGCGGCGCCGCGGCGGCGGCGAGCACCGCGCGCGAGCCCCAGGCGGCGAGCGCGGCGGGCTCGCGCCGGCGGGCCAGGCGGGCGGCGTCGCGCGCGAGACCGGCGAGGCCGCGACCGGCGCCCGCACGGGCGCCACGCAGCCGCAGGCTGCGCTTGCGAATCGGCGCCACCGCGAGCCCGGCGCCGCGCGCGGCTGCCGCCAGCGGGCCCTCGGGGCAGGCGACCAGCGCCGGCCGGGCGAGCCGCGTGGCGCAGTCCAGCAGCACGCGCTCGGCCCCGCCGAGCACGCCGGAGTAGGACAGGAACAGGACCGGCCGGTCATCCATCGCGCGGGTAGCATCGCGCCCCATGCCACGGAGAAGCGGCGCGGGTGGCTCCCGCCGGGGGGTCGCGGTGCTGCTGTGGGCGGTCGCCGCGCTGATCTCCGGGTTCACGATGCGGCGCTACCTCGAGCCGTTCGACGAGGGTCTGCTGATGCGGGGCGCCTCGCGGATCCTCGACGGCCAGTGGCCCTACGCCGACTTCGGCTGGCCCTACGGGCCGGGCCAGCCCGCCGCCGTCGCGGGGCTCTCGTGGCTGTTCGAGCCGTCGGTCGCGTGGTGGCGAGGGCTGCGGGTGGCCGCGGACGCCACCGCGGCGGTCGCGGTGTGGGCGCTGGTGCGGCCGGCGGCGGGCGACCGCTGGGCGCTGGGCGCCTGGCTCGCCGCCGCCCTGACCATGGCCCAGCCGACGAGCGCCAATCCCTTTCCGGTGGCGCTCGCCTTCGCGCTGTGCGCGGTGCTGGCCGGGGCGCGCGGGAAGCCGGTCCCGGCAGGGCTGCTCGCGGCCGCCGCGGCGTTCTGGCGGCCCGACATCGGCGCGGTGGCCGCCGCGGCGGCGGTCGTGGCGCTGCTGGTCGTGGGCGCCGACGCCGCGCGCGGCGGTGCTCCCACGCACCGTCGCGTCGCGCGGCGCGGTGGGCGGCGTGCGGCCGCGCTCGCCGGCGCGGTCGCCGTCGGTGCGGCGGCGGCGCTGTACGCGCCGTTCGCGGCCGAGGCGGGCATCGCGAGGCTGTGGGACGAGCTGGTCGGGATCGCGGCGGGCGACGGCGATCTCTGGCGGCTGCCGTTCCCGCTCGGCTACGAGGGCCAGCTGCGCGCCTGGCCGCCGGACGCGCTCGCCGAGGACCTCAAGGACGTCCTCGGCTTCTACCTGCCGCTGCTCGGCGTCGCGCTCGGCGTGCTCGTGCTGGTGTCGTTCGTCCGGCGCCGCCCGGGACCGGAGCTCACGGGCGTGACCGCGCTCGGCTTCGGCTGCTCGCTGTACCTGTTCTCGCGGCCCGACGACCTGCACGCGCAACCGCTGGTCGTGTGCCTGTGCGCCGCGGTGCCGCTGGCCGCGACCGCGGCGCCGCGCGCCGCGCGCGCGCAGGGCACGCCGCGCGCGGAGCGCACGCCGC
>DATFQI010000307.1:0-4482 GCA_035264365.1 Solirubrobacteraceae bacterium
CCGATCCTGCTCGGCCGCGTGATCGCCAACCGCTCGCGGTTGAACGCGGCGCTGCTCGAGAAGGCTGAGCGGCTCCGCCGCGACCGCGCCGACCAGGCCGAGCAGGCGGCGGCCGAGGAGCGCGCCCGGATCGCCAACGAGCTGCACGACGTCGTCGCGCACGCGATGAGCGCGATGGTGGTGCAGGCGGGCGGCGCCCGCCGGCTCGCCGAGAAGGACCCCGCGCGGGCGCGCGCCGCGTTCGCCGCCGTGGAGGAGACGGGCCGCGACGCGCTGACCGAGATCCGCCGGCTGCTCGGCGTGCTGCGCCATCAGGACGACGAGATCGCGCTCGCGCCGCAGCCGAGCCTGCGCCACCTGGCCGCGCTCGTGCGCCGGGTGGAGGCGGCCGGCCTGCCGATCGACCTGCGCGTCGACGGCGCCGAGCGGCCGCTCCCGCCGGGCGTCGACCTGACCGCGTACCGGCTGGTGCAGGCCGCGCTCGGCGACGCGCTCGAGCGCGGCGGGGCGGGGCGCGCCGAGGTGCGCGTGCGCTACCGCGCCGACGGCATCGACCTCGACGTCACCGACGACGGCAGCGGCGCCCGCCCGCTGGCCGGCGTGCGCGAGCGGGTGGGCCTCTACGGCGGCCAGCTGCACGCGGGGCGCCGGCGCAGGGGCGGTCACGCCGTGCGCGCGAAGCTGCCGGTCGGCGGTGCGACATGACGCGCTACTGGCGCCGCCTGCGCATGACGAGCCCGCTCGCGCGCGACCGCGTCGCCGCGGTCGTGCTGTTCGTCGCCGCCCAGATCGAGGTCGTGAGCATCGGCGGCGGCGACGCGCCGCTGGCGCTGCTGATGCTCGCCGCCGCGGGCTACACGCTCCCGCTGGCGATCCGCCGCGACCACACGCTGCTGGCGATCTGCATCGTCATCGTCTCCGTGGCGAGCGAGGCCGCGCTGCTGACCGACACGACGCAGTACTTCGTGCCGTTCCTGAGCGCGATGCTGTTCTCCTACAGCGCGGGCTCCTACCTCGAGGGCCGGCTCTCCTACGTCGGCCTGGCGATCATGGTCGTGGGGATCCTCACCGTGACGATGCTCTCGCCGAGCCAGATCGCCGGCGACTACATCTTCCCCACCTCGTTCGGGGCGGTCGGCTGGCTCGCCGGGCGCGCCGTGCGCACCCGCACGCGGCTCACCGAGGAGCTGCACGAGGCGGCTGCGCGCGAGCAGGAGGCCCACGAGCTGCAGGCCCTGCGGGCCGCCGCCGAGGAGCGCCGCCGGATCGCGCGCGAGATGCACGACGTCGTCGCGCACAGCGTCAGCGTGATGGTCGTGCAGGCGGGCGGCGCCCGCCGGATCCTCGAGCGCGACCCCGAGCGCGCTGTCGCCGCCGCGGCGCAGATCGAGCGCACCGGCCGCGAGGCCTTGGCGGAGATGCGGCGCCTGCTCGGCGTGCTGCACCGCGACGACGACGAGCACGACGCCCGCGCCCCGCAGCCGACGATGGCCGGCGTGGACGCGCTCGTCGAGCGCGCGCGCGAGGCGGGCTTGCCGGTCGAGCTGTTCACCAAGGGTGAGCGGCGCTCGCTGCCCGCCGGGCTCGACCTGGCCGCCTTCCGGGTCGTCCAGGAGGGGATCACGAACGCGCTCAAGTACGCCGACCGCGCGCCCACCGAGGTGCACGTGCGCTGGGGCGCGCGCGAGCTGGTGCTCGAGATCCTCGACCGCGGGCCCGGCCCGGCACGCGAGCGGATGGGCGGCGGCAGCAGCGACGGGCACGGGCTCGTCGGCATGCGCGAGCGGGTACGCCTCTACGGCGGCGAGCTCGAGACGGGCCGCCGGCGCGGCGGCGGCTTCCGGATCCGTGCGAAGCTCCCGCTGGTGGCCGACGAGACGACGGTGGAGGCGGCGGCGTGAGCGCCGTGCGGGTGTTGATCGCCGACGACCAGGCGCTCGTGCGCGCCGGGTTCCGGATGATCCTCGACGCCGAGGACGACCTCGACGTGGTCGGCGAGGCCTCCGACGGGCTGCAGGCGGTCGAGCAGGCCAAGCGGCTCGCGCCCGACGTCGTGCTGATGGACATCCGCATGCCCGAGCTCGACGGCATCGAGGCCACCCGGCGCGTGCTCGCCGCCGGCGACGGCACGAAGGTCCTCATGCTCACCACCTTCGACCTCAATGAGTACGTCTATGACGCGCTGCGCGCTGGCGCCTCCGGCTTCCTGCTGAAGGACGTCCCGCCCGAGCAGCTGGTCGACGGCATCCGCGTCGTCGCCGGCGGCGACGCGCTCCTGGCGCCCTCGATCACGCGCCGGCTGATCCAGGAGTTCGCCGCCGCGGGCCCGCCGAGCGGCCCCCCGCCCCCCGGCCTCGACGAGCTCACCGCCCGCGAGCTCGAGGTCTTCAAGCTCGTCGCGCGAGGCTTGTCCAACGCCGAGGTCGCCGCGGAGCTGATCGTCTCCGAGACCACCGTCAAGACCCACGTCGCCCGAATGCTCATGAAGCTCGGGCTCCGCGACCGCGTCCAGGCGGTCGTGCTGGCCTACGAGGCCGGGATCGCGGTCCCCGGCCGCACAGGCTCGTAACGGTTTCGTGACACGCGCGCCTTGTTCCGTTGCGAGGCCCCGCGCAACGCTCCACCCATGCGAATCGAGGAGTGGATTGATCGGGCTCAGCCCGACTTATCCACCGCTCGCGACGTTGCGGTGGCGAGGCTGTCTACGCGGTCGGGCACGCGAACCCGACCCGCGAGGGGTGGCTGCTGGCGGCCGTCAAGGCATGTGGCGTTGACGCGGCGTTGAGCCATCGGTCGGCGGCGGCGCTGCCGAACATCATCAGGTGGGAGGACCGGTATCCCGACGTGCTCGTCCTCGGCCCGACCGCTCCGCAGCACCCGCGGATCAACGGCCACCGCACCTCGTACCCGCCGCCCGAGCACGTCACGACGTGGCAGGGGATTCCGGTCACCACCGCAGAACGGACGCTGCTCGACCTCGCGGCCGTGGTCCCCGAGCAGCAACTGCGGCGGGCGATGCGCCAATCGCAGTTCCTCGGGCTGACGTCCCTCAGCTCGCTCGTCGCGATCCTGCGCGAGCCGGGACCCACTCGCGGCCGCAAAGCGTTCGCGCGGGTCATCGCCACCGGCGCCGCGCCGACCCGCAGCGAGCTCGAGGACGCGGTACTCGACCTGCTGTTGCGGGGCGGCTTCGCACACCCTCTCGTCAATGCGCCGTTGTACCTCTCGGGGCGCCGGATCGTGCCGGACTTCCTCTGGCCCGAGCAGCGTCTGGTGATCGAGGCGGACGGCACCCACCACGATGACCCGTTCGAGCGGGCGGCCGACCGGGAGCGCCAAGCGATCCTGGAAGCGCACGGCTACCGGGTGATCCGCATCACCTGGGCGCAGGCGATCGGGCGACCCCGCGGGACGTTGCGTCGCTGCAGAGATGCGGGCGCGCCGCGAGCGGTGGATTGATCGGGCTGAGCCCGACTAAGCCACTCCTCGAAGGTGGGTGGTGTCGTTCCAGAGCCGGATGACGTGCCGGTCGCGCTCGAGGCCGAGCTCGCAGACGGCGGCGGTCCCGAGGGCGAGGTGGCCGGCGTAGTCCGCGGGGAGCTCGATCCAGCGGGCCCCGAGGGCGCGGAGGATGTGGCCGTGGGCGAAGAGGACCGCGTCGCCTCCGGCCTCGAGCGCGTGGGCGATGGCTCGGTCGCCTCGGGCGCCGACCTGAGCCGGGGTCTCGCCCTCCGGGACGCCGTCGCGCCAGAGGTACCAGCCCGGGCGCTGCTCGCGGATCTGGTCGGTGGTCAGGCCTTCGTAGGCCCCGTAGTCGTACTCGCGCAGGTCGGGTTCCGGCTCGGCGCGGTCGCCGAAGCCGGCGAGCTCGGCGGTCTCGCGCGCGCGGCGCAGCGGGCTGGTGAGCACGGTCGCGAAGTCGTAGCGCGCGAGGCGCTCGCGCAGCGAGCCGGCGGCGGCGCGGCCGTCCTCGGTCAGCGGCAGGTCGGTCGAGCCGGTGTGGCGGCCCGAGACGCTCCACTCGGTCGGGCCGTGGCGGACGAGGACGATCACGCGTCCGGGGAGCTCAGCAGCCGCCGATAGCGGCGCATCGTCGGCGGCGCGAAGTCGCCGTGCGTGCGGTTGCGCATCGCCGCCACGCGCTCGCGGTGGTACGGGCTGGAGAGGCTCTCGGCATGCCCGATGACGTCGCGGACGCGGATCCCGTAACGGGACCGGAGCCAGCGCGTGAGCCGCAGCGATGAGGCGACCTGGCGGCGACGGCCCATCACGTCGCCGTCGGAGACCCCGACGTGCTCGATCCCGAACGCGACGTGGTTGAGCCCGACCGTGTGCCGGCACATCCACTTGAGGCGCACGAGCTGGTGGATCGTGCCGTCGCGATCGACGATGAAGTGCGCGCAGACACCGGGCCGCTCGCCGAACTCCACGTCGGGCGCGTTCGCCGCGAACGTGTTGAACGCCGGCCCGTAGGTGCTCGAC
>DATFQI010000308.1:0-6325 GCA_035264365.1 Solirubrobacteraceae bacterium
GACTTCCTCTGCCGGCGGCCCGGAGCGAAGGTGCGCGACTGCTGAGCGGCGCCCGGGCCGTCAGGCCCGGACGAGCTTCTTGTAGGTGATGCGGTGCGGCCGGTCGGCCTCGGCGCCCAGGCGCTCGCGCCGGTGCTCCTCGTAGGCCTCGAAGTTCCCCTCGAACCACACGACCTGCGAGTCGCCCTCGAAGGCGAGCACGTGGGTGGCGACGCGGTCCAGGAACCAGCGGTCGTGGGAGATGATCACCGCGCAGCCCGGGAACGCCAGCAGCGCCTCCTCGAGCGCGCGCAGCGTGTCCACGTCGAGGTCGTTGGTCGGCTCGTCGAGCAGCAGCACGTTGCCGCCGCGGCGCAGCAGCTTCGCGAGGTGCACGCGGTTGCGCTCGCCGCCCGAGAGCACGCCGACCTTGCGCTGCTGATCGGAGCCCTTGAAGTTGAAGCCGGCCACGTAGGCGCGCGAGTTGACCTCGCGGTCGCCGACCTTGATGTGCTCGTAGCCGTCCGAGATCTCCTCCCAGACGGTCTTGTCGGGGTCGAGCGCGTCGCGGCTCTGGTCGACGTAGGCGAGGTCGACGGTGTCCCCGACGGCGAGCGCGCCCGCGTCGGGCTTCTCCTGGCCGACGATCATCCGGAACAGCGTCGTCTTGCCGGCGCCGTTGGCGCCGATCACGCCGACGATGCCCGCGGGCGGCAGCGTGAAGGAGAGGTCCTCGATCAGCAGCCGCTCGCCGAAGCCCTTGCGCAGGTCCCCGGCCTCGATCACCTTGTCGCCGAGCCGCTGGCCCGCCGGGATGTGGATCTGGACCTCGTCGAGCTTGATGTTGCGGTCCTCGGCCAGCAGGCGCTCGTAGTTGTTCAGGCGCGCCTTGGCCTTCTTGCGGCGGCCCTTGGGGTTCTCGCGCACCCACGCCAGCTCCTGCTCGATCATGCGCTTGCGCGACTTGTCCTTGCGCTCCTCCTGGGCCAGGCGGGCCTGCTTCTGCTCGAGCCAGCTCGAGTAGTTGCCCTTGAACGGCAGGCCGTGGCCGCGGTCGAGCTCGAGGATCCAGCCCGCGACGTTGTCGAGGAAGTAGCGGTCGTGGGTGACGGCCACGACGGTGCCCTTGTACTCCTCGAGATGGCGCTCCAGCCAGGCGACCGACTCCGCGTCGAGGTGGTTGGTCGGCTCGTCGAGCAGCAGCAGGTCGGGCGCGCTCAGCAGCAGCCGGCAGAGCGCGACGCGGCGGCGCTCGCCGCCGGAGAGCCTGGTGACGTCGGCGTCCGCGGGCGGCAGGCGCAGCGCGTCCATCGCGGTGTCGAGCTGCGTGTCGAGGTTCCAGGCGTCGGCGGCGTCGATCTTCTCCTGCAGGCGCGCGAACTCGTCCGCGGTCTCGTCGGAGTAGTTGGCGGCGAGCTCGTTGAAGCGGTCGAGCAGCCCGCGCAGCTCGGCCACGCCCTCCTCGACGTTGCCGCGTACGTCCTTGGACTCGTCGAGCTGGGGCTCCTGCTCGAGCAGCCCGACGGTGGCGCCGGGCGCGAGCTGGGCCTCGCCGCGGTAGTCCTGGTCCTGCCCGGCCATGATCCGCAGCAGGGTCGACTTGCCCGAGCCGTTGAGGCCGAGGACGCCGATCTTGGCGCCCGGCATGAAGCTGAGCGAGATGTCCTTGAGCACCTGCTTGTCGGGCGGGTGCGTCCGGCTCAGCTTGTACATGGTGAAGATGTATTGGCTCGACATCGCCGATCGAGGATAGATGGGCCCGGCCGATAAACCCCGTATGCGGCCGCTGATCGGCGTCACCACCTCCGAGCTGCGCCCCAGCGGGATGGCGACGCTGCGTCGGCAGGGAGAGCCCGACCACCCCGAGATGGCGCTCGGGATGACCTACCTGCAGGCGATCGAGCGCGCCGGCGCGGTGCCCGTGGTGCTGCCGCCCTGCGTGTCGGACCTGGAGTCGCTGATCGCGCGGCTCGACGGCGTCTGCCTGTCCGGCGGCCCGGACCTCGACCCTGAGGCCTACGGGGCGCGCGAGCGCCACGCCGAGCTGGGGCCGACCGAGCCCTCGCTGGACACCTTCGAGCTCGCGCTCGCGCGCGCCGCGCTCGAGCGCGGGATGCCGCTGTTGGGGATCTGCCGCGGCTCGCAGGCGCTCAACGTCGCCTGCGGCGGCACGCTGCACCAGCACCTGCCGGGCCATCGCCAGAGCGAGCCGGGCCCCACGACCACGCACGAGGTCGAGGTGCTGGCGGGCACGCGCCTGGCCGGGCTGATCGGGCCGGGTTCCTACGCCGTGAACTCCTTCCACCACCAGGCCGTCGACGAGATCGGGCAGGGCCTGCGCGTCGCCGCCCTCGCCGCCGACGGCATGGTCGAGGCGGTCGAGGGCGGGGCCGGCTTCGCGATCGGCGTCCAGTGGCACGCCGAGACGCTGGCCGACGCGCGCCTCTTCGAGGCGCTCGTGGGCGCCTGCGCGCCCGGGCTGCGCATCGCCGCATAAGCGGCGATCTGCGCCAAACGGGGGCTAACCCCCGCGGTTCGAACCCGGGCGTGCGCGATCCTTGGGGGTCGTGGACGCGAGGACCGCCATCAGGCTGCGCGGCGTGGTCAAGCGCTTCGGCCCGATCACGGCCGTCAAGGGGCTCGACCTCGACGTGCCCGAGGGGACCTGCGTCGGCCTGCTCGGCCCCAACGGCGCCGGCAAGTCGACGACGATGAAGTTGCTGACCGCCCAGGCGATCGCCGACGAGGGCACGATCGACGTGCTCGGCTACGACCTGCCGCAGGACTCCAAGCCCGCGCGCGCGGAGATGGGCGTCGTCCCTCAGCTGGACAATCTCGACACGACGCTCACGGTCGAGCAGAACCTGCGCGTGTTCACCTACCTCTACCGCGTGCCGCGCGCCGAGCGGCACGAGGCGATCGAGCGGGCGCTCGAGATGGCCAACCTGGCCGATCGCCGCGACACGCGCGCGGACAAGCTCTCGGGCGGCATGCGGCGGCGCCTGCTGATCGCCCGCGCGCTCGTCCACAAGCCGCGGCTCGTGCTGCTCGACGAGCCGACCGTCGGCCTGGATCCGCAGGTCCGCCAGGAGCTATGGGCGCTGATCGACGCGCTGCGCTCCGAGGGCACTTCGATCCTGATGTCGACGCACTACATCGAGGAGGCGGAGCGGCTCGCCGACACCGTGACGATCATGTCCCACGGCGAGGCCGTCGCGACGGGCCGACCGGCGGAGCTGATCGAGGCCCACGCCGGCCGCGACGCGGTCGAGGTCTACGGGCCGCCCGCCAAGCTGCGCGAGGTCGAGGCCTCCGCACGGGCGGGCGGGATGAGCACGCGCCGCACCGGCACGTCGGTGGCGATCCTGCGCCTGGACGACGCGACCAACGGCGGCCCGCCCGAGGGCGAGCGCCGTCCTGCGAACCTCGAGGACGTCTTCGTCCTGCTGACCGGCGAGGAGATCTCCTGATGGCCACCGTCACCGCGCCCGCCCAGCAGCCCGCCCGCACCCCGCGCCGCCGGCTCGGCCGGCTCGAGCGCCCGGCGCTCGCGGGCGTGCTCGTGCGCGAGGTCATCAACTACTCGTCCTACTGGCGCTCGGTCACGTTCTCCTCGACCGTCGAGCCGACGATCTACCTGCTCGCCTTCGGCTTCGGCTTCGGCTCGCTGGTCTCGACCGTCGCGGGCTACGACTACGTCGAGTTCGTCGGCACGGGCACGGTCGCCACGGCCGTGCTGTTCTCGTCGGTCTTCGCGGCGATGTTCGGCACCTTCGTCAAGCGCGAGTTCCAGCGCACCTACGACGCGATCCTCGCCGCGCCGGTCGACACCGAGGAGCTCGTCACCGCCGAAGCGCTGTGGATCGCGTGCCGCGCCGGGGTCTACGGCTGCGCGCCGCTGCTCGTGTCCATGGTCTTCGGGCTCGACCCGGCGTGGGGGATGCTGCTGGTACCCGGGATCTGCTTCATCACGGGCTTCGGCTGGGCGTCGGCCGGCGCGCTGATCTCGGCGCTGATGAAGTCGATCGACAACTTCTCCTACGTGACCAGCACGCTGATCACGCCGATGTTCCTCGTCGCCGGCACGTTCTTCCCGATCAGCGGCCTGCCCGAGTGGGCGCAGGTGGCCGCGTGGTTCAACCCGCTCTACCACTGCGTCGAGCTCGTCCGCGCGGCGTGCTTCGGCTTCGACGGTTGGGTCGACCTCGCGCACCTCTCGATCCTGCTCGCGTTCGGGATCGCGATGTGGCGGCTGGCGATCTGGGCGACCGCGCGCCGCCTGATCGACTAGACGGCCGCGCTAGGCGGCCGGCGGACCGAGCACGAACGGACCGTCGAGTGCGCCGCGCACGCGGCGCTGGACCTGCAGCTCCTCCTCGAGGTCGGCGATCTTGCCCTCGTGCTCGAGCAGCCGCCCCGGCAGGACCTGGGTGACGAACAGCCACACGAGCCGGCCGTCGAGCTGGGCGCCGGCGACGCGGCGCAGCTCGTCCTCGGCCTCGGCGGCGCTGAGCGGATGGCGGTAGGAGTGCTCGGAGGTCAGCACGTCGTAGACCTCGGCGATCGAGAGGATGCGTGCGGCGATCGGGATGTCGTCGCCGGCCAGGCCGTCCGGGTAGCCCTGGCCGTCGATGCGCTCGTGGTGGGCGAGCACGGCGGTGGCGACCTCGCCGAGGCCCTCGACGCGCAGCAGCAGGCGGGCGCCGTCGACCGGGTGGCGCTGCAGCAGGCGCCGCTCCTGCGGGTGCAGCGGCGTACGGCCGACGAGCAGGTGGTCCGGCATCGCCTCCTTGCCGATGTCGTGTAGCAGCCCGGCCGTGTGCACGACCGCCTGCTCGCGCGCGCTCAGGCCCGCGGCGCGCGCGAGCTCGTGCGCGTAGTGGGCGACGGCCGCGGCATGGTGCGCGGCGGTGGGATCGCGCAGCGAGAGCGTCTCCAGCAGCAGCCCGAGCATGCCCTCGTGGCGGACGTCGAGCTGATCGGTGCGGCGCTCGACCTCCTCCTCGTTCTCTTGCCCGCGCAGCACGGCGCGCAGCAGCAGCTGACAGGTGGCGAGCGAGACGACGAAGAGGCCGATGATGGCTTCGCCGTAAACCTCGAAGCCGTACACGGCCATCGCCGTCAGCGATGCCGTCGCGAGCTCCCACGGCAGCACCGGCAGGTAGACCGTGCGGAACATCGTCAGCAGCGAGCCGCCGCGCAGCAGTACCGTGTGCCCCGCGATCATTACGAAGTTCAGGACATTGGCGGCGATGAAGACCGCCAGGACGGCGACCGCGAACTCACCGTCGCTGCCGCGCAGCCACTGCAGCGCGAGCGCGCCCAAGAGCGGAAAGGTGGCGTAGGTGACGAGGTTGTTGAGTAAGTAAGAGCCGCGCGGCCGGTGGCGCAGTGCGTCGATCGCCGCCGATGCCACGCCCAGGGCAACGGCTGGCGCGGGACCGAGCACCGCCATCACGAGCACGAGGCCGAGAAACGAGCCGCCGATCCGGAAGCGCTTCGCGTCGAGGACGATGAAGTCGCTGCCGAGCACGAGCACGACGAGGAGCCCCACGAGCGCCCACGGCTCCCATTGGTCCTGCGTAGAGAGCAGCGCAGCCGCGGCGAAAACTGCGAGCAGCAGCACGCCTTGTGCGATCAGCATGGGCCGCGCGCGGCTGCTGACTAGCGGCAAGGGCGCCGGGGGCGGCGAAGCCTCAACCGGGCGGCCGTGGGCATCGCCCGCCGCCCGCATGAGCGCGAGCGACCACGACACGATAACCACCCAGAGGGCAACGGCGAACCAGACGATCACAATGTCAAGGTAGTGGTCTGGACGCGAACACGCCAATCGGTGCAAGACCCGATGCTGCGTGCACGATCGACTGACGAGCTATGTCGCATACTCGAATGGCCGTGCCGAGATAGGGTGCGTTGCATTATGCGGCCGCTGCCGTAAGGCCGCAAGGAACCGTCGACCGAACAGGGGGCCACCATGGGCTGGCGCAACTAGCTGCCGGCGGTGACCAACCCGCGAGGTCAGGGAAGGCACGTTGGGTCGGGCAGACCGCCACATTGTCGCAGGGCCTCAGCGCGATGTTGGACACGTGCGGGGGAAACACAACTGAATCACGGGCCGGGACTCGGGGCGCCGAAGGGCTTGCTGGCGCCGCTACCGTAGGACGACGTGCCACAAGTCGTGGACATCGAGCAAGCGGTCCTCCTCCTGGAGGTCGACCCGCCGTTCGACAAGCGGGACATCCAGCTTGCACGCCGTCGCCTTGCCAAGCAGTGGCACCCCGACATCGCCCCGCCCGGGAAGCAGTTCGAGCACGAGCGGCACCTGAAGGCCGTCAACGAGGCGGCC
>DATFQI010000309.1:0-2107 GCA_035264365.1 Solirubrobacteraceae bacterium
ACCTCGAAGTCGCGCTGCAGGAGCCGCATCACGGTGTCGCTCTCGCTCACGCCGGCCACGCTGTGACGGCCGATCGGCTCCGAGCCGAAGCCCTGCGTGACGGTCAGCGAGCCGTCGCTCTCCGTCTTCTCGCCGGCGCCGAGGCCGCAGCCGGACGCGGCCGCGGCCAGCGCGGCAAGCACCACGACGGAGGCGAGCGCCCGCCTCATCCCGCGCGGACCACCCCCGGGAAGGCGGCGACCATGCCGGCGCGCGAGGCACCGAGGGTCAGCCGCCCGGCCGACGGCACGACGACCTGCGCGACGCCGGCGGCGTCCGTGGTCGCGGTCGCCGAGCCGAGCGTCACGGTCGCGCCGGCGACGGCGATTCCACGACCCTGGTCGTCGTAGCCGCGCACGGTGACGCGGACGGCCTCGCCGGGCGCGGCGCTCGCGCGATCGGGCGTGGCTTCGAGCGTCCGCTGGCAGCCGCCCGTGCGCTGCGCGCGGCAGTAGAACCACAGCAGCCGGTCACCCGCGCGCAGGCGGCGGCCGGAGCGGTCGCCCGCCCCCGCCGAGGAGACCTTGCGACCGACCTTGTAGACCCAGCCGTCCTGGCCGCGGTTGCGGTCGCTCCCGATCCGGGTGACGAACAGCGACGCCGCGTCCGCGGGCCGGCGTCCGCAGGATCCGTAGTCGCGCACGCGGATCGCGAGTGAGGTCGCGGCGAGCAGGCCCAGCGGCGTGCGCCCGGAGACCGTGCAGCGGAGCGAGCCGACCTTCACGCGCCGCTTGTCCGCGAGCTTGACCGGCTTGGCCGAGCGCAGGACGCGGTCCTTGCCGGCGACCATCGTGGTGACCGAGGCCGCCTGGGCGGCCTGCGGCGCCGCGAGCAGCAGCGCCACCGAGACGAGCAGCCCGAAGCGCCTCATCGGACGAAGAACACCACCCGGTTGCGCCCGCGGGCGAGCGTGTCGCGGTTGCCGAGCTTGTCGACGGCGATCACGTCGAGCACGTAACGGCCCTTGCCGAGCCGCTGCGGCAGCAGGTAGCTCCAGTCCTGGCGGTCGCCGATCGAGAAGTTCACCCGGCGCCCGCAGCGCGAGCGGCGGAAGCGCTCCTTGGTCGGCGAGTAGAGCTGGCAGCGGCCGCCGCTCGAGCGCGTGAGGCTGAGCTTGACCGCGCGCAGGCCGGACGGGTCAGGGGTGACGGAGCCGCGCAGCGTGCGCGGCGCCTTCTTGCGCTTGAAGCGCTGGCCGCTGCGGATCCCGCGGATGCGCGCGACGGGTGCCGCCGTATCACGCGCGACCGGCCCGGGCGTCGCGGCGGGCGGCTGCCCCGGCGTGGACACGCCGACCCTCTCGGCGGCCGACCGCACGGTGCCGGCCTTGGTGGCCTTCAGCACGACCTGTCCCGCCTCCGGGAACGTCACGGTCGCCTTGCCGTCGGCGCCGGTCGTCGCGTCGGCGCCGCCGCCGGTGACGCGCGCTCCCTCGGTCGGGCTCGAGCCGCCGTTGCCGTCGAGCGTCGCGACGCTCACCTCCACCGGCTGGCCCGTCTGCGCGGAGGCCGGCACGGTCAGCGCCAGCGGGCGCACCGGCGGGTTCTTGCACGCGAAGTCGGGCGGCTGCGCGTCGAAGCACTGGTCGACGAAGAACAGGACGTCGTCGCCCTCCTGCAGCTCCACGAAGCACACGCCCTGGGTGGCGGCCTTGCCGTTGACCCAGAACGCCCAGTAGTCGCCGCGCGCGTTGAACGTGTAGGTCTCGCCGAAGATCCGCTCGACGCCGTAGCCGACCGAGGTGCCGTAGTAGGTCCCGTCCCAGTCGCCGCCGGTCGCGCGCTCGAGCGCCCCCGCGGCGCTCGTCCCGGAGCAGTCGCCCTTGCCTCCCTTGTTCACGGGCGCGGAGGTCGTGGTGAAGCCGCCTTCCTCGACCAGCGTGTTCGCCGCGCCTTCGATGCGCACGGTCACGTTCGACGGCGCGGCCACGGCGGGCGCCGCCAGCGCGAGCGTCAGAAGACCGGCCGCCAGGCCGGCTGAACGGATGTGGAGCTGCAAGGAGCCACCCCTTTCCACGAGGGCTTCGGGCTTGTGGTCGGAGGGAGGTCTCCTGGCTCCCGGGCCTACC
>DATFQI010000310.1:0-14244 GCA_035264365.1 Solirubrobacteraceae bacterium
TCTCAGGCACCGGCGGAGAGCAGTTCGAGGCTGCCCCACGTCGTGCGCATCCGGCACTCGATCGCGACTTCGGCGAACCCTCCTGCGGTGATGATCTCCGGCAGGCGGCCGGCGGCATGGTCTCGTGTGTTCGAGAACCCGTCGAGTGCCTGCAGTACCAGGAAAGCGCCGCGCATCAGCGGGTCCTGAGGCCGTCCCCAATCCGCGACGTGCAGACGGCCGCCCGGACGGAGGACGCGGGCTGCTTCCGTCAGCGCTTCAGTCTTCGCCGCCGGGTCGAGATGGTGGAGCAACAGCGACATCACGACCGCATCCGCCCGACCCGCCTCGACTGGAAGGGCGCCGGCCAGGCCGGCGCGCCACTCAACCCGCTCCGCGCCAAACTTCGCCCGCGCGAGGGCGAGCGCCTGCTCGTCGCCGTCGACCGCTATGACGGCCGCGTCCGGTCGCGCCGCAGCGAGCGCGATGGCGAAGGTCCCCGTCCCCGCGCCCACGTCCACGACGGCGCCACCACGGGGCAGTGGCGCGATGATCATCGACCGCAGCCGTGGTCGCCACGTCCGCTCGCGCATTGTCAGCGCCACCGCCGGGTCGTACAGGCGCGTGAACGCCGTGCGGCCGGCGGCGGGAACATAGCGGTGCCTGGTCTGGCTCATCGCTGGCTAGTGCCGATGATCGTGGCCGCGCACGGTGGCCCAGGACTGCCACGTGATCCGCAGGATGACCAGCGTGATGGTCAGGCCGATGAGCGGGTCGGCGATCGGCACGCCGGCGGCGACGACCGCCGCGGAGGCAACGACGGCGAGGGAGACGTACGCGTCGGCGCGCGCGTGGTGGCCGTCGGCGATCAGCGCCGGGCTGGCAAGGCGCTTGCCAGCTCGCGTGCGCACGCGAGCGGCGAGGAGGTTGCCGGTGTAGCCGGCGACGCCCGCCGCCGCCAGCGCCCACAGATGCTCCGGCGGTGCCGGGTCGATCAGCCGCAGCACCGCCTCGACCCCCGCTACGCACGCGGAGACGAAGATCGCCGCGACCACGAACAGCCCGGCGCCGCGCTCGGCTCGCTCGGAGCGCAGCACAAACGCGATGCCGAGCGGGAGGGCCGTCAGCGCGTCGCCGACGTTGTGGACGAGGTCGGCGAGCAGTGCGACCGAGCCCGACAGCGAGAGCACGAGCGCCTGCGCGACGGCCGTGAGGCCGAGGACGGCCAGCGCGAGCAGCACCGCGCGGACGCCGGCACGCGAGCGCTTGATCGAGTCGTGCACCAGGCCGTGCGAATGCGGAGCGGCGGCCACGGTCAGACCTCGGCGACGCGCTCTGCGGATGCGGTCCG
The DNA here is from genome assembly GCA_035264365.1 of Solirubrobacteraceae bacterium. Lineage (GTDB taxonomy): Bacteria > Actinomycetota > Thermoleophilia > Solirubrobacterales > Solirubrobacteraceae > DATFQI01. Next base: position 1,331 of record DATFQI010000310.1, read on the forward strand.
CGCGAGCCCGCCCCGGACGTGCGCGACGTGCGAGATCGCCTGGTCGAGCAGCTCGCCGACGTGATCGTCGTAGAGGTCGTAGACCACCCGGCGCCCGTCACGGCGGCCGACCACGAGACCGAGATGACGGAGCAGCCGCAGCTGGTGCGACACCGCGGAGGGCTCCATCTCGACAGCGCCCGCGAGTTCGTTCACCGAGCACGGCGCGACGTGCAGACGTCCGAGGATGCGCACGCGACTCGCGGTTGCGAGCGCCTGCATCGTGTCGGCGACGGACCGGGCGAAATCCGGATCCAGCTCGCCGACATCGGCGTGGGGTCCTCCATGGGCCATATCCCCAAGGATAGATGAAGACCTGTTCAGGTGTGCGTGCGGTCCGGGCTGGAGCGTCACACCGGCCGCCCGCCGGCGACGAGAGCGCGACGCTAATCTCGCCGTCCATGGCCGCCTCGAGCAGGCAGGAGCGTGCGCCGGCGGCCGGCTCGAACGACCTCGTGCCGTTCCGCGATGCATTGCGGGCTTGGGGAGCGATCTCGCTGCAGACGTTCGGTGGCCCGGCCGGACAGATCGCCGTGATGCAGCGCATCCTGGTCGACGAGAAGCGCTGGATCGGCCAGCGACGCTTCCTGCACGCCCTCAACTACTGCATGCTGCTACCCGGTCCCGAAGCCCAGCAGCTCGCGATCTATGTCGGCTGGCTCCTCAACGGGACCCGCGGGGGCCTCGCCGCGGGGACTCTGTTCGTGATCCCAGGCGTTGTCGCGATGCTGGCGCTCTCGATCATCTACGTCGCCTACGGCGACACGACCTTCGTCACCGCCCTGTTCACCGGCCTGGCTCCGGCCGTGCTGGCGATCGTCGTCCAAGCCGTGCTCCGGGTCGGTCGTCGGGCGCTCGGAGGACCCGCGCTCACCGGCATCGCGCTCGGCGCATTCCTGGCCCTGGCGCTGTTTGCCATCCCGTTCCCGCTCATCATCGCGGCCGCCGCGGCCGCCGGCTGGGCGCTCGGACGCCTCGCGCCCGAGACGCTGGTCGGAACCGCCCGTGGCGACGGCGATGGCGACGACGGGAGCGCGCCGGTGATCCCCGACAACGCGCTCCATACGGAGCGCCCGAGCTCGAGACGGGCGTTCAAGGTACTCGCCGTCGGCCTCGTTCTGTGGTGGGCCCCGGTCGCGGCCGCCGCTGCGCTGGCAGGCACGGACAGCGTGTTCGTCGACCAGGGGTTGTTCTTCTCTGGCACCGCGCTCGTCACCTTCGGCGGCGCTTACGCGGTGCTCGCCTTCGTCGCCCAGCGCGCCGTCGAGGTCTACGGATGGCTTGCACCCGGCGAGATGGTGCGCGGACTGGCGCTTGCAGAGACGACCCCGGGACCACTGATCATGGTCGTCCAGTTCGTCGCCTTCCTCGGCGCCTACCGGAACCCGGGCGAACTCGACCCCTGGGTGGCGGCGACGATCGGCGCGCTGCTGACCACTTGGGTGACCTTCGTTCCGTGCTTTCTGTTCATCCTCATCGGAGCTCCCTACGTGGAGCGCCTGCGAGGGAACAGCAGCCTCTCGTCCGCGCTGACCGGCATCACCGCCGCCGTCGTCGGGGTGATCGCCAACCTCGGGCTCTACTTCGCCCTCCACACGCTCTTCGACGGCACGCGTCGCGTCACGGCGGGGCCGCTCGACCTGCTCGTCCCCGAGCTCGCCACGATCCAGCTCGACTCCGTGACGATCGCGGCCGCCGCCGCGGTCATGCTCTTCCGGCTCCGCTGGTCCGTCCTACGCACGCTCGCGGCGTGCGCGGCACTCGGCCTACTCACCGGCATCGCCTGGTAGCCGCAGCGACAACAGCGTCATGGCCACTTAGCCGACGCGCTCTCGGCGGCTTCCATCGCGCGAGCGATGTCGACCCGCGAGTTGGCGCCGAGCTTGCGGAACATGTTGCGGATGTGCGTCTCCACGGTCTTCTTACTGAGGAACAGTTCGCGGGCGATCTCGCCGTTGGTCTTGCGGTCGACGATCAGCTCAGCGATTTCCAATTCGCGGCCCGTCAGCGCGCTCACGCCACTGCCTGAGTCGCCCGGCCGGGCGCGCCGGTGAATGTGCTGGCCGAGCTGGCGCAGGGCGCGCTGCGCGGCGTCGCGGTACCGGACGGCGCCGCAGCGGTCGAGCGCGGCTGCTGCCAGTTCAAGCTCGCGCACCGCGCGGTCCTTGTCGCCGAGCTCGGCCAGCGCGCGCCCGGTGATGGTGCGAGCTAGGGCGGCCTCGACCGGCATGCCGACGGCGTCGGCGGCATCGGCCGCTCGCAGCGCTTGCTGTGCGGCCGTCGCGGCGTCCCCGTCGGCCAGGGCGACGGCCGCGGTGGCGCGGGTGGCCATCGCTGTCGCCGAGCGCAGGCCGACCGCCGCGGCGCTGGCCTGGGCGCGGGCAGCGGCGGCCTGTGCTTCCTCGTGGCGGCCAAGAGCCAGCCAGCAGCGGGTCATCTGCTCGAGCAGATAGGCGCGCCAGACGCCGGGAATGGTGTCGAACTGCTCGGTGCCGAGCCGCCCGGTGAGGACGGCGGCGGCCCCGTCGGACTGGCCCGCATCGAGCAGCGCGACAGCCAGGACCGAGGCGGCTCGGGCGGCGATGACGTCCTGGTTGGCTTCGCCGGCGAGCTCCAGGCTCTCCTGCGCGGCGGCGATGGCGGTCTTCAGGTCGCCGGCGGGAACCGCGACGAACGCTCGGCAGAACAGCGCCCAGGCCAGAGCGGGCGGGTGGCCGGACAGGCGCGCCGCCTCGATGGCCGCATCGAGCAACTCGGCCGCATCGCCAAGGCGACCGACCATGCACCAGGCAACGCCGAGGGTCGCGTAGACGCCGGGAAATAGCTGACCTTGTCCGGTTGCCCGGCCGACCGCGAGCGCGCGTTCGGCGTGCGCTGCGGCCTCGACGAAGCGGTCGAGGTAGATCTCCGCGCCGGCCAGTTCCACGACGGCGTCGAGGCGGCCGGAGAGCTGCTCGTCGGTCAGGGCGTCCAGGATCGCGGCCGCCTCGGCACGCACCTGCTCGCCTCGGATCGGCTCCCCGCCCCAAGACAACGCGCGGGCGAGCACGGCAAGCGCGGCGGCGTCAAGTGCCGGATCGCCGATGGGCTTGGCGGCATCGACGGCTTGTTGCGCCCAGGCTTGGCCGGCTTGGTAGCGCAGTCGGTAGACCTCGTCGGCGGCGAGCTCGAGCAGCAGCGACACCGCGGCCGCGCCTGCGGCGTCAGGCAGGTCTTTCAGCGCGGAGGCGAGCCGCTGATGAGCCTGCTCATGGCGGCCGAGCAGGTGCTCGACTCGCGCGCAGGCGGCGACCAGCTGCACGCGCAGCGCGGTCGCAGCGGCGTCGACGAGCCCGAGGCTTGCCACCAGCGCCTCGTGCGCTTCGGCGAAGTGGCCGGCCGCCGCCAGCAACGTTGCCACGGCGGAGAGCAGCTCGACCCGCTGGTCGGCGGCAGCGGTCTCGGGCAGCAGGCGCAGCGCACCGGAGAACCATCGCGCCGCTGTCGCCGGCGCGCGCTCGGCGGACTGCCGGCCGGCCTCGGTGAGCGTGGCTACGGCGGCCGTGTCGCCGACCTTGGCGGACGCGTCGATGTGCTGAGCACGAGCCAGGGCGCCGGCGCCACGGTCAGCGAGGGCCTCTGCGACCCGTTCGTGGGCTCCGATGCGCCAGGCGGCCGGAGAGGCTTCATAGACGGCCCGCCTGACGATCGGATGGCGGAAGCCAAAGCGCCGAGGCACGTTCGTCGCCCGAATCAACTCTGCGCTCAGCAGCTCGTCGACGGCGTCCATTGCCTCGGGCTCGCCAACGTCGGCCGCGGCGGCGGCCAGCTCCGGCTCGAACGGGTCGCCGGCGACCGACGCGCCCTGCAACAGCCGCCGGCTACCAGCTGACAGCAGCGTGAGCTCCTCGTCCAGGGCCGCCACGACCATCGCCGGCACTCGCAGCCCGGAGACCGACACCTCCGCCTCGGCGGCCGTCCGACCCGCGCCGCCCGACGCGCGGGCCAACTGCTCCAAGTAGAACGGGTTGCCGCCCGACTCCTCGTACAGCAGAGCGGCTTCGGCGTCTGAGGAACCACGGCCGAGCATGGCGGCGGCCTCCTCGTTTGTGAGCGGGTCGAGCTCGATGCGCGTCAGCTCGCCGGCTCGCAGCGCGTGCCCGGTGGCGCTGCGCAGCCTCGAAAACGCGTGGTTGGGCCGGGAGGCCAGCACGAGCAGCACACCGGCGGCCGGAGGCCGGTGCAGCAGGCTGGCCGCGAGATCGACAGACGCGGGGTCGGCCCAGTGGAAGTCGTCAAAAAGGAGGACCAGAGGCTTGGTGGCCGCCAGCCGTTCGAGGAGTTCGCGGATCGCCCGGTTGGTGCGGTAGCGCTCGTGCAGGGCTCCTGGAGATCCGCCGCGGGCGAGGTCCGACAAGGACGGGAAGACTTGCGCGAGCTCGACACGTACGTCCTCCTCGAGGTTGGCCAGTCGTCGCGGCTCGACGCCGGCCAGGTACTCGTCCAGCGCGTCGACGAAGACCCAGAACGGCAGGTCGCGTTCGAGGTCGGCGCCCGCTCCGCCTAGGACGATGTGCCCGCGAGTGTCGGCGCGGGCGGCGAGTTCGGCGAGCAGCCGCGTCTTGCCGAGGCCGGCAGCTCCAACGATCTCGATTGCCTGGCCACGCCGGCCATCGAGCTCGTCGAGCGCCGCTTCGAGCACCGAGAGCTCCGGGCGGCGTCCTATGAAGTGGGCGGCGAGCGCGGGCATCGATGTCTCGGCGCGAGCATACGTCCGCGTCGGCGCCCGTCCTAGAGCTCCGTTCGAGGGGTTCGGGCCGAAATGCGGGTTGCGCCCCGATGTCGGATGGGCGCTCGGCGACGAGCCTGCGGCCATGAGCCTTCACGATCGTCTTCTCATCGCCGTCGTACGTCCTCGCCCGGCACCCGTCGCTCCGCGACGAGCGGCTCGTCGCGCGACCGGCCTTTGACCGCGGGCCCGGACGATGCCGCGCTACCTGCTGTACCACCACCATCTGCCGCGCGAGTGCGGCGCCGTCTTCGCCTCCTTCACCGGTCACGTGAGCCCGCTTCGCCGCACGCCGACGACCGCCTCGTGCCCGTACGGCGGCCACGAGATCTGGTGGGACGTCCGAACCGACTCGGAGCAAGCAGCGCTGGCGCTGCTGCCGTTCTACGTGGCCGCCCGCACCACCGCCATTCCCGTCGCTGAAGTCGAGATCCCATGACCAGCCGCTCCCACCTCAACGAGTCCCTGCCGATCTCAGGGCGCTGCCCCGATGTCGCAGCCGCCGCCTACCGAGAGGGTCACCACATGCACAAGCACACCGCCCACCACGCCGATCACGGCGCCGTCGCGCCGATCGAGCCTCACGCAGCGCCCGATCACAACCGGGAGCCCGACGCAGGTCACGGCGGTGGCGCGATGCGGCGCCTCAAGCAACTGCTCCTGCTGCTCTGCGTCGCGCAGCTGATGGTCATCCTCGACATCACGGCCGTCAACGTCGCCATGCCCGATATGGCCAAGGGCCTGGACATCGCCGGAAGCGACGTTGGCTGGACGATCACGAGCTACTCGCTCATCTTCGGCAGCCTGCTCCTGCTCGGCGGACGCGCCGCCGACCTCCTCGGCCGCCGGCGGATGTTCCTCTCCGGCCTCGGCATCTTCGTCACCGCTTCACTGGCCGCCGCGCTCGCCGGCAGCGCCGCGACGCTGTTCGCTGCTCGCGCCGGCCAGGGCCTCGGTGCCGCGCTGCTGTCCCCCGCGGCGCTGTCGATCCTCATGACCACGTTCCCGAAGGGCACGCCGCGCACCCACGCGTTGGCCGCCTGGGGAGCCGTCGGTGGCGCCGGCGCCGCCGTCGGCGTGCTTCTCGGCGGAGTCCTCACCGAACTGCTCGGCTGGCAGGCGATCTTCTTCATCAACCTTCCCATCGGCATCGCGCTCGCCGTCGCCGCATGCCGGATGATCCCCGTCGACACCCGCACACCGCAGTGGCGCGGACTCGACCTGCCCGGCGCGACGCTCGCGACAGCCAGTCTCGGCGCCATCGTCTTCGCCCTCTCGCAGGCCGCCGACATCGGCTGGACCTCCACGCAGACAGTCAGCCTGCTCACGGCCGGACTCGCCGGGCTCGTGGCCTTCGTCCTCGTCGAGCTGCGGAGCACCCAGCCGCTGCTGCGCATCCAGCGGCTCGCCGACCGCGGCGTCGGCGGCGGTCTGATCATGATGCTCGCGGCCGCCGCCGCCTTGTTCGGCACGTTCCTGCTGATCTCGCTGTACATGCAGAACGGGCTCGGCACAGGACCGCTGCTCACCGGGCTCGGCTTCCTGCCGCTCGCCGTCGCGCTCGCCGGCGGCGTGCACGTCGGCCAGCACGTGCTCCAGCACGCCGGGCTCCGGCTGCCGATGGCGGCCGGCTTCGCCACCGCCGCAGGCGGGATGCTGCTGCTCTCCGGCGCCGACGCCGGCGGCAGCTACCTCGGTGACGTCCTGCCCGGCATGCTCGTAACCGGCCTTGGCCTGGGCGTCGTGCTCGTCTCCGTGTCGGTGTCGGTCATGACCGGCGCCGCCGACGAGGAGAGCGGCATGCTCTCCGGCCTGAACACCACCGGCCACGAGATCGGCGGCACGATCGGCATTGCTGTCCTCGCAACCGTCGCCGCTGCCTCAGGCGGCACGGCGACGCCGAGCTCGCTGGTCCCGGGAATCGGTGACGCCTTCCTGGTGATCGCCGTCACGGCCGCCGCCGCCAGCATCATCGCCCTGATCGTCCTGCCCTCGGCAGCCACCTTCCTGCCCAAGCTGCGGCTCGCCCCGCGCGTCGCCATCCACTAAGGCGTCCCATGCAGGCTCTGCGCACCACCGAGCGGTCCCGGCCGCTTCCTCGACGAGGTCGCCGTGGACGGCCTCGTCGTCTCGGGACCTGAGCAAGCTCGGTATCCGCTCCGGCGTGAGTTGCTTGCAGGTGGGTGACCGAAGAGGATGTTCACGGAGCGCTCCCGGCCGCGACGCTGGGCGCGGGAGCGACGACAGGACGAGACGATGAACAGCGAAGCCGCGAGCCGGACGTGGGATTGCATCGTCGTCGGCGCCGGGCCGGCTGGCCTGAACGCGGCACTCGTGCTCGGCCGCGCACGCCGGCGCGTCCTGGTGCTCGACAGCGCCCAGCCCCGCAACTACGCCACGCACGAGATGCGCGGCGTCCTCGGGCATGACGGCTTGGACCCGGCGGACCTGCGCGCCCGCGGCCGCGCCGAGCTCGCACGCTACGGCGTCGAAGTCGTGACCGCCACGGTGCAGGCCGCGGACGTGATCAGCGACGGCGTCCGCCTCTTTTCGTCGGGCGGCGCCGACGTCGCGCGGACGGTCCTCCTCGCCACAGGGATGATTGACGAGGTGCCCGATATCGCCGGCTTCGCTGACGTGTGGGGAACCAGCGCGCACACCTGCCCCTACTGCGACGGCTTCGAGCACCGTGACCAGCGCCTCGCCGTCCTCGCTGCCGGCGAGCGCGGCGAGCACCTCGCCATCGTGCTGCGCCAGTGGTCCGGCGATGTCGTCCTGCTCAGCAACGGCTCCCACGACCTCGCCGCCGACCAGTTCGCGCGCATACAGGCCCTCGGCATCCCGATCAACGAGACGCCGGTCGTCGCGCTGGACAGCGACGCAACCGGGCGCCTGCGTCGCGTCCGTCTTGCCAACGGCGAGACGCTCGACCGCGACGCGCTGTTCTTCTACGTCGGCTGGCAGTTGCGCACCGAGGTCGCTCGCACGCTGGGCTGCGAGCTGCGTCTCGATGGCTCCATCGCCGTCGACGCAAGCCAAGCGACGACCGTCGACCGCATCTACGCCGCGGGCAACTGCGCCGACGCTCGAGCGCTTGTTCCGGCGGCCGCCGGCTCCGGCGTCACAGCCGCAGTCACCATCAATGCGCGACTGAGCTTCGAGGACGCCGATCAAGCCGTCGCCGACTCCGGTGCGCGGGCGCCCGCCGCCGAGGTCCGCTGACCGAAACAGTCTCCTGGCAGCCCGGCGTCGAGAACCGTCGGCCGGCCTTCGCTCTCGAGCAGGTACCAGTCGTGTACCGCGTGCCAGCCGATTCACGTCCGCCGCGATCTCGGTAGTGCAGGCTCATGGCGCTGCGCCGCTGGGGCCGGATGGGCCCTCGCCCACTCCACGATCCGCTGTGAGTCCGTGATGACCTCGCCGTCGTCGAGAACGAGTACCGGGACGTAGCTCTCGCCCGTCAGCCGCTTGACCTGCTTGCGGCCGCTCGTGATGTCGGGCAGCCCCGCGAGCCCGTACACCTTCACTACTTCGGGTGAGTGGCCCGCGTCGTGCAGCGCGTCGAAGGCCCGGGTTCTACACCGACGCGCGCGGGCGATGAGCGGTCTTACGCGCATCGGCGGCCCAGTGGAAGTCCCACGCGCCGCGGTGCGGCCGAGCCGTCCACGTAGACCTCCAGTGGGATGCACGCCGGGGCGCGCGTCAAGACGAAGCCCGACCAGAAGGTCACCGCCACCCCGTCCGCGGAACTGCCCGACGGCCCGTCGGGGTCGTAGTCGCCTGTGGCGCGGCCGGGCCGGCAGGCGACGAAGGTCACGCTTCGGTGGGTGTCGCGCAGCTGGGTTTCTCGCTGCTGCGGAAGGGGTCCGTAGGCCAGCCCGGCAGCCTCGCGCGCGCGTCGGGCGACGCGGACGGTCACCGCGTGCCCGGACTTGACGAGCAGCGGGAACTTGTTTCCGCCGAAGTCGCGCACCGTGCTCGCCGGGGTCTGTGCGCCGCCGATGAGCACAAGAGGGCCGACCACGAGGTTGGAGGAACTCGTGAAGGCGCCGGGGAAGTTCGCCTCCGACCGCGTGCGGCAATCCTCGCGAGCGCCCCCGAACCGGGTTGCAACCGACGAGACCGGCGTTGCGGGCCCGGCGACCGCGGCCGCCCCCTTGGAAGGACGCGGTCCGGATGAGTCGTCCGAGAGCGCGAGCGCGGCCGCGGCAGCTGCCGCCACCCCTAGCGCGAAGATCGTGATCGCTCGAGCCCCCACGTACCGTCTTTACGCCCGTGGTACCTGCGCGGTTCCCTGCAGGAGGACAGCGCACGACGCGCGGGCGCCCGCCTCCATGGAGGGGCTCACGCCGCGATCGGCTCGGACGGCTCGGTCTCGACGGCGACTGCCGGCGCCGCCTTCGGGATGGACCTTGGGGAGGACCACGCCGATGATCGACGTATCGATCATGACCATGAAGTTGCGCGAGCGCTATGACGGCGACGCCGGTGCGGGCGGCCCAGCTGTCGTACGCCGTGTGCCGCTCAACGCGTTGCCTCGACCAGGCCCATCGGTTGGACTTGGGCGCGACTGTCGTCGTCGAGCGCTTCCGCGATGAGCACGGCACTGCCGAAGACGAAGGCCAAGACCACGATCGTGCCCACCAGCCGGGGCGATGGACCGCCGTGGACGCCGGTGCGGTGAACGGCCGCGTGACCTTTGCCCCGGGCGATGAGCCAGCGGTTGACCGGGACGGCGGCGACGAACGCGATCGCGAGCGCGAACGACAGCGAGCCCCAGAACAAAAGGGTGCCAAGGCCGGCTTCCAGCGCACCAGGAACGACGACGACGATGGCGTTGTCGACGATCTCCATGACCGCGATCGAGAACGTGTCTGACGCGAAGGCGATGGGGATGACGGCCGCGAGTGCGAAGCCGGCCCGCAGCAGCGGAAGGCTCGTCAGGCTGTAGCCGAAGAGGAACGCGAGCGCGACGGCGAGCGCGACCGTACCCCAGTTCGAGAAGCCCAGTGCGGTGCCGATGGCCATGCCGGCGATCTCGCCGAGCGCGCAGCCGGTGAGGCAGTGCAACGTCGCCGACACAGCGACGTTGGTGAGTGCACGACCCGACGTCGGCAGCTCGTGATGCTCGTGACCATCGTGCGCGTGCCCGTGCGCGTGCACGCGAGCTCCCATGGCTGCGTCCTTCCTCCCTCTAAGCCGCCGCGTCGAACACCGCGTCGTAGCCGGCCTCGTCGATAGCCGCGATCACGGCCTCGCCGTCGATGTCACAGCCGTGGACGATGACCAGCTTGGCATCCAGGTCGACGTCGACGGACGCGACGCCGGACACCGACTGAACCTCCTCGGTGACCGCGAGGCGGCAGTGCTCGCAGCTCATATCGGCGACGAGATAACGAAGATGCGAGTCGCTGCTGTTCGCGGGGTGCGGCGTCAGGAGCCACGGCGTGCCGGTGACCGCTGCCGCGGAGACAAGAACGAAGCCGGACGCCACGCCGCTCTCGACAGCGATGATCTTCACGCGTCCATCAGACACCGCGAACCCGACGTAGATCGCCGCGATGACGGCCAAGCCCAGGCGTAGACCGTCGAGTTGTCGAGCCACCAGAAGACGATCGGCTTCGCGGCCTGGATGATGCCGACGCCGATGCCCCAGATGATCGCTGCGCGGTTTGACGAGGATGAGGGCCGGGTCGGCGCGGGGACGGCGACCTGACTCACCGGTGCTCCCACCGAGGCTCATCGGTCGGCGTAGCGGTGCCGCTGAGATGACAGGACGCCCACACGTACGAAGTGGTCACGGCCGCACCCTACAAGGGGCGGACCGCCCTGTTGGGAGTCTCCTGGTGCGGCTCACGGGTCGGCCGGACATCAACCGCGGAAGGGCGCGAGCCGGATGCTCAGGTCGCTCACGGCGAAGCGGTGCAGGTACCAGGCACGGCCACGCGGGACCTGCTTGGCCTCGGCTCGCAGAAGCCCGGCGAACTCCCGCTTGAAGCCCAACCGCGGGTACTCCTGGACGACGCTCTGGCGGACGGCATCGGGGATCTCGTTGCTGCGCAGGCCGAACACGTCGACGGACGCGCCGGCGGACAGGAGGTAGGCCTCGGCACCGGCTTCCAGGCTGACGCCGGGGGTGTGGTGCATGGCGATCGCGTTTGCCACGAGCTCGCGGCTATCGGCAGGCACGTCCTGGCGGTCGGTGAGCTCGCGGGCCACCGCGGCGCTGCGCACCGTGAAGTCGACGTGGGGCACCGGGCTCGGGATCCCCGTGTCGTGGAGCATCGCCGCCAGGTACAGCAGCTCACGGTCGAACGTGATCCTCTGAAGTGCGGCGATCGCCGCGCCCCACGTGTAGGCACGACTGGAATGGTTGAGCAGCGCCGGTGTCAGGAGGTCCTGCGCGGCGACCGCGGCCTCTCTCGCGAGAGCGGAGTCGGGGGGCGCGAGACTCGCCGGATCGATGGAACTCCGGCGTCCCGAGTGCATCCGCAGCGCCATAGCGAGACGACCGGCGAGAATGCCGAGCTCCCCCCGCAGCAGGGGCCGGGCCAGTGTCAGGCATTCCCGAGCGGTCAGCACTCCTCCGGTGCGTTCGGTCCATCCGATCGATCCGATCGGATCGGTGGGTGGCTGGCTCATGGGGATGGCCGTCATCGCGAACCCGGCTCGGAGGCCAGCACGGCCGACGGGGTCGCGTGGTTTTGGACGAACGCGTCGATGCGTTGGGCGATGAACTGCGCGTCGTCCTTGACCCAGCCCAGCAGCGCCGAGCCGCGGGTGTGCTGCCAGAGCAGGCCGAGGAAGTACACGCCAGGGACGTCGGTGACGCCGCGCCGATGCGTCACGGCTCCGAGTTCGTCGAAGACCGGCAGCTGCACGAAGGAGTGGTCGAGCCGGAACCCGGTCGCCCACACCACCCCGTCGACGGCGAGTTCAGAGCCGTCGGCGAACGTGACGCTGCGGCCCTGAGCCGCGGTCGCGCGCGGCCGCAGCTGGATGCCGCGCTTGCGCGCGGCGCGCGGGCTGGAGCCGATGAGCGTCTCCTTGTCCTTCAGGCGCCGCGCGAGGCGCGAATCCACGGTCTTGTACATCAGGCCCGTGGCGTGCAGGTAGCGGAAGAGGTCCCTGCCGAGGATGCGCTGCGGCAGCGGCATCTGACGGGCGCCGATGGCCAGGTGGACCTGCCGGGATTGCGCGAGCTCCTCGCTGATTTGGTAGCCGGTGTTGCCGCCGCCCACCACCAGCACCGTGCCCGTTGGGAGGTCGTCCGGGGAGCGGTACCGGGTGCTGTGCAGCTGCACCACCTCGGACCCGAGGCCGGCGGCGACCGGCGGCGTGAACGGCACCTGAAACGGCCCCGTGGCGACGACGACCTGGTCGGCCTCGTAGAGGCGGTCGCCGAGCTCGACGACGAAGCCGCCGCCATCACGTGCCCGCACGGCCTGCACGCGGCTGTCGAACTCGACGGGCAGCTCGAACCGTTGCGCGTAATCGGTGAGGTAGGCGATGACGTCGCCGCGCCCCGGGTAGCTGTCGGGGTCGCCTGGGAAGTCGAGCCCGGGCAGGCTGTCATAGCGCACGGACGTGAACAGCCGCAGCGAGTCCCAGCGGCCCCGCCACGCCGAGGCCGGCTCGCCGGCCGCTTCGAGGATGGTGAACCGCCGGCCCTGTTGGGCGAGGTGGTAGCCGATCGCCAGGCCGGCCTGGCCGCCGCCGATGACGACGACGTCGTAGTGCTCAGGTCTCATGCCACTGCGTGCGCGAGCGCCGAGGCGCTCTGACGGCTGACGATCGCGGGCGCCTCGTGCACGAGATCGTCGTTGTCGAGTGCGTCGACCATGAACAGCGCGAAGTCCACGCGGCGCGTGATGTTGCTGGCGAGGATGGGATCGCCCACGTGGTGACTCCACACGGGCAGGCCCTGGCTCTCGCCTTCTTCGAGGTCGCTGCCGCGGACGACCGTCCAGCGGGTGTCGCTGGCGAAGATGCGCCGGCAGGCCTCCACCTGGTCGTCGAGGTCGGCAAAGCGGGCGAGGCGTGCGAGACCGCCGCCGACCTTGACGAGCGCCTTGAGCTTCCACGAGTAGACGTCCAGCCCGTCGCG
>DATFQI010000311.1:0-3011 GCA_035264365.1 Solirubrobacteraceae bacterium
AGACGACGCGGATCCCGCGTTGCGCGAGGCTCCGCGCCAGCGCCGTCGTGGCCTCGACGTAGACCCCGTCCGAGCCGAAGCTCGAGCCGCAGTAGACGCAGACGGAGTCCATTACAGCGCGGCGCGCAGGCGCTCGAGGTCGGACTCGTCGTTCCAGGCGCCGACGGAGGCGCGCAGGAGCGGGCGGCCGGGGAGGTTGCGGATGACGATGCCCTCGGCGGCGAGGCGCTCCTTCGTGGCCTCGGGGTCGGCGTCCTCCCAGGCGACGAGCGTGCTGTCGCCGCGCGGGGCGACGGTGTGGCCGGCCTCCTCGAGCCGGGCGGCGAGCGCCGTGGCGTGCTCGCGGCCACGGTCGAGGACCGCGTCGAGGCCGTGGCGCTCGAGCAGCTCGAGCGCCGCGAGCGAGAGCGCCGCGACCTCGCGCGAGAGCGACGGCGTGTCGAAGCGACGCGCGTCGGGCTTGTACGGCGACTCGATCCCGCGCGTGGTGTCCTCGAAGGAGATGTAGCTCGGGCCGGTCGTGCGGATCCGGTCGCGCCAGGCAGGGGCGATGTAGAGCATGCCGCTGCCGTCGGCGCCGCAGAGCCACTTCTGGCCGGCGGCGGCGTAGGCGGCGCAGTTGAGCTGCTTCACGTCGACCGGGACGGCGCCGGAGCCCTGCGCGCCGTCGAGGATCACCGGGACGTCGAGCTGCGCGAGCTCGGCCGGCGCGAGCTCGCCCGAAACCCACCCGACGTGCGAGCACACGACGAGCGTCGTGGTCGCCGTGACCGCGTTCGCGAGCTCTCCGAACGGCACGAGCCGGACCGTCGCCCCCAGCTCCTTGGCAGCCTTCAGCGGCCCGATCACGCCCGGGTGCTCCTGGTCGGAGGAGACGATCTCGTCGCCGGGCCCGAGGTCCATCCCGGCCATCACCTTCGCGATCCCCTCGCTGGTGGAGGTCGTCAGCGCGACGTCCTCCACCGCGCAGCCCATCACGCGCGCATAGCCCGCGCGCAGCCCGGCCTGCAGCTCGAAGCGCCGCTGGAAGTGCGGCGTCGCCCGCCCCTCGGTCAGCTCCGCCTCGAGCTCGGCCTGGGCGAACTTCACGGCGGCCGCGGCCAGCGGCCCGTCCGTCCCGGCGTTCATGTACGCGACCCGCTCCAGGACGGGAAACTCGGCGCGGAGGGCGGCGGGATCCATCCCCGCCACCCTACTCCGCTCCGTGCTACTGCCCGCAGACGGGCCAGGGCGAGGAGCCGGACTGCGCGTACAGCCGTGCCGCCCTCGCGTCCTGCTCGGCCTCGGAGGCCGCGGCGGGGTCGCCGGTGCCGCCGACGCTGGCCCATGTCCCCATATCGAACTGGTACTTGCCGCGGTACGTCCCGCTGGCGTCGACGGCGCTCGGGTCGCCTCCGGACTCGCAGGCCGCGATGGCCTCGAGGTGCGGGGGCGTGGCGCCGGCTGCGGGCCGGCCGGACGCGGCGCGCTCGGCGCGGCGCAGCTCGCGGCGGCTCGCCTTCAGCTTCGTGCGCAGCTCCTGCGGTGCGTCGCCGCGGAGGCGGCGCTTCTGCGCGCGCTGCGAGAAGTCCACGCCCTTCACGCGCGCGGTCCTGCGCTCGGTGCGGATGATCCGCGGCGTCAGGCGCTCGACGAGCACCTCACGGCGCTTGGCGCGCATCTGGGCGTTCAGGGTCAGGTGACCCGCGAACGGCGCGGCGAGCGCGCTCTCGGCGGGACTGGGCGGGTCGTCGTTGGTCTCCGCCAGTGCAACTCCGGCCGGCAGAGCCAGGGCCGTGCCGGCGAGCGCCAGCGCGGTCGTGGTCGTCGGTCTCATGATCACGTCCTCGACGGCGCGCCCCGAGGGAGAACGTGCCGTGTCGCTTTCGGTTCTGAGACGGTTGCGCATGCAACCATCGATGGGTTCGAACCGTAGCAATGCCCGCCGAACGCCCGTTCGTAAACACCTGGATACGGGCCGCGGACTAGCATCACCGCGCATGCAAGTCGTGCTTCCCGACGGAACCTCCAAGGAGCTGCCGGACGGCTCCAGCGGCGCGGATCTGGCCGCCTCGATCGGCGCGGGCCTCGCCCGCGCCGCGCTCGCCGTGAAGGTCGACGGGGAAGTGCGCGACCTCACACGCCCGCTGCAGGACGGCGAGGAGGTCGCCATCGTCACCAACCGGGACCCGGAGTCGCTCGAGCTGATCCGCCACGACACCGCGCACGTGCTGGCGGCGGCGATCCTCGACCTCTACCCGGGCACGAAGATCTCGATCGGGCCGCCGATCGACGACGGCTTCTACTACGACTTCGAGTTCCCCGAGGGAGTGACGGTCTCCGACCGCGACTTCGAGCGCATCGAGGCCAAGATGCGCGAGCACGTCAAGGCCGACGAGCGCTTCGAGCGCGAGGACATCTCCACCGACGCCGCGCTCGAGCGCTTCAAGGCCGAGCACCAGGACTACAAGATCGAGCTGATCGAGGACCTCGTTCGCGACAACGGCGTGCAGAGCGTGTCGCTCTACACCAACGGCCCGTTCACCGACCTCTGCCGCGGCCCGCACGCGCCCTCGACCAAGCGGATCAAGGCGTTCAAGCTGCTGAGCGTCGCCGGCGCCTATTGGCGCGGCGACTCGGACCGCACGATGCTCACGCGCATCTACGGGACCGCCTTCCACTCGAAGGAGGACCTCGAGGACTACCTGCACCGGCTCGAGGAGGCGCGCGCCCGCGACCATCGCAAGCTCGGCAAGGAGCTGGACCTGTTCCTGTTCTCCGAGCTGAGCCCCGGCTCGCCGTTCTGGCAGCCCAACGGCATGGTCATCTGGAACGAGCTGACGGCGTTGTGGCGCAGGGAGAACGGCGCCCGCGGCTATCGCGAGGTCAAGACGCCGATCCTCTACGACGTCGACCTCTTCAAGGCCTCCGGGCACTGGGACGTGTACCGGGAGAACATGTACTTCACCGAGGTGGAGGGCCGCACGATGGGCCTGAAGCCGATGAACTGCCCGGCGCACATCCAGCTCTTC
>DATFQI010000312.1:0-3397 GCA_035264365.1 Solirubrobacteraceae bacterium
CGTGAGCTGCTCGCCGCCCACCAGGCCGCCCTCCTCCGCCTCGCGCTCGAGCTGCTCGACGACCTGCGCGGTCGTGCGCGCGCCGACGTCGGCGTAGATCAACGCCTCCTCGAGGCGCTCCCAGGTCTCCTCGTCGAGGTCGCCCTCGAACAGGGTGGCCTGGACCTCGGCGGCCAGCGCCTCGCGCGTCTTGCGCATGTTCTCGCGCAGGCGGCGGAAGAAGCCGCGGCGGTGCTCCGGGTCCGCCTCCTCGGCGGCGGCGGCCGCGGGCACCGGTCCGTCGGTGAGGAAGAGGTCTGTCCAGTCGCGGGCCATCGGCGCGGCAGCATAGACAGACACGATCTCGCCGCACCACGGCCGTGGGGTTAACCGGAAGGCTGGGTGTTGGCCCGCTCGCGAGAGTCCGCGCCATGAACCCGCTCCCCAGCATCGCGCGCCGCGGACTCGTGGCCGCGGCGGCGGCGCTCGCGCTCTCCCCGGCGCTCGCGTCCGCCGACTCGATCGTCTACGTCAAGGACGCCAACGTCTGGCTCGCCTCCGGCGACGGCGGCAACCAGTACCAGGTGACCACCGACGGCACCGCCGAGCACCCCTACGGCTCGCCCTCGCAGGCCGACGACGGCACGATCGCCGTCGGCTACGGCACCGAGATCCTGCGCATGAAGCAGAACGGCAAGGTGCTCAACCGGCTCGACCCGCCGATGCTGATGAACTCGGTCTCGCACCCGATGGACGGCACGCCGGTCGACGTCGCGATCTCGCCCGACGGTAGCAAGGTGGCGTACACCTTCTACGGCTACGAGTGCCCGGTCGGCGCCTCCTGCGGCGCCCGCACCACTACCGGGATCATCCCCTCGGACCGCTTGTCCGCGAGCGCGGAGACCACGAGCTACTTCCACTCGCCGTCGTGGGCGACGAACTCGCGGATCCTCAACTCCGGCGGCTTCGGCAGCCACGTGAACATCCAGGACCTGGGCACGGAGCCCTTCAACTGGCTCACCGACCAGGAGACCGACCTCGGCGACGCGGAGCTCACGCGTGCCGGCGACAAGCTCGTGGCGGTGCGCGGCTATGGCGACTCGACGCACATCGTCTGGTACTCGGTGAGCGGCGACGCGCTGTCGGGGCCGAAGCCGCCGGACCCGGCCGCGATCTGCCTGACCGGCGAGCAGGCGGGCTTCGACCAGCCGACGTGGGCGCCGGACGGCAACCAGGTCGCCTGGAGCGAGCCCGACGGCATCTGGATCCACCGCGACGCGGCCGGCTGCACCACGCAGCAGCCGACGCTGGTGCTGGCCGGCGGCAGCGAGGCCGACTGGGGCCCGGCGAACGTCAACCCCGGCCCGCGCGAGACGACGGGCGGTGGCGCTGGCGCCGGCGGCGGGTCGACCGGCGGCGGCGGCGCGACGGGCGGCGGCTCGACAGGTGGCGGCTCGACACTCGCCTTCTCGCTGAAGTCTGCGAAGGGCAAGCTGCGCGTCACCGGCCGGGTGCTCAAGGTCAATCTCGGCTGCGCCGTGGGCTGCACCTACTCCGCCAAGCTGACGCTGAAGGGCCGCACGATCGCGCGCAAGAACGGCTCTTTGAAGAAGGGCAGCTCGACCGTCGCCATCAAGCTCTCGGCCAAGCAGGCGAAGGCCGTGCGCAAGCTCGGGCGCAAGTCGAGGGCGCTCAAGCTCGTCGTGACCGCGAAGTCCGGCGGCGCCACCGGCAAGCGCACTGTGACGGTCGCGCCCCGCTAGCGCCCGCCGCGCACGCGAACCCGAGATGATTCCTCCGCGGCGGGAGGAATCTCGGGTTCGCGTGCGAGATGGCCACAATCGGTGGCGTGACCGCGTTCCTGCTCACGCTGGCCGGGGCCGCGCTGGCCGTCGGCCTCGAGCTGCTCGAGGCGATGGCGATCGTGCTCGCGGTCGGGTCGACCCGGCGGCCGCGCGACGCCGTGATCGGCGCGGCGGGCGCGGTGGCGCTGCTGGCGCTGGCGGTCGTTGTGGTCGGGCCGCTGGTCCTGGCGCGGCTGCCGCTGGAGCCGCTGCAGGTGGTGATCGGGACGGCGCTGCTGCTGTTCGGGCTCGAGTGGTTGCGCAAGGGCGTGCTGCGGCTGGCGGGCGCGCGCGCGCCGTCGTCTTCGCTGCAGGAGTACCTCGACGAGCGCGAGGCGATGGAGGCGCTGCCGCCGCCGGAGCCGGGGCAGCCCGACTGGCCGGCGCGGATCGTGGCCGGCAAGGGCGTGCTGCTCGAGGGCCTGGAGGTCGTGCTGATCGTGGCGGCGCTCGGCGCCGGACCCGAGGGGCTGGCGCCGGCGATCGCGGGCGCCGGCGTGGCGGTGCTGTTCGTGATCGCGCTCGGGTTCGTGCTCCACCGGCCCCTGGCGCGGCTGCCCGAGTCGCATCTCAAGTACGCCGTCGGGGTCGTGCTGTCGAGCTTCGGCGTGTTCTTCCTCGGCGAGGGGCTGGGCGTGCACTGGCCGGGGGACGACGTCGCGCTGCTGTACATCGCGGTCGCCTTCGTCGCCGCCGCGCACACGCAGGTCGCCGCGGTCGCGGCGCGCCACGCGGAGGCGCCGGCCTGATGCGCGCGCTGCGCAAGCTCGTGCTCGGCGAGACCTGGACGCTGCCGCTCGGGGTGTTCCTCACGCTCGCACTGGCGCTCGTCCTCGACGCCGTTGCCGGCAGCACGTCGCTCTGGCGCCACGCCGGCGGCTTCCTGCTGCTCGCGTGCGTGCTCGTGGCGCTCGCGGTGTCGCTAGCGCCCGCCTGGCGCCGCGCCCCCCGGCGCTGAACCCGGAGTTGTTCAGCCTCAGGCTGAACAACTCCCTGCTCAGCGCGTCGCGATGCGCAGCAGCGGCAGCTCGCGCCCGGTCGCCGTCGAGACGCGCGTGCCGATCCGCTCGGCGCCGGCGGCGAGGTAGAACGGCTCGGCGTCGGGGTCGGACTCGATCGTGAGCGTCGCGAGCGCCGCCGCGCGGGCCTCCGCGAGCGCGTCGCGCAACAGCGCGCCGCCGACGCCGGTGCCGATCGCCGGCGGGTCGACGAACAGCAGCTCGAGCTCGGCCGCCGCGGGATCGACCGCCGCCACGCCGACCCGCACGCCGTCGCGCTCGGCGACCCGCACGATCAAGCGCTCGAGGTCGCCGGGGTGCAGCGTGAGCGCGCTGCGCGAGCGTTCGAGGAACGCCGCGTCGTGGCCCCAGTGCCCCTTCGAGCGCACGGCGAGGTCGCTGAGCGCGGGCTCCTCGCCGGGCCGAGCCGGGCGGACGACGAGCGTCACGGGCGCAGCGCGCGCCGCGGCGCGACCGGCGTCACGCCGCGCGCTCCTCCTGGCGTGGCGGGAGGCGGCGCGAGATCACGCGCGAGACGCCGTTGCCCGCCATCGAGACGCCGTAGAGGCAGTCGGC
>DATFQI010000313.1:0-18480 GCA_035264365.1 Solirubrobacteraceae bacterium
GATCGAGGCTGACGGGCGCCTCGTGTTCACCGCGGGGCAGATCGGCTGGGGACAGGACGGCGGCTTCGCGTCGTCCGACCTCGCCGGCCAGGTCCGCCAGACGCTCGCGAACGTCGTCGCGGTGCTGGCCGAGGCCGGCGCGGGCCCCGAGAACGTCGTGCGGCTCACGTGGTACGTCGTCGACCGCGAGGAGTACCTCGCCTCCCAGAAGGAGATCGGCGCCGCCTACCGCGAGGTGATGGGCCGCCACTTCCCGGCGATGGCGGTCGTGGTCGTCGCGGGCCTCGTCGAGGCCGACGCGCGCGTGGAGATCGAGGCGACGGCGGTCGTGCCGGGCTAGTCAGTGCTTCGCGTGGGCGCGCCGGTGCGCGACCGCGACGACGACCGCGCCCACGACCAGGCCCAGCAGCGCCGACGCGGCTGTGTTGATCAGCCAGCCGGGGACTCCGCCGTGGACGTCCTCCTCGAGGTGGTGCACCCAGTCGTAGAGGACGTGGACGCCGAGCTCGTCGAGCCCGACCAGCAGGATGTGCCCGCCGACCCACAGCATCGCCGCGATCCCGACCTTCGTGAGCACGGACAGCACGATCGGCATCGCCCGCACCAGGCCGGTCCCGAGCGACGCCGCGCCGCCCTTGCCGTCGCGCGCCAGCCGCAGGCCGACGTCGTCCATCTTCACGATCAGCGCGACCGCCCCGTAGACGACGGCCGTGATCGCGAACGCGACGAGGATCAGGATCAGCGCGCGCGAGAGCAGCGGCTCGTGCGCGACCTCGTCGAGCGAGATCACCATGATCTCGGCCGAGAGGATGAAGTCCGTCCGGATCGCGCCCGTGACGAGCTGCTCCTCGTCCGCCGGCTGCTCCTCGCCGGCCTCCGCGTGCGCCGGCTCGTGCGGGCGCAGGGTCTCCCACACCTTCTCCGCCCCGTCGTAGCAGAGGTAGGCGCCGCCGATCATCAGGATCGGGGTCAGCAGCCACGGGATCAGCTCGCTCAGGAGCAGCGCGGCGGGCAGGATGAACAGCAGCTTGTTGCGCAGCGACCCGACCGCGATCCGCTTGATCATCGGCAGCTCGCGCTCGGGCTCGAAGCCCTGGACGTAGCGCGGCGTGACGGCCGCGTCGTCGACGATCACGCCGGCGGCCTTCACGCTCGCGCGGCTCGCGCCGGCGGCGACGTCGTCGACCGACGCGGCGGCAGCTCGCGCGAGCACGGCCACGTCGTCGAGCAGGGCGGCGAGACCGGCGCTCACGGGCGCCGCATCATACGAGGTGCGGCGGCTCAGACGGCCGGCCAGACCGGCAGGCCCGACCGCATGGCCGGCCGCGTCGCGACCGCGCGCAGCCAGGGCTCGAGCTCGGCGATCGTCATCGGGCGCCCGATCAGGTGGCCCTGGACCTCGTGGCAGCCCCACTCGGCCAGGCGCGTCCACGCGGCCTCGGTCTGCACGCCCTCCGCCACGACGTTGACCCCGAGCCGGCGCCCGAGGTCGATGATCGAGTGCGTGATCGCGGCGTCGCGCTCGTCCTCGTCGAGGCGCATCACGAACGAGCGGTCGACCTTGAGCTCGTCGATCACCAGCGAGCGCAGGTGCACGAGCGACGAGCGGCCCGCCCCGAAGTCGTCGAGCGCGATCGGGATGCCGATCCGGCGCAGGCTGCCGAGCACCTCGATCGTGCGCTCGAGGTCGGCCACGACGGCGTCCTCGGAGACCTCGAGCCGCAGCCTGGCCGGGTCGAAGTCGTGGTGGGTGAGGATGCGCTCGATCTCCGACGGGAGCCCGAGGTCGAGCAGGTCGGCGGGGCCGAGGTTGACGGCGACGCCGAGCGCGATCCCCGCGCGGTTGCGTCCCGCGATCTCCGCGAGCGCGCGGTCGAGCACGAACGCCGTCAGCGAGCGCGTGAGCTCGCTCTGCTCCACGAGCGGGAGGAAGTGGCTCGGGCCGAGCAGGCCGCGCTGCGGGTGCTGCCAGCGAACGAGCGCCTCGACGCCGCGCACCACGCCGGTGCGCACGTCCGCCTTCGGCTGGTAGTGCAGGATCAGCTCGCCGGCCTTCAGCGCGCTGTGGAGCTCCCCGACCAGCGCGAGCCGCTCGCGGCTGTGGCGGTCGCGCGCGGGCAGGTAGACCTCATGGCCGGTGCGCATGCGCTTGGCCTCGTACATCGCGACGTCGGCGCGCTGGAGCAGCCCGAGCGCGTGGCGCGAGTGGTGCGGGAAGATCGCGATGCCGACGCTCGCGTCGATGTGCACGCGGATCCCGCCGACCTCGAACGAGCGCTCCAGCGCGGAGCGCAACCGCAGCCCGGCCGCGCTCGCCGACGTCTCGTCGCCCGGCGTCAGCACGACCGCGAACTCGTCGCCGCCGAGCCGCGCGAGCGTGTCCTCGCCCCGCAGGAGCCCGCTCAGCCGCGGCCCGATCTGGCGCAGCACCTGGTCGCCGGCGTGGTGGCCGAGCGTGTCGTTGAGCTCCTTGAACCCGTCGAGGTCGACGAGCAGGAGCGCCAGCTCGCGGCCCGACTCCTCGCTGGCGGCGATGGCGGCGTCGAGCCGGTCGACGAGATAGCGGCGGTTGCCGAGACCGGTCAGGTCGTCGGTGAGCGCCTGGTGGCGGCTCTCGCGCAGGCGCTCGACGACCGTCAGCCCGGCGCGGGCCATTCCGGTCAGCACGGTGACGATCGCGAGCCCGACCGCGACGTCGTCGACCTCCGCGAACTGCCCGACCGTGAGCAGTCCGAGCGCGATCGTCGCGAACGTGAGGATCGCCGTCAGCACGACCGGGCTGAACTCCGGCCCGGGCTCGACGCGGCGCGACGGGAGCCACGCCGCCACCCCGAGCAGCACCGCCGCCAGCGGTGCCGGCTCCGCGGCCACGCCAAGCACCGCGAGCCCGGCCAGCGCCACGATCAGGGGGAGCTGAGGACGCCAGCGCGACAGCGCGATCACGCCGAGCACGCCGCCGATCGCGACCGCGGTCGCAGCGCTCGAGCCCAGCGCCACGGCCACGGCGGAGGTGGACGAGGCGCCCATCGCGGCGTCCAGCCACGACAGCCGCGTGACGTCCGGGTGCTGCTTGGAGACCAGCCACCCGAGCCCCAGGACCACGAGCGCCGCGGCCGCGGCGCCCGTCGCATCCCAGTCCGCCTCGAGCAGCTCGGTCATCGCCGCACAGGCGAGCCCCGCCGCCACGAGCAGCCACGCCGGGCGGTACCGGCGCACCACGAGCACGGAGGTCACGCACGCGGCGGCGCCGACGAGGAGCACGACGCCCGCGAACAGGTCGAAGAGCATCGCGCGCATCGTCTCGGAGCGGCGCGGCTCGCGCCACCCGGCCTACGTGATCGACTGCTCGTCCATGCGCCAGCCTCCCATGCGCTCGTGGTCGGCCTCGCCGAGCACGGGGTGCAGCTCGAGGGCCGGGGAGTACCGGCTGGCCGGCGTGTCCCGGCCCAGGGCCTCGGCCATCGCGCGGACGTGGTGGGGCCCTCCGCCGCAGCAGATCCCGATGTAGTCCACGCCGATGTCGCGCGCGCGGCGCGCGAAGTCCGCCATCTCGAAGCGCGTGCACTGGTGTGGCTCGAGCTGGATGGGGAACCCCTGGAACGACTCGAAGGCGCTCGTCGCCGCCGACGTCCGGTAGGGGACCGGCTGCGCCGCGACCCCGACGTCCACCGCCGAGCGGATCTCCTCGAGCAGCGGGAGCATCGTCTCGGGCCCGCGCGAGCAGTTGAGCCCGACGACCGTCGCTCCCTCGTCCGCCAGGATCCTGCACGCCTCGACGTAGTCGTAGCCGTCGTAGGTCTGCGTGGGCTGGACGCTCGCGAAGGTCACCATGACGGGCAGCCCGAGCTGCTTGCAGACGTCGAGGCCGATCAGCGCCTCGCCCAGGTGGTCGTAGGTCTCGGCGATCACGAAGTCGATCCCCTCCTCGACCGCCCAGCCGAGCTGCTCCTCGTACTGCGCGCGGACGACGGCGCCGGAGACGTGCGGATCGTGGTGGTCGAACGACCACGTGTTGCAGATGTTGCCCGCCACGAGCGCGTCGCCCTCGGCCGCGATCTCGTTGGCGATCCGCACGGCCTGCCGGTTCATCGGCTCAAGCTCGCCGGCGCGCCCGACGTCCTTGAGCTTGTCGCGGTGGGCGTAGTAGGTGAGCGCGACCATCACGTCCGAGCCGGCCCGCAGGAATTCGCGGTGCAGCTGGCGGAGCGCGTCGGGCGCGTCGAGGATCACCTCGGGCACGAAGGGGCCGGCCTTGACGTAGCCGCGGCGCTCGAGCTCGAAGACGTAGCCCTCCGCGCCGACGACGACGCCTTCAGCGAGACGCTGTTCCAAGCTCCTGCGCGACGGACGGGTCATCGGTCGCCTTCCCTTCGTCGAAACGGGCCGGGTCGAAGCGGGCGATGTCGTAGACGGTGCCGCCCTGCACCGCGCTCTCCGCGAGCACACGCCCCACCCAGGGGGCGAACTTGTAGCCGGTCCCGCGCCAGCCGACGCCCACGTAGGCGTTGGGCTGGCCCGGGATCGGTCCGAGCACGAAGTCGTCGTCGGCCACGAGGTCGTAGTCGCAGCCGTCGACGTCCTGCACGTCGGAGACCGCCGCGTCGCGCAAGCCGGGCATGCACTGCTCGACGAAGCTCGCGACGCTGTCGATGCTCGTGCGATCCCGGGGGACGTCCGGCGGGTTGTAGTAGCCGATCTTCACGGCCTCGACGAGGCCGTCCACGATCGGATGGCAGTAGATGCCGGTGTCGAGGTAGGCGATCACCGGCATCGCCGTCGAGGTGAAGCGCTCGCGCTCGTGCGCCGGTGGGACGAGGTACTTCGCCTCCCGCGGCCGGTCGCGCGTGATCGGGACCTGCAGGTCGCAGCCGGGCAGGAGCGACAGGACGGCGTTGGTGCCGTGGCCGGCCGTGATCACGAGCGAGCGCGTGACGAACTCGCCCGCGTCGGTGACCACGCGGTAGAGCTGGCCGGCGCGGGTGATCTCGCGCGTGTCGACGCCCTCGATCGTGCGCACGCGGGCGGCCAGGGCGCTCGTCGCGGCGCCCACGTCCACGACGCCGGCGTCCGCCTCGAGCCGGCCGAGGTCGGCGTCGAGGTAGGGGAAGCGATGGCGCAGCGCCTGCCCGTCGAGCGCCTCCGAGCTCATCCCGATGCGCGCGAGCACGTCCGCGCTCTGCTGCGCGTAGGTGCCATCGAGATCGGGCGTGACCGAGCGCTTGGCGATGTTCATGCAGCCGCAGCGCACGAGCGCCTCGGTGCCGGTCCGCCGCTCGAAGTCCTCCCAGAGCCGGAACGCCTCGTGCGCGAGCCTCGCGTAGTGCGGGTCCAGATAGTCGCTCCGGAACGAGCGGGTGCGGCCGTAGGAGGCCGTCGTCGGATCGCCGATGCGGCCCTGCTCGAGCACGACGACCTCCGCGCCCCGCTCCGCCGCGTGGTAGGCGGTGAAGAGGCCCATCACGCCGCCGCCGATGACGACGAGATCGGTCACGCCGCCACCTCGGGCG
The DNA here is from genome assembly GCA_035264365.1 of Solirubrobacteraceae bacterium. Lineage (GTDB taxonomy): Bacteria > Actinomycetota > Thermoleophilia > Solirubrobacterales > Solirubrobacteraceae > DATFQI01. The sequence continues at coordinate 5,508 of DATFQI010000313.1, forward strand.
GACGCAGCTCCTCGGCGTAGGAGATCGACTGTCGCCGCAGCGATCCGTCGGGGTCGGTCGCGTAGCTGCCCATCCGCCACAGCGGCGGCGAGTAGGCGTGGATGGTGACGGCCGGCGTGGCGCTGTCCTGCCGCATCCGATGGACGTGGGATGCGTCGAAGTCGAACACCTCGCCCGCGCGATGGTGGCGCAGGATCGGCGGGCCCCCCAGCACGAGCCGCTCCTCGATGACCTCGCCCTCCACGACGGCCACGGCGCCGCTCGAGGTGTCGTGGTCGTGGAACCCCGTGTCGTTGCCCGTGCCCCACGAGATGACCCACACGTCGACGTGGTCGTCGCGCCAGAGCTGCTCGAAGTGGCGATCGCCGTTGTCGTGGCTGACGAGCGAGCGCCAGCGCTCGGGCTCGTCGGCGATGCGCGTCACCAGCTCGCAGAGCTCGCGCCGCGTCATCCGGTCCCCAGGAGCCGGGCCGGGTTGCGCTCGCGCAGCGCGACCTCCACGGCGTCGCCGAGCGACAGGTCGGCGGCTCCGACCACGGGCCGGTCGCTGCCGTGGACCAGCCGGTCGACGCCGACCTCGCGGAGCACCGCGTCGACGGCGCGCGCTCCGTAGGACGAGGTGTCCAGGAAGACGTCGGGGTCGCTCGCCGCCCGGCCGCCGCGGGCCACGAGCCGCTCCCGGTGCAGCGGCGCGAGGCCGGCGAGCATCGCGAAGCACACGCGCAGGCGCGGGTGGGCGGCACGGCCCCAGACGGCGAAGGCGTGCCAGGCCCGCTGCATCGCCGCCACGTAGCCGGTCATCGCCTGCCACCAGGGCGGGCGCGCGGACGCCTCGGCCGTCGCCGGCCCGGGGTGGATCAACGCGGGCGCGCCGTGGCGCTCCAAGGTCTCGAGCACCGGACCGAGGCGGGCGAAGCCCTCCGGGCTGCTGAGGCCATCGGCCGAGAGGCACGCGCCGGCGAAGCCCTTCTCGAGGAGCTCCGAGATCGCCTTGGAATCGGGATCGGCCAGCCCGACCGCGGCCCAGGCTCCGAACGGGGCGGGCAGCTCGGCGACGCCGTGGTGGTAGGCGGCGAGCAGCGGCTCGGCCTCTCCCGCGGGGAGCGCCTCGATGCCCAGCGGAGGGGAGAGCGCCACGAGCGCGAGGTCGATGCCGTCGCTGCCCGCGAGGGCCGCCCGGTGTGCGGGATCGTGGTCGGCCAGGTCGAGCGGCGCGTCCTCCTCGCCCTCGATGCGCAGCACCCAGCCGTCGCGCCGGCGCGCGATGCACGGCCGCTCGCTCCGTAGCGAGAGGTCCCGGAGCAGCGGCTCGGGCCAGAGGTGCTGGTGGATGTCGACTCGTGCGGGCGTGGGCGCGGTGGGTGGTGAACCGGTTCAGTGAACCGCTTCAGCAGTATGCGCCGAGGCATCGCGCGCTGTCAACCCCGTGGGTTAGGCTCGGGACGTGGCCAGACGACGGACCACGATCCGCGACCTGGCCGAGCACACGGGGCTCTCGCCCGCCGCGGTGAGCTACGCCCTGCGAGGCCTGCACGTCTCCCCCGAGACCGAGCAGCGCGTGCGCGACGCGGCGGACGAGCTGGGCTACGAGGCGGACCCGATCGCGCGGGCGCTCGCGGGCGGGGCGACCGGCGTGGTCGGCCTGCTGGTGGGGAGCCTCAGCGACTTCTGGAACCAGGACCTCGTGCGCGCCGTGCAGCGGCACCTCTACGACGGGGCCCTGAGCTCGCTCGTGGCCGACGCCGACGGCGAGCCCGCCCGCGAGCTCGAGCTCGCGCAGCGGCTCGTCGATCAGCGCGTCGACGGCCTGGTCGTCGTCCCGATCGGGCCGGCGAGCGGCGGCTGGAGCGCGATCGCGAGGCAGATCTCGACGGTCACGATCGGCGACGCCCTCCCGGGCGTGGCCCCGGCCGGCGAGGTGGTGTTCGACTACGAGCACGGCGTCCTGCAGAGCCTGCAGCACCTCAGTGAGCTCGGCCACCGCCGCGTCACCGTGCTCTCCTGGGCGGTCGAGACCTCGCCCGATCGCGAGGCCGAGCGCGCCGTCGCCCGATCGGCCGCGGCCCTGGGCATCGACTGCAGCGTCGTCCCGTGCGCGTACTCGCTCAACGCCTCGCGCCCCCTGGCCGTCGAGCTGCTCGCCGGTCCCGACCGCCCGGGCGCCGTCCTGTGCATGTCCGACTCGATCGCCTACGGGGTCTACGCCGCCTGCATGGAGCTCGGGCTCTCGATCCCCGGCGACGTCGCCGTCGCGGGCTTCGGAGACCACCCGATCTCGCGCCTGCTCTCACCGCCGCTGACCTCGACGGTCTGGGACGTCGAGCAGGTCGCGGAGCGGGCCACCGGCTTCCTCGTCACCGCGATCGCCGCGGAGGGGCCGCAGGCGACGCTGCGGGAGGTCATCGCGCCGGTGCTCGCAGCCCGGGCGTCGACGTTGGCCTGATCCGGCCGGGGCGCTACGACGGCTCGAGGTACCGGTCGCAGCTCGACGGCTCGCCGGAGTCGAAGCCTGCGCGCCATGCCTCCTCACGCTGCTCGGGCGTGCCGTGGTGGGCGGGGTTGCCCGCATCGAAGTCGCCGACGGCGAGCACGGCGTCGAGCGCCTCCTGGAGGTCGCCGTCCTCGAGGCGGTCGTTCGCTGACGCGCTGTGCGCCCACGTGCCGGCGAAGCAGTCGGCCTGGAGCTCGAACGCCATCGTCGGCACCTTGTCGCCGTAGGAGTCGAACAGGCCGAGCTCGTCCTGGACCTGGTGACCGTACTCGTGCGCGACGATGTAGGCGACCGCGAAGTCGCCCGCCGTGCGCCCGTAGCCGTGCGAGCTGCCGGGGAGCGCGTGGTCGAGCGAGCCGTCGTAGATGTCCGACGCGAACTGCTGCGAGATGTAGATCGTGTCGTCGCCGGGACAGTAGGCGGCGGCGCTGTCGCCGAGCGTGCCGTTCTCGTCGCCGCACGCGCTCGCGGCCGTCTGGCCGGCGGGGATCCACGCATAGCTGACCCGGGGCTGCTCGAGGCTCGAGGCCTCGAACACCTTCTCCCAGTAGGAGTCCACATCCGTGGTGACCGCGGTGAGGAACTCCTCCATGGTCTGCGGCTGCTGCGCGCCGTCGGCCCCGGTCACCAGGCCCGAGGCGGGTTTCAGCTTGCCGACGGCGCTTCCGCCGCGATCATCGGCCTGAGCAGAGCCGAGGTAGTGGAAGGCGCCGGCGAGCGCCAGGACCAGAGTGGCGCCGGCGAGCAGCCGGGGGCGGGTCAAGATCTTCATGGCAGAGCACTGAGGCAGACCCCCCTAAAGCCCGTGCCCGAGCTCCCCTAACGATTCGCACACGATTGGATAAGCGCGAGCCATGCCGCGCGTATGATCGAGCGCGCCCGATGTTCCTCAGACGCATCGTCCTCGACAACGTCAGATCGATCGAGCATCTCGAGCTCGGGATCGCCACGCCCGAGGGCCAGGGCCGGGAGTGGACGTTCCTGCTGGGGGAGAACGGCACGGGCAAGACGACGCTGCTCCGGGCGGTCGCGCTCGTGCTGGCCGGCAGCGAGGCCCTGCCCGAGCTGCTCGGGGCGCCGCGCGACTGGGTGCGCTTCGGCGCATCCGAGGCCCGCATCCGCGCGGAGCTCGAGACGGCGGACGGGCAGCTGCGGTCCGCCGAGCTCGTCATCGGCGCGGAGGACACGCTGCGCCAGGTCTACGGCCGCAACGGCGAGCTGCTCGAGCAGCTCGACAACGCCTTCCGGCACACGAACCGCAGCTACTTCACGGTCGGGTACGGCGTCTCGCGGCGCCCGGCCGAGGAGAAGACCTCGACCGTCGGCCCGTCGTTGTTCCGCCATCCGCGCGCCCGCAACGTCGCGACGCTGTTCTCACCCCACGCGTCGCTGACGTCGCTGGAGACGTGGGCGATGGACCTGGACTACCGGCACGCGGCCGGCTTCGACATCGTGCGCGACGCGATCGACGCCCTGCTCCCGGGCATCACGCTGTCGCACATCGACCGCGACCGCCGCGAGCTGGTCTTCGACACGCCGGACGGGCAGATCCCGTACCGGCTGCTCAGCGAGGGCTACCAGAACGTGGCCGCCTGGACCGGCGACCTGCTGCTGCAGATCACCGAGGTGTTCGGCGATCTCGCCGACCCGTTCTCGGCCCGCGGGCTGCTGCTGATCGACGAGGTCGACCTCCACCTGCACCCGAAGTGGCAGCGCGGCCTGATGCAGTTCGTGCAGACGCGCTTCCCGAACTTCCAGATCGTCGCGACGACACACAGCCCGCTGACGGTGCACCAGGCCGGCGACGGGGAGCTGTTCTTCCTGCGCAGGCGCGACCCGTCGGTGCCCGCGGAGCTGCACGCTTATGAGGGCGCGCCGCGCGACCTCATGCTCCACCAGCTGCTGACCAGCCCGCTGTTCGGCCTGACGACCCTCGACTCCCGGCCGGTCGAGCAGATGAAGAACGAGTACCGGGCGCTGCGCGACAGCGAGACGCGGAGTCCCGAGGCGGAGGCCGAGCTCGAGCGGCTGACCGACGAGCTCAAGGACCTCCCCGACTGGAGCGAGGGGATCGAGGGCCAGGACGAGCTCAAGAGCCTGCTCCGCGACGTGCGAAGCGAGCTCGACGGCGGGCGATAGCGCCGGGGTTGCCGTGATCGCGCTGACGCGGGACCGCACCTCGCAGGCGATCCCCGCGGGCTTCCGCGGCACCGGCCGGGTGGGCAACCAGCGCCGGCTGATCGACCTGCGGCTGGCGAAGCAAGGTCCGAAGTCGTCCGTGTGGGGTGCGGCAAAGGCCCAGCTCCGGGCCGAGTCTGGCGGGAAGTGCGCCTACTGCGAGGGCAAGGCCTCCCACGTCGCCCACGGCGACGTCGAGCACATGCGGCCGAAGGCCGACTACTGGTGGCTGGCGTACTGCTACGACAACTACCTCTATGCGTGCCAGCTCTGCAACCAGAGCTTCAAGGGCACGAACTTCCCGATCACCGGCGCGCGCCTCGCCGAGCCGCTGATCCCGCCCGGCGCGACGGACGCGCAGCTCGACACGCTCGCGCCGGACCTCTGCCCGGACCCGTTGGAGCAGGCCGCCGTCGCGCAGTACGCCGCGCTCGTCGGCGCAGAGCAGGCCGGTATTCCCGACCCGTACCTGCTCGACCCCGAGCCGTTCTTCTCCTGGAAGCCCGACGACACGCTCCGCGAGGTAGAAGTTCAGCCCCGCGACGCCTCCCCGGCCGCGCAGCGGGCTTTCGCGGCCGCGCAGGCGTTCCTCGGCCTCAACCGCGACGAGCTCAAGCTCTGGCGCTACGAGGTCTACGAGGACGTCGCCCTGCTCATCGAGATCGTCGAAACCCAGCGGATCAGCGCGGCGCTCCGGCACCGCACCGAGGACATCCTGCGGCGCAAGATGTCCGTCCGCGGTGAGTTCGCGGGCATGGTGCGGTACTTCGTGCGGGATGTGGCGGGGCTGCCGCTGTAGGACTAGTCGTCGGCGGGGAGGGGAGGCCACCAGGTGTTGATCTGGTCCTTGGTCTCGAGCACCTGCGCCCGCGCCTGGCCCATGATGCGCTTCTCGCCGGGCGTCAAGGCGCCGCCCCGCAGCAGTCCCTTGGTCTGGGCGAGCTCGTCGTCGAGATCCGGGACCACGCCGGGCATCAGCGCGGCGAACGTCGGCGGGCCGTCTTCATCGGCCGCGTGCGCGTGCGGGTTCGCGCTCGCACGGGCGAGGTCGGGCGGCGGGGGCGGGGGAACCGGCCGGCCGTGGATGTAGACGGCCGCCTGGTCGCGCCGGTTGAGCGCCGCGAAGATCGTCGTGCTGACCGCGTCCCGGAGGGCGCCCTTGGCACCGTCGAGGAGGCCGTACGCCGCGCCCGCGACGTCGTGCTGGAAGTTCAGGACCGCGACGGCGGTCTCCTCGGGACTCAGGTACGTCGCGCTGGTGTGCGCGGCGACGCGGTTGTGGACTCGGACGACGCGCTGGAGGTCGCCACCGGGCGGCGGCGGCGGGGGAGCGTTCTCGACCACGTCGACCGCCCCGCGCCATGCGGCGTACATGTTCCGCCGCACGTTGCGAAGTGACACGACGGCCTTGGCGTTGTCCTCCTGATCGACCCAGTCGCCGGCCCGCTCGATCGCCTTCGTGCCCCGCGCGATGCGGGTCCTGACGATCGACGGGAGGACGGGCGGCGGGCCATCGCTGCCGGCGGCCTTCGCCGGGACCGGATGGGACTTCGCCGAGCCGGAGTCGGCCAGCGCGGCCGGGGTCATGACCAGTCCGATCGCGAGCGCCGCCGGCAGGACTGCCTTGATGCGCATGTGTATCCCTTTCGAGTGTCGCTGGTGCGCGGGCACCTCGGAAGGGGCGCCAGCGACAGTAGAAGCGGCGGCGCCCGGTTCTGCGATCGGGTCTTGATACTGCGCGATCGTTCTACGTTCCGACATGCCGCGGACAGCCCCGGCTCTTGTGCCGCGGCCGCCTACGATCGCGAGATGAGCGAGGTCGACCGCGACGCGCTCGCCGCCGGGCTGGTCGCCGCCGTGGTCAGCGGCGTCCCTTCGACCGTATGGGCGGTGGCGCGCAGGCGCGACGTGCTCGCCGCCGCGAGGGCGGCCGGCACGCTCGTCCTGCCGTACGAGCGCCGGACGGTTCCGCTCGTGCTCGCCGCCGTCCCCGTGCACGCCGCGCTCTCGCTCGGCTGGGCCGGCGCCCTGGCCCGGATCCTGCCGCAGGAGCGCGAGCCGCTGGCCGGCGCGGCGGCCGGTCTGGCGATCGCCGCACTCGACCTGGGGGTCATCGGTAGGCGCCTCCCGGCGATCCGGGCACTCGAGCAGCTGCCGCAGTGGCTCGACCACCTCGCCTACGGACTGGCCGTAGGAGCGGTGCTCCGCGCCCGCCGGCGCGGTCGGCGCCCGGTCAGGGGCTGATGTTGTGGTTGAGGTGGAAGACGTTGCCGGGGTCGTAGCGGCGCTTGATCTCCTGGAGCCGCTCGTAGTTGGGGCCGTAGGCCGCCCGGATGGCGTCGTCGCCCTGGTCGTCCCCGAGGTAGTTGAGCCAGCGGCGCGCCGACAGATGCGGCTGGAGGGCGGCGTGCGTCTCGCGCGTCCAGCGGATGTTCTCCTCGGTGCGGGCCGGCTCGGTCCAGACGGAGGGGATGAGCAGGTTCCAACCGGGCTCGCGATGCGGGACGGCGGTCTCGGTCGGCCCGACGCGGGTCACGGCGCCGTGGAAGTGCTCGAACAGCATCGACGTCATCGGGGACGGGGTGGAGGCGAACCGCTCGACGGCCGTGTCGATCAGCGCGTCCGGCAGGCCGCGGGTGAAGCTCGAGAGCCAGTAGTTGAGCGCGCCGTCGGGGAAGCCTCCGTCGAGCAGCGTGTTCATCACCGGGTACGGCATCCGGCCCACCTCGGCCATGAGCGGTGATCCGAACGCCATGAACGGCGCCAGGTCGCGCTCCGCGGCGTCGGCCTCCCCGGCATGGAAGACGACCAGCGCCGCGAGCTTGGCGCCCGAGCCGTCCGGCGCGTGCACCAGCCCGGCGAACACGGTCAGGTCGTCCGGCGCGTCCGCCACGGCGTCGCGGTAGAAGCGCAGGAGGTCGGGGGCCGCGTCGAGCGGGTGGGCGATCAGGCCGCCCGTGACCATGGCGAGCCGGTGGAGGCGGTATGTGAACGAGGTGGCGACGCCGAAGTTGCCGCCGCCACCGCGCAGCGCCCAGAGCAGGTCGGGGTGCGAGGCGGCGTCGGCGTCGAGCACCTCGCCGGCCGCGGTCACGAGCTCGGCGCTCAGCAGGTTGTCGGCCGCCAGCCCATGCTTGGCCATCAGCCAGCCGAGGCCGCCGCCGAGCGTCAGCCCTGCGATGCCCGTGGTCGAGACGGCGCCGCCGGTCACCGCCAGGCCGTGCGCGCCGGCGGCCGCGTTCAGCTCGGCCCACGTCGCGCCGCCCTGCGCGGTGACGGTCAAGCGTCCAGGGTCGACCGTGACGTCACGCATGTCCGCCAGGCTGATCATCACCCCACCGTCGCTGACGGCGCGGCCCGCGACGTTGTGCCCGCCTCCGCGGACCGACACCTCGAGTCCCGCGCGGCGCGCGAGGCCGAGCGCCGAGACGACGTCGTCAGTCGTGCGCGCGCGGACGATCACCGCGGGGCGGCGGTCGACGAGGCCGTTGTGGACGACCCGGGCCTCGTCGTAGCCGGGGTCCTGTGGCGAGAGGACGGATCCGGAGATCCGCGGGGCGAGCTCGCGGACGAGTTCGCCGTTCAACGTGGTGCTCATGGGAGAGCTCCTTTCATGGGGGAGGCTCCGGTGCCTCGGCCTCTGTCGCCGCGAAGTTGCGCGGTCAAGCAACTAGGACGCCAAGCGCGGTGAGATATTCCCGCCGGCCTGAGAGGCGCTACGTTGCCCGCGCCGTGACAGCCTTCCGGGGCGGTCGCGCGCGATGCCTCATGGTGATCCGCTTCCTCATCGCCAATGCGTTCGCCGTCGGCGGCACCGTCCGCACGACCTTCATGGTCGCGGGCCAGCTCGCCGAGGAGCACGAGGTGGAGGTGGTGAGCGTCTACCGCCTCGGCGACACGATGAAGCTCGAGCTGGATCCGCGTGTCCGCGTGCGTGTGCTGACCGACATGCGGCACGCGTCACTCGGACGCCTCCGGCGGCCCGCCGCCGGTCGTCCCAGCCGGCTGATCGATCGAAACGACATCCGCTATCCGAGGTTCAACCTGCTCACCGACGCCGCGCTCCTGCGGTTCCTGCGGTCGGTGCGCGACGGCGTCGTGATCGGGACGCGACCCGGGCTCAACCTCGCTCTCGCCCGTCACGGGCGTCGCGAGGCGATCCGCATCGGGCAGGACCACCTGAACCTGGACTATCCACCCGAGCTGCTGGCGGCGATGGCGGAGCACTATCCGCGATTGGACGCCGTGAGCGCGTTGACGAAGGGCACCGCGGCCGGGTACCGCGAGCTGCTCGGAGAAGGCATCCGCGTCGAGTGCATCCCCAACCCCGCGCCGGCGGTCCGCGGGCGGCGCGCCGACCTCGACGCACGCGTGGTGGCCGCGGCGGGGTCGCTCAACCGGCGCAAGGGCTTCGATCGATTGATCGAGGCCTGGGCGCGGGTCGCGCCGAGTCACCCGGGCTGGCGGCTGAGCATCTTCGGCGGAGGGCCCGAGCGGGCCGCGCTCGACGCGCAGATCGACGCGCTCGGCGTCCGCAGCTCCACCGCGCTGCGTGGCCATTCGCCCCGGCTGCTCGAGGAGCTGGCGCGCGCTTCCGTGTTCGCGATCACCTCGAGGAAGGAGGGGTTCCCGATGGTCATCGTCGAGGCGATGGCGCTCGGATTGCCCGTCGTGGCCTACGACTTCCCGACCGGGCCGAGCGACATCATCGACGACGGCGTCGACGGGTTCCTCGTCCCCGAAGGCCGCACGCGCCTGCTCGCCGATGCGCTCGACACGCTCATGCGCGACGCCGACCGGCGCCGCCGGTTCGGCGAGGCCGCGCTCGAGACGGTCGACCGCTACCGGATCGACGCCATCGGAGCGCGCTGGAACGAGCTGTTCGACGAGCTCTCGGCCACTAAGGCGTCACGGCGTGACGCTGCCAGAGCTCGCGCTCGGGCGTGAGCAGCTCGTGCCACGGCTTGGGCCCCTCGGCCCAGTGCCGCAGGCCGGGGCCGCGCGCCGGCGTGCGGGTCGGCACGACCGCCCACGGCTCCGGGATCGGCGCCCGGTTCGGGCCGAACAGGTAGTGCAGGATCTCGAGGTCGCCGAGCCGGAAGGTCCTGGCCAGCGCGAGGCCCTCATCTGTGAACCGCTGCCGGCGGAGCGCGCCCAGGTCGAGCACCAACGGCGCCCTGCTGAAGGCGTCGAAGTCGAAGCCGTGGCGGCTCAGGGCGCCGCGGCGCAGCTCGGCAGCGGCGGCCGGGTCGTCGCGCAGCCGGTTGGCGGCGGTGTTGATGACGCCGAAGCCGCTGACGCTCGCCGTCCCGTGGCGTGCCGGCGCGGCCAGCGCACTCGAGCCGAGCTCAAGGTCGGCAAGCTCGCAGACGTCGGCCGTGACGACCGCCGGGGTGGGCAGCACCACGAGCCGCTCGACCTCCTCCCCGATCAGGCCCGGCAGCAGGACGAGGCCGAGCTGGCCACCGCGGCGGCCGAGCGGCCCGAGCGGGATCGAGCTGATCGCCACCTCGGGGAACGCCCGGCCGACCCGCGGCCCCGTGTCGCTGGGTGACACCAGCCACAGGTGAACCGGCCGGGACGCGTGCTCCACCACCGAGTCGAGCAGCGCGGCGACGCCCTTGAAGCCGCTCCTGCGGAGGAGCACGGCGCAGTGGACCGGACGCTCCGCACTCGCCGCGGAGCGGCCATAGGCGATCCTCCCACCCGCCACGCGAGGCACGCGCCGGCCCCACTTCGCAGCCGGTGGCTGGAGCTCCACGGGCCGCCGGTGCTCGCGCACCGCGGCGCTGACGTCCTCGGCGGTGGCCGCTCTCCACGCCTCGTAGACCTCCTCTTCGGGCGCGCCCGCGAGGATCTTGCGCAGCACCAGCTCGAGCTTCTCGGTGAGGTCCGATCGGATCGCCGCGAATGCCTCGTCGTCGATGCCGGCGAGCCCGGCGAACCGGACGTCCGCCGGGTTCGCGGGCACGAACTCGCAGTCCACGCCGATCGAACGCAGCGGCAAGTGGCAGTGCAGCCTCGAGGTCACGACCCGGGAGTGGTCCCGCCGGTAGGTGTCGAGGCGCTCGAGCGCGATCTTCGCGTTGGCGACGAACGGGCGCCGGCGCACCTGCAGCGAGCTGTGCCGGTACGTCACGCCGTCCGCCGGCGGGTCGGGGACGTCGACGTACGCGACCGGCGCGCCGGGCGGCGGGGGCGGCTCGTCGGGGAACACCGCGTCGATCGTGGTGGTGACGCATCCCGAGAAGAACGCCGGGACGTCCATCGACGTCAGGAGATGCACCGTGGTCCAGTCCCGGCAGCCCACCGGCCCGTGGCGCCGCAGGTACTCGGCCGCAGCCGGGGTGAGCAGGTCCCGCTTGTTGCAGTGGAAGGAGACGAAGATGGGGCGGAGGTTGCGGTGCAGCGGGAAGCCGTGGCGCATGGTGAACAGCGCGTGCATGTACCAGCCCAGGCACAGCACCCACGTGCCCTCCGGGATGGGCTGGTACATCGACGCGTCCCGGTGAACGGGCATGACCTGGAGGTCGGCGTCGAGGTCCTCGCGCCGGGACTCCGGCCGGACCCGCTCGCGGAGCGTGGTGAGCAGGTCGACCAGCTCCGGGTCCCCGTGGAGCCGGACGCCGCGGTGCCGGACCAGGTGGGCGAGCCCCGCGATGCTCTGGATGTGGTCGCCGATGTTCGCGGATGCCCGCGACGCGCCCGGATGCCCGTAGTCCATGACCGCGAGCACCGGCCGCCCGTCCGGCGGAGCCGGAGCGGACGGAGAGTCGGCGTCGGCGGCGACCCACGGCCGCATCCAGTCGCGATGCACCGGTCCCTCGGACCATCCGGGCACGTCGCGGTCGACGTGGCGGTCGAAGACGGCATAGACCGCGCGCGCGAGATCCTGCGCGCCGTAGCCGAAGACGGCGGCGAGGATCTCGTACCAGGCCTCGGGAGCGACCCCCGGCGGGTCCTCCTCGACGAGCGCCTCGACGGCCTGCAGCGTCTCCTCCTCGGCGAGGGCGAGGCCCGCGCGGACGTACTCGGCCGGCGCCAGTCGCGCCCAGGTGGGCGCGGGCAGGCCGCGGAGGTGTGACCAGGCGAGCTCGACGTAGCCGCGATCGTGGGCGACGACGCCCGCGGCCACTTGTCCGAGCTGCCGCGTCTGCTCGTGCCGGAGCAGGGACTCGGCGATCGACTGCGCCCGCCCGTACCTGCCGTCCGCGAGCAGGGCCCGCACCTCGACGAGCACGGCGTCGTCGAGCGCGTGTCCGCGCTCGAGCCTGGCGAGCAGCGACCCGCGCGCGTCGTCCGTCCGGGCCGGCCTGGCGCGCTCGGCCGGCGGGCGCGGGACCGCGCGGCGGTCGCCGTCCTCACGTCTGGGCAGAAGCCGCCGGGCGACCCGGGCGCCGCGCGCGCGGACCCGCCTGGCCGCACGCTCAGTCACGGACGACATGCAGCCTGCTCCGGTGCTCGAACCGGAAGCCGTCGCGGCCGGCGAAGTACTCGTCGACCGCCTTCCGGCAACCGGACCACATGAAGTAGTCGTCGAGCACGATCCTCCCTCCGCTGACGAGCAGCGGCGCGATGCGCGTCAGGCACGTCATCGTGGACTCGTACCAGTCGCCGTCGAGGTGGGCGAGGGCGACCGGCTCGTCGAGCCGGATCGTGTCCTCGAACAGCCCGCGCACGAGCTCCACGTTGTGCCCGCCGACGGGCACGTCGTGGCGCGCGAACGACGCCTCGACCTCGTGGTAGAGGTCGTCGCGGTAGCCGTAGTACGTCCCGTCGCCAGGGCCCTTGGCCGCGCCCGCGGCGATCTGCTCGTAGCGGCGGTGGACGTCCGCACCGTCCGCCTCCGACGGCGGCGGGATCATCCCGAACACGTCGTAGACCTTCATCGGCCGCTCGGGCTCCTTCGCGGCGGCCATCACGATCGCCGAGCCGCCGCGCGCCGTGCCCGCCTCGACGATCAAGCCGCGCAAGCCGTCGCGCTCGAGCCGCAGGACCCCGGCGGCCAGGTCCTCGAGCATGCCCGCCTTGAGGTAGGTCAGGTGCTCGGCCCGAACCGCCTCGACGGTCTGGACGACGCGCGCGGGAAGCGGGCCGTCGAAGAGCGGCGGATGCCGGCGGGCGATCTCGAGCTCCGCCTGAGCTGCCTTCGCCTTCTTGCGAGACCTGCGCAGCTGACGACGGGCCTTCCGGAGCTCCTGCTCGTACTCCGGCGCCAGCCAGCGGGCGACCCGCAGCCGGGCCGGCCGCACCAGCCTCCCGATCCGGGCGCCAAGGACTCGCACGCGCGGCAGTCTAGGGCGA
>DATFQI010000314.1:0-4574 GCA_035264365.1 Solirubrobacteraceae bacterium
GCCACGGACAACCTCAAGGCCGGCGAGCTGATCGGCCAGTACGCGAAGGCCAAGGCCGAGAAGATGGGCATCGAGCCGAAGATCGCGATGCTCGACCTCGCCCCCGGCATCTCCGTCGGCCAGCTCCGCCACGACGGGTTCCTGAAGGGCTTCGGGATCGAGGAGGGTGACCCGGCGATCGTCGGCGCAGCCCCGACCCAGGGCGACACCGCCAAGGGCCAGGCGGCGATGGAGAACCTGCTCCAGAAGGACCCCGGCATCAACATCATCTACTCGATCAACGAGCCCTCCGGGTTCGGTGGCGCGACCGCGCTCAAGGCAGCCGGCAAGGATCCGAAGGACTTCATCCTCGTGTCGGTCGACGGCGGGTGCGAGGCGATCGAGAAGGGCATCAAGACCGGCGTGATCGACGCGACCTCGCAGCAGTACCCGCTCAAGATGGCGTCGCTCGGGGTCGAGAAGGGCGCCGCGTGGGCACGCGGCGGCGAGAAGCCGTCGGGCTACACGGACACGGGCGTGGAGCTGATCACCGCCGACCCGGTGGACGGCGTGGAATCGAAGGACGCGGCCTACGGCGAAGAGAACTGCTGGGGCTAGAGGCAACCGCGGCCGGCTCGCATCGCGGGCCGGCCGCTCCGTCGATCCCAGAGCGAGGAGGAGCTAGAGAGTGAGTCAGCCACAGACGCAAGTCGCGGGCGGCGAGCCGCCCGCGGGCGCGCCGCCCGAGCCGGGACGCACGCGAGAGATCCCGAAGGTGTCCGGCGAGCGGGTCGCCCAGCTGGGCCCGCTGATCGCGCTCGTGCTCGCCTGCCTGTTCTTCGCCACGCAGTCGGACCAGTTCCTGGAGCCGCGCAACTTCTCGCTGATCATCCAGCAGGTGATGGTGATCGGCACGCTGGCGATCGGCCAGACGCTGATCATCCTCACGGCCGGCATCGACCTCTCGTGCGGCACCGCGATGGCGTTGGGCTCGATCGTGATGACCAAGATGGCGGTCGACAACAACGTGCCGCCGGTGCTCGCGATCCTGCTCGGGATCGTGACCTGCATGCTCGTCGGGTTCGTCAACGGCGGGCTGGTGGTGGGGCTGGCGATGCCGCCGTTCATCGTGACGCTGGGCACGTTCAGCATCTGCTTCGCGCTCACGCACATCTACTCCAACGACGAGACGATCTCGGGCCTGCCGAGGACGCTGACCTGGCTCGGGGAGTCCTTCCAGATCGGCGACACGGCGGTGACCTACGGGTCGATCGTGACGTTGGGGTTGTTCGCCTTCTTCTGGTTCTTGCTCACGCAGACCACGTGGGGACGGCGCGTCTACGCGCTGGGCGACAACCCGGAGGCCACGCGCCTGATGGGCGTGCCCGTGCGCAAGCAGCTGCTGATGGTCTACGTCGTGGCCGGCATCGTGTACGGCATTGCCGCGCTGCTGCTGATCGCCCGCACCAACGTCGGCGACCCGAACGCGGGCCAGACCGACAATCTCGACGCGATCACCGCGGTCGTGCTCGGCGGCACCAGCCTGTTCGGCGGCCGGGGCACGATCATCGGCACGCTGATCGGGGCGCTGATCATCGGCGTGGTGCGCAACGGGCTCGTCCTGATGGGCGTGGCCGCGACCTATCAGGTGCTGATCACCGGCATCCTGGTCATCCTCGCGGTGGCCGTCGACCAGATCGCGAGGAAGCGCGCATGAGTCACGAGATCGATCGCCGCGGCACGCCGATCCTGGCGGCGCGCGGACTGAAGAAGCGCTACGGCAACGTCACGGCCATCGACGGCGCCGACTTCGACCTCTACCCGGGCGAGATCCTCGCCGTGATCGGGGACAACGGAGCCGGGAAGTCGAGCATGATCAAGGCGCTCGCGGGGGCCGTGGTCCCCGACGAGGGCGAGATCCGCCTCGACGGCGAGGTCGTGAACTTCAAGACCCCGAACGACGCGCGCTCGGCCGGCATCGAGACCGTCTATCAGGACCTCGCGGTGGCGCCGGCGCTGGACATCGCGACGAACCTGTTCCTGGGACGCGAGAAGCGGCGGCCCGGCGTCCTCGGCAGCGTCTTCCGGATGGTCGACCACAAGGGGCAGAAGGAGGAGGCCGTCAAGCAGATGAAGGCGCTGCAGATCGGCATCCGCTCGATGAGCCAGGCCGTGGAGACCCTCTCCGGCGGCCAGCGGCAGGGCGTCGCGGTGGCGCGCGCCGCGGCGTGGGCGCGCAAGCTGGTGATCATGGACGAGCCGACCGCCGCGCTCGGCGTCCGGGAGTCCGGGCAGGTGCTGGAGCTGATCAAGCGCGTGCGCGACAACGGCCTGCCCGTGATCCTGATCAGCCACAACATGCCGCACGTGTTCGAGATCGCCGACCGGATCCACATCCACCGGCTCGGCAAGCGCGTGGCCGTGGTGGACCCGAAGGAGCACTCGATGCACGAGGTCGTGGGCATCATGACCGGCGCGGTCGTGCACGACATCGAGCACAAGGAGGCGCCCGACGAGCCTGCGACGACGAACGGCGGCGAGCAGCCGGCGCCGCCGCAGGGCGGCACGCCGCCGTCCTGACGTCAGGCTGGAGGGTCGAGGAGCCCGAACAGCTCCTCGACCTTCCGCCGCATCACCGCGGCGTCGGCGTCGACGCCGGTCCAGTGGCGGATCGAGATCACGCCCTGGTTGACGAGCATGCCGAGACCGTCGAGCACGGTGCAGCCGCGCGCCTCCGCTGCCGCGAGCAGCGCCGTGCGCGGCGGGTTGGGGATCAGGTCGGCGACCACCATCCCGGCACGGAGGCTGTCCGGGTCCACGTCGAGCCGCGCGTCCACGTCGGGGAACAGGCCGACCGAGGTGGCGTTGACGACGATGTCGGCGCCCTCCGGTACGCAGTAGGTGCTCTGCCACGGCACGAGGTCGGCCTCGGCGGGCGTGCGCTCATTGAGCAGCTCGACGAGCTCGGCGCCCCGGCCGGCGTCGCGGTTGACCACCGTGATCGGGCCGGCGCCGGCGAGCGCCGCCTCGACGGCGATCGCGCGCGCCGCACCGCCCGCACCGAACAGCACGAGCGAGCCACCCGCCGGGTCGATCACGGTCCGCAGCGCCGTCAGGAAGCCTTGCCCGTCGGTGTTCTCGCCGATCAGCCGGCCGTCGCGCGCGACCGCGCAGTTGACCGCGCCGATCACCGATGATGAGTCGCCGAGCCCGTCAAGATGCTCGACGACGGCGACCTTGTGCGGGATCGAGCAGTTGAAGCCGGCCCATCCCATGGCGCGCGCGCCGCGGACGGCGTCGCCGAGCGCCTCGGGGGGCACCTCGCAGTTGACGTACCGCGCGTCGATGCCATGGTGGCGATAGGCCGCCTCGATCATCGCCACGGTGGGGTTGTCGGCGGCGCCTTGGGAGAACGAGCCGGTGAGCAGGCTGAGGAAGCTCATGCGCGTACTCTTGCGCGCCGTGGGCCATCCCGTCTTCGACGTCGCCGGCCGTACCGCGCTCGTCACGGGATCGAGCCGCGGGATCGGGCTGGCCCTCGCCCGCGGCCTCGTCGAGGCGGGCTGCGACGTCGTGCTCCATGGTCGCGACGGTGCCGCCGTCGCGCGATCGGCGGGCGAGCTCGGCGCCCGGCACGTGGCGTTCGACGTCACCGAGCCCGAGGCGGTCGAACGCGGCGTGGCCGAGGTCGGTCCGCTGGACATCCTCGTCAACAACGCCGGTATCCAGCACAGGGAGCCGCTGCTCGAGCTGGCCGCGGCCGACTGGCGGCGGGTGCTCGACACGAACCTCACGGGCGCGTTCCTGGTGGCGCGCGAGGTCGCCCGCGGGATGGTCGCGACGGGGCGCGGCAAGATCGTCAACATCGCGTCGCTGCAGGCGGAGCTGGCGCGGCAGGGATCGCGGCCTACGCGGCCGCCAAGGGCGGGCTGAGGATGCTCACCCGCGGGATGTGTGCGGAGTGGGGCCCCGCGGGAGTGCAGGTCAACGCGATCGCGCCGGGCTACTTCGCAACCGACCTCACCCGCGCGCTCGTAGACGACGAAGAGTTCAGCCGCTGGGTCCGCGGCCGCACGCCCGCGGGGCGGTGGGGCCGCGTGGACGAGCTCGTCGGGGCCTTGCTGTTCCTCGCGTCGCCGGCCTCGGACTACGTGTGCGGCCAGGTGCTCTACGTCGACGGGGGGATGTCGGCGGTCGTGTGAGCCGGGGCACCTGCGCCCCGACTCACGACCGTGTCGTCAGACCTCGAGGGTCGGGCGGCGGCAGTGCGCGTCGAAGCACTCGGCCGGCTCGCCGTTGATGCCGTCGCCGTGGAAGTGCACGGCGGCGTCGGGGCTCGGCTCGGCAATGATGGATCGCAGAGCGCCCAGGAGACGTCGGGTCATGGGTCGATCCTTGTTCTGGGGAGGAATCCGGTACTCGTACAGCGGCACCGGACGCAAGATTGTAACAAGCTTGTGACACTCACCAGAGCGTGTATCCGCCGTCCACGACGAGCACCGAGCCCGTCACGAAGCTCGACGCGTCGGAAGCGAGATACAGCAGTGACGGCCCGAGCTCCTCGGGCGTCGCGTAGCGCTGCATCGGCGCGTCCT
>DATFQI010000315.1:0-21280 GCA_035264365.1 Solirubrobacteraceae bacterium
TGCACGCCGATCTTCTCGTAGATGCGGCTGAGATGGTTCTTGACGGTCTTGTTGGTGATCACCAGCTCCTCGGCGATGTCCCGGTTGGACATGCCGCGGGCGAGCAGGTTCAGGACCTCGCGCTCGCGCGCCGTGAGGGACGCCAGGCCCTCCTCGCGCTCGTCGTTCGCGGGCCCGGGGGCGCGCCGCAGGGCGTCGAAGACCGCGGGCGTGACCGCCGGCGAGAGGACCATCTCCCCGCGTGCGATCGCCTTGATGCGCTGCTCGAGCTCCTCCGGCTCGAAGCGGCCGTGCACGAGGTAGCCGGAGGCCCCGTTGGAGATCGCGCCGGTGACGAGCGGCTCGTCCTCGGAGTAGGAGAGCATCAGGACCTTCGCGTGCTCGGAGAGCGGCTTGGCGGCGGCGACGCCGTCCATGACCGGCATCCGCACGTCCAGGCAGACGACGTCGGGGCGCGTGTCCTTCGCGACGGCGATCGCCTGGCGGCCGTCGCCGGCCTCACCGACCACCTCGATCCCCTCGGCCTCGCCGAGGAGGCTCGCGATGCCGCGCCGGACGATCGCGTTGTCGTCGACGAGCAGGACCCTGATCACTGCCATGTGAACCCCGGCACGGCGCGCGGCACGCTATCGGACGGCTCGGCGTCCGCTGCGGGCGGCGGCTGCGGGGCGTCACGCGGCGCCGCGGGAGCGGGGACCCAGACCGACAGCACGCAACCCTCACCCGGTGCGGACTCCACCATCAGGTCGCCGCCGGCGAGCTGCGCACGCTCGCGCATGCCGGTGACGCCGAAGTGGCGCCCGCGCGAGAGGTCGTGCAGGTCGTCCGGGACCTCGAAGCCGTCGCCGTCGTCGGCGATCGTCAGCACCGCGCGGCCGCCGAGCATCCGCAGGCGCACGGAGACCGCGCCCGCGTGCGCGTGGCGCGCCGCGTTGGCGAGCGCCTCGCGCAGGATCCACTCGAGCTCGCGCGCCGCCACGGCGTCGAGCTCGCCCACGTCCTCGATCGCCAGCTCGAGCTTGACGCGATTCGCGGCGGCCCAGCGCTCGGCCTCCGCCTTGAGCGCGATCGGCAGCGGCAGCGCCGCGTCGCTCTCGTCGGTGCGCAGGCCGGTGATGATCTCGCGCGCCTCGCGCGTCGCCTGGCGGGCGTCCTCCGCCAGCCGCCGCGCCTCCTCCGCCGCTCCCTTGGGATCGCGCTCGATCTGGCGCGAGAGCGCGAGCGCGGCGAAGCCGATCCCGGAGACCGTCTTGGCGAGCGAGTCGTGCATGTCGCGCGCCAGCCGCGAGCGCTCGGCCTCGG
Organism: Solirubrobacteraceae bacterium; assembly: GCA_035264365.1. Taxonomy (GTDB): domain Bacteria; phylum Actinomycetota; class Thermoleophilia; order Solirubrobacterales; family Solirubrobacteraceae; genus DATFQI01. Next base: position 1,303 of record DATFQI010000315.1, read on the forward strand.
CCGCCATCTGGCGCTGCTGGGCCGCCAGCCGCGCCTCGGCGGAGGCCTGGCGGTCCAGCAGGCCACGGGCGCCCGCGCCGGCCGCGGCGACGAGCAGGTAGAGCGCTGGCTGGCCGAGGTCGGTCTGGAACGAGGACGTGACCTCCTCGACCCCTGAGCGCACGGAGATCACCCAGTAGTAGACCGCGACCAGCAGCGGCGAGAAGAGCGCCGCCCCGGCCCAGCCGTAGAGGAGCCCGCCGAGCAGCGCGGTGGCGAGCGTGTAGTAGAAGAACGGGCTCTCCGTGCCGGTCAGGACCAGGATCACGGTCGACAGCACCAGCTCGGCCGCGAAGTAGGCCGGGTGGCGCACCAGCACGGGGCCCACGCGGTGCCAGTAGCGCAGCGGGACGAGCGAGGTCAGGCCGGCGGCGACGATCGCGAGCGCCGTCAATCGCCGCTGCATGTCGTTCTCGCTGCCGACGAGCGAGACGAGCGTGACGAGCAGCAGGCCCGCGCGGATCGCCACGATCAGCTTGCAGGCAGACTCCAGCCAGCCGCCGGAGCCGCTCTGACCGCGCTCGCGGATCCCGCGCTCCCGCTCCGGGCTCACTGGAACAGGCCGGCCTCCTGCAGCCCGGAGCCGAGCACGATCGAGACCGCGATCAGGATCATCGTGCCGGGCAGGATCAGCGTGGTGACGATCAGGCTCACGCGCGGCGTCGCGCGGGCGGCGCGGCGGCGGGCGGCCTGGTGGGCGGCGCGGCGCATGTCGGCGGCGATGTCGTTGAGCGCCTCCGACAGCGGCACGCCGAGCTCCTCGGCCTGCAGCTGCGCGGCGACGAAGCTCTGCAGCTGCTCGGAGCCGTTGCGGTCGCGCAGCGCCTCGAACGCCGCGCGGCGGCTGGCGCCGAGCTCCATCTGGCGCAGCGCGATCAGCATCTCCTCGCCGACCGGGCCCTCGAGCGCGTCGGCGACGCGCCCCAGCGCCAGCCGGTAGCCGAGGCCCGCCCGGACGGTCACCGCGAGGATGTCGAGGAAGTCGGGCAGCTCGCGCTCGATGCGTTCCTGGCGCACGCGCCCGGCGCGCGAGACCCAGATGTCCGGGAAGAACCAGCCGATGCCCGCGGCGAGGACGACCGCCGCCGGCGACCCGCCGCCCGCCAGCAGCAGCGCGAACGGGCCGCCGAGCAGCACCAGGCCTGCGGCCTTGTAGCCGTAGAAGCGCTGCACCGTGAGCCCCGCGGGGCGCCCGGCGAGGTCCAGCCGGCGGTCGACGGACTCGCGCCGCGAAGCGCGGATCGCGGGCACCACGCGCGGGCCGAGGAAGGAGGCCACGCGCTCGAAGACCCGCCGCGTGAGCGGGACGCGGTGGCCGGTGTCGCCGCCGCCGCCGAGCCCGAGCCGGTCGACCGGGCCGCGATCGCGCAGCATCGGGATGCCGGCGAGGCCGATCCCGACGGCGCACATCGCGAGCAGCCCCGCGAGCGCAGGGGTCACGTCTCCACCTTCGTGGTGCGCTTGATGAGCACGAACGCGATGACGTACAGCGTGGCGGAGAAGCCGAGCGCGAGCAGCCCGAGCAGCGTCGTGGTCAGCTCGCGCATCACGCCGGGCGAGATCGCGTTGATCATCAGGATCGTCCCGGCGCCCATGCCCGCCACCAGGTAGGAGGTGAAGACCGCGCCGGAGAGCATCGTGCGGATCTCGCGCAGCAGGTCCTTGCGGGCCTCCAGCGTCTGGCCCAGCTCCGACAGCGCGCGCACCGTGTCGCCGCCGGCGCGCTGCTGGATGATCAGCGTCGTCATCAGCACCGCGACCTCGCGCGAGGGCAGCCGGTCGCGCAGGCGCTCCAGCGACGATTCAAGCGGCATCCCCAGGCGCGTCTCCTGGACCACCACGCCCATCTCGATCGAGGCGGGCGGCGGCAGCTCGCGCGCCGCGAGCTCCATCGCCCCGGCCAGCGAGAGCCCGGCCGACGTGCCGTTGGAGAGCACGCGCGCGACCTCCGGCAGCTGGCCGATGAACTCCTCGCGGCGCTGCGCGCGCTTACGCTCGACCAGCGCCCGCGCGACCCCGATCACGGCCAGCACGGCGACGATGAGCGACACGCCGCGCGGCATGAAGGTCGACAGCGCGACCGTCAGGAAGATCGTGCCCGAGAAGCACAGCAGCAGCAGGTCGGCCGGCGACAGCGGCGAGCCCGCCCCCTGCAGCCAGTTGCCGAGCTTGCGGCCGGCGGGGCGGCGGCGCAGCCAGGCGTCGATCACGAGCCGCAGCCGCTTGACGCCCGCCTCGTCGTTGCCGCCGCGTCCGCGCTCGGCGAGCGCGGCCCGCCGCGAGGAGCCGGTGACGAACAGCACGACGCCGAGCATCGCCAGCACCAGCACGAACAGCAGCAGCAGGAGCGCGGCGGCGTCCTTCTCCATCAGCCGACCTCGCGCTCCGGCATCCGCGCCGCGTCGGCGGCCGCCCCGAACACCGCGGGCACCGCCTCGCCCTGGAGCCGCAGGTGCTGGGCGATCCCGGGCGGCAGCGGGAAGTGCGTGAACCGGCCGGTTACCTTGCGGTCAGGCCCGATCGGGTCAGTCTCGAAGCGCATCACGCTGCCGAGCCGGAAGTCCTGGCGGCGCTCGGAGGCGACCGCGGCGATCTCGGAGATCCGCCTGCCGCCGTCGGCGAAGCGGTCGATCTGCACGATCACGTGGATCGCCGAGTTGATCTGGTCGCGCAGGGCCTCGAACGGGATGTGCAGGTCGCTCATCGTCGCCAGCGTCTCGAGGCGGTGGATCGCGTCGTCGCAGGAGTTGGCGTGCACGGTCACCAGCGAGCCCTCGTGGCCCGTGTTGAGGGCCTGGAGCATGTCCAGCGTCTCGCCGCCGCGGACCTCGCCGACGATGATCCGGTCGGGGCGCATGCGCAGCGAGTTGCGCACGAGGTCGCGGATCGTGATCTCGCCCCGGCCCTCGACGTTGGAGGGCCGCGCCTCGAGCGTGACGACATGCGGCTGCTGCAGGCGCAGCTCGGCGTTGTCCTCGACGGTGATGATCCGCTCCGTCGGCGGCACGGCCGCCGACAGCGCGTTGAGCATCGTCGTCTTGCCGGCGCCCGTGCCGCCCGAGATGACGACGTTGAGCTTGGCCTTGACCATCGCCCGCAGCAGCGCGACCGACTCCTTGTCGATCGAGCCCATCGAGGACAGCTGGTCGAGCGTGAACAGCCGCGGGAAGCGCCGGATCGTCAGCGTCGGGCCCTTCAGCGCCAGCGGCGGGATGATCACGTTCACGCGCTCGCCGGTGGGCAGGCGGGCGTCGACCATCGGGCTCGACTCGTCGACGCGGCGGTTGACCTGCGAGACGATGCGGTCGATCGTCTGGTAGAGCTGCCCCTCGTCCGTGAAGGTGATGTCCGAGCGCTCGATGCGGCCGTCGCGCTCGACGTAGATCTCGTCGGTGCCGTTGACCATGATCTCGGTCACGGTCGGGTCGGCGAGCAGCGGCTCGAGCACGCCGAGGCCGATCGCCTCGTCGATCACCTGGCGGATCAGGCGCGTGCGCTCGCTGGTCGAGAGCACCGGGCCCTCGCGGCTGACCATGCGACCGACGACGCGCTCCAGGCGGGCGCGGCGCTGCGGCGCGGACAGCTCGGCGAACTCGGAGAGGTCGACCTCCTCGAGCAGCCGGCGGCGGTAGAAGGTGACGCCGTCCGCATTGGACGTGCCGCCACCGCGAGGGTCGTTGGCGATGCGGTCCTTGAGGCCCATCAGCCCGGGAGCTCCGCGGTACGTGTGGCGCGCAGCTTCGGCGAGTCCAGGCCGGGGACGACGATCGGGATCCGCACCTTCACGGTGGCCTTCTCGCCCGCCATCTCGATCTTCGCGTGGTCGCGCAGGCCGGGCGAGAGCGCGTCCCGGCCGGCCTTCTGGGCGCTGCCGCCGCGGCCGTCGGCGCGGCTGGCCGTGCGCGCGGCGTTGGAGGCCTGGTTGAACGACCACGTGACGAGCAGCAGCTGCCAGATGAACAGCGCGGCCAGCAGCAGCCACACGAGCACGCCCGCGAACTCGACGCTCGCCTGGCCGCGCTGGTCGCGGTGCAGGCGCCGGAGCAGGCTCACAGCACGCCGTCCTTCTGGTCGGCCGGCAGCGGCTCGTCCTCGATCACCGTGCCCGCCTCCGAGGTGATCTTGATGCTGGTGCGCAGCGACGGGACCAGCACCGGGACCTTGAGCGCGACGCGCACGGTGTGGTCGTCCGGGCGGTCGACCTTGGCGCCCTTCGCCCAGGCCTTCGGCACGTCGTCCATCGCGACGTCGGCGTACGGGCGGTCCTGCTTGGTGTCGGTCGTGTCGATCGCCAGCTCGCGCGCGCCCTCGCGCGCCGCATGGCCGGCGAGCATGAACGTGTAGCCGACCAACCCGATCTGCCACAGCAGCATCACGACGATCAGCAGCAGCGGCAGGATGCCGGCGAACTCGACGGTCGTCTGGCCGCGCTCGCCGGAGAGGCGCGCGAGCAGGCCGCGCGACTCGCCCTCGGGCTCGGCCGGCTCGTCGACGGCGGGCAGGGCCTCCAGCTCGGCCGCCAGCGCCTCGAAGGTCCCGCGCAGCTTCTGGTCCTCCAGCCGCGCCGGCGAGCCGGTGTTGACCGCGGCCTCGAAGGCCGCGAAGTCGGCCGGGATCGTCGTCTCCGCGAGCTTGCCGCCGACGACCTTGCGGGCGAGGTCGGGCTGCACCTCGCGCTTGCGCGAGGTCTGGTTGAGCAGGACGAGCGTGTCCTGGTCGTCCTCGCGCACCTGCAGCCGCCGCCACAGGTCGCGCAGCCGGCGCACGCCGCGCAGGGCGACGACGTCGGGAGTGGAGACGACGACCGCCTTCGAGGCCATCTCGGCGCCGATCGCGCTCGCCTCCGAGACGGTCGAGCCGAGGTCGACGACGGTCAGCGCGTGGCGCGCGCGCACGGCACCGAGCACGTTGCGCGCGACGGTCGAGTCGACCTCCTCGGCGCGCTCGCCCTCGTCGGGGGCCAGCAGCAGCCGCACGCCCTCGCGGTGCGTGAACAGCGTCTCCTGCAGGTGGCGGACGGAGATCTCGTCGGCGACCTCGACCAGATCCACCACGCTGCGCCGGTAGGGCGTGTCCAGGTAGGCGCGCATGTCGCCCTTCTGGAGGTCGAAGTCGACGAGGCAGACGGGGCGCCCGGGCGCGCTGCGCGCGGCGGCCAGCGCCAGGTGGATCGCGACGGTGGTGGTCCCGACGCCCCCCTTGGCGCCCGCGACCGCGATCAGGTTGCCCGCCAGCGCGCCGACGGCGGTCTCCTCGCCCGCGACGCGCTCGCGCAGCGCCCGCGACCACTGCGCGGCGGCGCGCGCGCTGGACTCCAGCTGCTCGAGCGAGAGCGGCAGCGCGACGACGTCGCGGATGCCGGTCTGCATCGCGGCGCGCATCACCTCCGGGGTCTGCTCGGAGGCCAGCAGCACCATCCCGACCTCCGGGAACGTCGCCGCGATCTCGCGCGCGATGTCCATCACCGGGACCGTGCCGAGCGCGTCGTGGAGCGCGACGACGTCGACGTCGAGCCGCCGCAGGGCGCGCGCGAGCTCCTCGGGCTCCGAGACGCGCTCGACGACCTCGAGCTCGTCGCTCTCGGAGGCGAGCGCCGCGGCGGCCCCCGCGAGATCCGGGTCGCCGATCGCGATCAGGAGCCGCTGGCTCACTGGCTGCCCTGCTGCGTGGTGCCCGGACGGCGGTACACGCGATCCTTCTTCTTGAGCTCGGACTCCTCGCCCGGCCGCAGCAGCGCCAGGCGGACCTCGGCGGCGAACGACTCCGCGTAGGTGACGGTCAGCGCCTCGCGCGGGTTCAGCGCGAACGTGACCGGGACGACCTGGGCGGGATCCTGGGTCTGCTCCTGGACGCCGTTGCCGCCCTTGAGCTCGGGCTGGCCGACGTCGACGATGCGCGCGCCCGGGACGACGACGTTGGACTCGGCGGGGATCCCCTCCTGGTCGTTGCCGCCGAACGTGGCGACGATGTCGACGAGCGAGCCGGGGCTGATCTTGCCCGCCACGCCGGTCTCGGCATCGACCAGGATCGCGATCTCGCGCTCGCCGGTGGCGAGCTCGGGCGGCGAGCCGAGCATGCCCTCCTGGAGCACGCTCCCGGCCGGGATGTCGGCGAGCGCGACCTGGCCGATCAGGCGCGCACGGTCGCGCAGGGCGGTCTTGGGCGCCCACTGCCGGGGCAGCTCCTGCGTCTTGACCATGTCGTCCGAGATCGCCTTGTCCTTCTCCGCGGGCTTGGCCAGGGTCAGCACCTCGATCTTGGGATCCACTTCCTTGCGGACATCGGCCACGTACCCCGCCACCAGCACGAACACGCCCAGGAGCCCGAGTGCAGAGAGGGTGAGCAGGAGGATGCCGCGTCGCTGCCGTGGGTTCATGCCGGCCAAGATACGCCGCGAACCCGGGCCCAAGGGAGTCCCAAGCGAATGTTGAGCCCCGGTCCCGGGCCACATATGGGACCCCCGGCCCATGCGCCCTGAAGGCCGCGCGCCTACCTTTCGGAGCCTCGGATGCGCCAAGGGGAACGCGGACAGATCCTGCCGGGCCTGCTGGTCGTGATGCTGGCCCTGCTCGCGGTCGGCGTCCTGATGTTCCAGGTCGGCAAGGCCGCGGTCCTGCGCTCGAGCGCCCAGACCGCCGCGGACGCCGCCGCGCTGGCCGGTGCGCGCGAGATCAAGCGCCAGCTGATGGTCCAGTGGGCCACCACCGGCACGACGAGCATCAGCGCGATCAGCCGGCCGCTGGTGATCGCGCGGATGGCCGAGTACGCGAAGAAGAACGACGCGACGCTGCTGCCGGTGCGGCCCGGCGACATCCAGGGCGTGGACGTCAAGGCCCGCGTCACGACCGACGAGAAGCTCGGCGACGGCGCGAAGGAGATCGGCGAGGAGGACGCGAAGGGCGAGGCCCATGGCCGCGCCCGGGTCGAGCTGTCGGTCGGGCGCGGCGGCGCCTCGCTCGGGCCGGTGCCCGGCGGCGGCGAGAGCTCCGGGTCCGTCCCGAAGATCGCGGAGAAGGAGTGGGACGAGATCAAGAAGAAGCTCGGCAGCGGCCCGCCCGACTGCGACGACGTGGTCGCGCTCGGGAGGTTCCTCCAGGAGCAGGGCTTCGCCGTCGGCGAGAACAACGCCTTCGGCGGCGTGGCCCCGGTGCACACCGACGGCAGCTACCACTACCAGTGCGGCGGCCGCGGCGCGCTCGACGTCAACTTCGGGCCGCCCGGCGACCTCGTCAAGCCCGAGACCGACGCCGTCGACCCGATCATCGCGCCGCTGCGCGAGCTCGGCTTCCGGACGATCTGGCGCGCGGCGGGCCACTACAACCACCTGCACGTCGACATCGCGAACTCGGGCCCGATCGGCGCCGGCTCGGGCGGCGCCTACGGTGGCTTCACCGGGCCGCTCGAGGACGTGCTGCTGGAGGTCAAGCTGATCGACTGGGACGCGCCGACGGCGCCGTTCTTCGGCCTCGGCGGCGTCGGGGGCGGCTACTTCGGCGGCCCGCCCGATCCCGAGGCTGCGCGCGCGATCTGCTCCGTCGCCCGCCGGCTCGGCGCCTCCGACAAGGTCCTGCTGGCGGCCTACGAGGCGGCGATCGTCGAGTCCGGCGTGCACAGCCTGCCGTTCGGCGACCTCGACTCGATCGGGCTCTTCCAGCAGCGCGACTCGTGGGGCACGTACGCGCAGCGGATGGACCCTGTGTGGGCCTCGCAGCAGTTCATCTCGCGGGCGATCCGCCAGAACGAGCCCTGGATGACCGCCGGCCAGCTCGCCCAGGACGTGCAGGTCTCCGCCTTCCCCGAGCGCTACGACCAGCGCCGCGGGCAGGCGCTCTCGCTGATCGCGACCTACTGCTCCGGATGAGGCGCGCGGCCTTGATCCTCGCTGCGGCGATCGCGCTCGGCGGCTGCGGGGCGACCGACGAGGGGCCGTCCTCGGCCGCCGCGCCGGCGGTCCCCAAGGGCGACTGGGGGCCGACGGAGCCCGGCACCGGCGAGCGCGCGCGGCCCGTCGCCCCGCCGCGCAAGGCGCCGTCCGCCGCCGTCGCGGGCCTGCTCGCGGCCGGCACGGTCGGCGTCGTCGGCGTCGAGGGCGCGATCGGCGTGGAGCCGGCCTCGCTCGACGTCTCCGCCGACGGCGTGCTCGAGGACCTGCGCTGGGACCGCTGGGACGACCGCGGGGCCGAGGGCAGCGGCACGCTGAAGGTGCGCGACTGCGACCCGACCTGCGCGTCGGGCGGCCACGATGCCTTCCGCGCGACGATCCGGCTGTCCGAGCCGCGGCTGTGCGGCGCCGCCACCTACTTCGACCGCGCGCGGGTCGAGCTCGACGGCGCGCCGGCGTCGGTCGGTCCTCCCGCGACCTACGTGCGTGCGCCGTGCTGATCGCTCTGCGGAGCCACGGCGGGGGCGGCCGCGCGGCGGCGCGGCGGGCGTCCGCGATGCCCGCACATCGGGCACGGCGAGCGGGCGATCAGCTCGCGGCACCAGCGGCAGGTCCAGGGGTCCGCGGCCTGCGCGAGCTCGGCGGCCAGCCGCGACAGGTCGACCGGATAGGCGACGCTCTCGACCAGCTTGCCGGTGCCCCACCACGAGGGCCCGTTGGGCGTCGGCTCGACCGTCCGCACCTCGAGCCCTCCGAGCGCGGCGTTGACGGTGTGGATCCAGCCCACGTCGCCGCCGTGGTCGCTGACCGCCAGGCGCGAGGGCCGCTCGATCCGCGGCAGCGGGACGCCGGCGCCGTCGCGGCCCAGCTTGTGCACGGACGGCTCGGGATAGGACGAGACGCCGAACCTGCTCCCGGGGCTCAGCGAGGCCACGTGCTGGCCGATCGTCGGCGCGGGCACGCTGAGGCCGCTGACGCTCCCCAGCCAGGTGAAGACGTGCAACTCGGCCTCGAGCTCTCCCAGCAGCGAGACGAGCACGCCGCGCGAGGGCAGGTGCGGCGCGACCGCGGAGGCGAGCGAGGCGAGCACCGCGGCGGCCAGCGGCGGCAGCGGGGTCTCGTGGATCGTCAGGCGCTCGTCGTCGAGCGCCGACTCGACCATCTGCAGCCGCAGCAGGCCGTCGCCCTTGAGCCACTGGGGCACGATCGCGAGCACGTGGCCGCCCGCCTCCGCACCGGAGCGGACGGCCTCGACCAGCGTCTCCGCCTGCTCCTGGGTCGGGGACTCGATGAAGGCGTCGATGCGGCCCTCGCTGTCGACCAGCCGCTCGGGCTTGAGCCCGATCACCAGGATCGTGGGCTGTTGGATGTTCCGGCGCGAACTTGTCGAGGCCTGATCCTGGTCTCCGACGGGCACAAGTGCCACCATAGAGACGGAGGCAAGGGCAGGCGCACGCCGGCGCCCAGGCCGCAGTAGGGGAGCGATATGGAGATCGTCGTCATCACAGGGGTCCTGGCCGTGGCAGCGCTGGCGCTGTTGACGCTGCGCACGCGCGCGTCGCGCGGGAGCGCCCGCAGGGCCCGCAGCGCGCGGCAGTGGAACGGCAGCGCCGGGTCCCGGCGTGTCCGGGCCGGCCGCAACGCCGCCGTGCCGGCGGCCGCGGGCGCCGCCGGCGCCGTCGCGTACTCCTCGATGGGCGGCGGTGGCGTGGCCGTCCAGGATCCGCCCCGCACCGGCGAGGCCGACCTCGACGACGACTGGGACGACGACCTCGGCTGGTCCGACGACCTCCACGCGCGCGAGACGCCCGCTCCGGCCGCGCCGGTGGCGTTCGGGTCGCCGCCTGCCGCTTCCGAGCCGGCCGCCCACGACGACGACGTCCCCGCGCAGGACGCGCCCCCGCCGGTCGCCGACGAGCCCTCGGAGCCCGCCGCCGCGGCCCCGTACTCGCTCGGCGCCGCCCCGGCCGCCGAGCCGGCCGACGAGCCCGCCTGGGACGACGACCTCTACGACCCGCCCGCGCGCACCCCGCTGCCCGACGGCGCCGGCCGGCCGATCCCGTCGGCCCGCGGCGCGGCCGCCTTCGGCGCCTCGCAGGCCACGCCGCCGGCCCCGAAGCGCAAGCGCGGCGCCGCGCTGCGCAGCCCGGTCGTGATGGTGGCGATCTACGCCGTCACCGGGATCGCGCTGGTGGTGCTCGCCGTCTCGCTGCTCTCCGGCGGCCTCTCCCCCTCGCCCTCGAAGGAGACCCAGCGCACCGCGCAGACCACCAAGCCCGCCGCCCCGGCGCCGGTGCCGACGCCGTCGGCCGCGGACCTGGCCGCCGAGCGCGCGGCCCGCGCCGCCGCCGAGCGCAAGGCGTTCGAGCGCGGCCAGCGCTCCGCCCGCGCCCAGCAGGCCCGCGCCGCCCGGATCGCGCGCGAGCGCCGCCGCGTGGCCGCGCAGCGCGCTGCCGCCAAGCGGCGCCGCATCGAGGCCCGCAAGCGCGCGAGGGCGCGCGCCTCAGCCCCGGGCCCCGGCCGCTCCACGAACCCGACCTACGTTCCGCCGACGCCCGCGCCGTCAACGGGCGGCTCGACCGGCGGCGGCACCGGCGGCTCGACCGGCGGGAGCACCGGCGGCTCCTCCGGCGGTGGCGGTGGCGGCTCGTCCTCCGGTGGCGGCACCGGTGGCTGCGAGTTCTGCATCGGCTAGCTCTTCGCGGCTCGACGCCCTGCCCGGCCGGGACCTGCCCGGCGGGCTCCGGGTGGCCGAGGCGAACACCCGCGCCGCCCGCCTGAAGGGCCTCGCCAAGCTCGACGCGATGCCGGCGTCGGCCGCCCTGCACATCCCGAAGTGCTGGTCGGTGCACACGTTCACGATGCGCTTCCCGCTCGACCTGATCTGGCTCTCGAAGGCCGGCGAGGTGGTCCGGGTCGACGAGAACGTCCCGCCCCGGCGGGTCCGCACCTGCGTCCGCGCCCGCTCCGTCGTGGAGTGCAACGCCGGCGCCGCGCAGGCGTTCCTGGACGCCGGGCTCTAGCTGCGGCGCGCCCTTCCGGCTCGGAACTGCGGCTGGGTAGGGAGGCGAGGGAGCCGGCGCGAGCTCGAGTCCGCAGTTGTTCGGCCTGAGGCAGAGGAACTGCGGACTCGAGGCGCGGCGGGCGGCTCCACCCCCTCCCTACCCAGCCACCGTTGACGTTCGCCGAGGTCACCCGAGGGCGATCGCGGCGGCGCCCGCCACGACGAGCGCGGCACCGAGCATCCGGGCCGCCGGGACCCGCGCCCGCCCCCACACCGCCGCCCCGACCGCCGCCATGACCACGCTCGTCTCGCGCAATGCCGCCACCGGCGCGGCCTCCGCTCGCTGCAGGGCCGCGAGCGCGAGCACGTAGGCGAGGAACATCCCGGCGCCGGCGAGCACCGCCCGCGGTGAGAGCGCGGCGCGCATCGGGGAGGGCCCCACGACGGCCGCGTACGGGATCGCCGCGACCAGGAGGACGAGCGCGAGGTACGGGATCGGGTCGGCGTGCTCGAGGCCGTGATCGTCGACGAGCGTGTAGCCCGCGATGCAGGCGCCGACGGCGAGCGCGAGCGCGAGGTCGGCGCCCCTCCCCCGGGCGAGGCCGCGCACGAGCAGCACGCCGGCCGCCACGACCAGCACGCCGCCCGCCTGCAGGCCGCTGACCGCCGCCCCGAGCGCCGCGACCGAGACCACCAGCACGATGACGGGCGCCGAGCCGCGCGCGACCGGATAGACGAACGTGAGGTCGGCGCGCGCGTAGGCGGTGGCGAGCAGGGCGAAGTAGACGAGCTCGAGCGCGCCCGAGCCGAGCACGTATGGGATCGCCTCCCCGTCGACGTCCCACGTCAGCGCGGCGACCGGCGCGAACAGGACGACGCCGGCCACGAGCATCACGGCGGTCGTGCCGTAGGTGTCGTCGGCGTCGGCGAGCAGCGCGTTCCAGAGCGCGTGCACGGCGGCCGAGCCGAGCACCAGCGCGAGCGCCGCGAGCGTCAACGCAGGTTCGCGTCCTCGGGGTGCCCGCTGCCATCCGGGGCCGTGCCGCCCGCGCTCTGCTCGCTGAGGCCGGGAGCGGCCAGCTGCGGCGGATGCCCGAGCTGACCGAGCTCCGACGTGTCCCGCCCGAACAGCAGCCCGACGCTCCAGTCGGTCACCAGCCGCGCGCGGCGCCGCGTGCCCGGCATCATCAACAGGTGGTAGCTGCGGGCCAGGAACCACGCCGGGAAGCCGCGCCACTTGATCCCGATCGTCTCCGCCACGGCTTGGAAGCGGCCCATGTCGACGAACACGCCGAGCGTCTTGTAGGTGAACGGCTTCGGCTTGCGGCCGCCGATCGCCGCCGCGACGTTGGCGCCGGCCGTGCGGCCCTGGCGGATCGCGTGCTGGCAGGTGGGCGGGCTCGCCATGCCGGGCCGCGCGGGGTCGGGCACCGCGGCGGCGTCGCCGATCGCCCAGACGTTGTCGAAGCCCTCGACCCGGCAGTAGCGGTCGACCTTGATCCGGCCGGTCCCGTCCAGCGGAAGCCCGAGCTCGGCGACGATCGGATGCGGCTTGACGCCCGCTGTCCAGGTGACGGTGCGGGTCGGGATCACCTCGCCGGTCGAGAGCTCGGTCGAGTCGGCCGAGACGCGCTCGATCGTGGTGCCGAGCCGGATCTCGATCCCGCGCCGGCGCAGCTCGTTGCCGGCGAAGTCCGCCAGGCGCTCGGAGATCTCCGGCATCAGCCGGTCGCGCGCCTCGACGAGCACGAAGCGCACGCCGTGCAGCTTGCAGCGCGGGTACATCTCCAGCATGTCGGCGGCGAAGTCCTCCATCTCGGCGAGGCCCTCGACGCCCGCGTAGCCCGCGCCCACGAAGACGTAGGTGAGCAGGGAGTGGCGCGCCTCGTCGTCCTCGATCGACTCAGCGTGCTCGAACGTCTGCACGAGCCGGTTGCGCAGCGCGATCGCCTCCGACAACGTCTTGAAGCCGTGCGCGTGCTCCGCCAGGCCGGGGATCGGCAGCGTGCGCGACGTGGAGCCCATCGTGACCACGAGCTGGTCGTAGGTCAGCGTCTCCGGCTCGCCCTCGGGCGACGCGATCGTCACCTGCCGCTTCGCGGGGTCGGCGCCCGTCACGCGCGCGAGCTTGAGGTGCGTGTCCTTGAGCTGCTCGCGCAGCGGCACCACGACGTGCCGCGGCTCCAGGGTCCCGCCCGCCGCGCCCGGCAGCAGCGGCGTGTAGAGCATGAAGTTGACGTCGTTGATCAGCGTGATGCGCGCGGAGCCCTTCGGCAGCAGCTTCTCGAGCTTGCGCGCCGTGTAGAGGCCGCCGAAGCCGCCACCGAGGATCACCACTCTCCAGGCCATTGGCCGAGCCTACTCCGCGAGCAGCCTTGCGAAACGCCCCGCGTCGACGTTGCCGCCGGAGATCGTCACGCCGACCCGCAGGCCCTTCGCCTCCACGCGCCCCGCGAGCAGCGCCGCCAGCGCGCACGCGCCGCTCGGCTCGGCGACGGTCTTCATCCGCTCGAACAGGAACCGCATCGCGGCGACGATCTCGGGGTCGGACGCGACCGCGATCTCGCTCACGAGCCGCTGCACCACGGGGAACGTCAGCTCGCCGGGCGCGGGGAGCTGCTGTCCGTCGGCGATCGTGCGCGGGACTGGGATCCGCACGCGCTCGCCCTTCGCCAGCGACCGGCGCGTGTCGTCGCCGGCCTCCGGCTCGACGCCGATCACGCGCGTGTCCGGGGAGAGCGCGGCGGCGGCCGTCGCGCAGCCGGCGATCAGCCCGCCGCCGCCGACGCAGACCAGCAGCACGTCGAGCGGGCCGGCCTGCTCGAGCAGCTCCTTCGCCACGGTGCCCTGCCCGGCCATCACGCGCGCGTCGTCGTAGGGGTGCACGGGGATCGCGCCGCGCTCGGCGACCAGCTCGGCGAGCAGCTCCTCGCGGTCGGAGCTGTAGCGGTCGAACGGGATCACGTCGGCGCCGTAGCCGCGCGTGGCGGCGAGCTTGTTCGCGGGGGCGTCCTCGGGCATCAGGATCGTCGCCCTGGCGCCGTGCAGCGCGGCGGCCAGCGCGAGCGCCTGCGCGTGGTTGCCCGACGAGGCGGTGGCGACGCCGGCGGCGCGCTCGTCACTGGACAGCGACGCGACGGCGTTGAACGCTCCGCGGAACTTGAACGCGCCGATCCGCTGCAGGTTCTCCGCCTTCAGGAACACCTGCGCGCCGGTCGCCTCGTCGAGCTGGCGCGAGGTCAGCACCGGCGTGCGGTGCGCGACGCCCTCGATCCGCCGCGCGGCGGCCTCCACGTCCTCGTAGCCGATCACCGTGCCTCCAGCAGCAGCGCGCTCCATTCCGAGCCCTCCCTCCGATCCGTCTCCGTCATGCCGCGCGCCGCGAAAGCGGCGGCGACCTCATCGGCCTCGGCCCGCAGCAGGCCGGAGGCCACCAGCCGCTCGGGCGGCCGCTCCAGGTTGCGCGCGACCTCCAGCAGCAGCGGCCGCACGAGGTTGGCCGTCACCGTCGGCGCCCACGGGCCGGCCGCGCGGCGCAGGTCGCAGCGTGAGACCTCGACCTCGACGCCGTTGTCGCGGGCGCCCTCGCGCGTGGCCACGACGGAAGCCTCCTCGACGTCGCACGCCAGCACGGGCCCGAAGCCGAGCTTGGCCGCCGCGATCGCGAGCACGCCGGAGCCGCAGCCCCAGTCGGCCAGCGCAAGAAAGGTGTCTGACACCTTTCTTGCACGGAGCTCCATCATCAGCGCCAGGGAGAGCCGCGTGGTCTCGTGCGCGCCCGTCCCGAACGCCTGCGCGGGCTCGATCGCGACGTCGATCGTGCCCGGCTGCGGCTCCTCCCACGGCGGCCGGACGCGCAGCGTCGTGCCGCCGGCCTCGACGACGACCGCCGGATGCCAGCTTCGCCAGCGCACGTCCCAGTCGTCGGCCAGCTCGGTCGTGGAGACGTCGACGAGCGCGCCGCCCGCGGCCGCCTTCAGGTCCGGCAGGGGCGGCAGCTCGCCCGGCGCGCCGTAGATCGCGTACTCGACGGTCAGCGCGTCGACGTCGCGCTCCTCCAGGCCCGCGGGCGCGAGCTCGGCCAGCTCCGCGAGCACGAGCTCGGCCTGGTCGCGCGCGACGCGGATCGCCAGCCGGATCATGCGAGCGACACCGCCGCCCACTCGCCCTCGACCGCGCGGTCGACCTCGCGCAGGGGCGCGTACAGCGGCGCGACGTCGCCGGCGTAGCGCGCGAGGAAGCCGGCCGCGATCAGGCGCTCGGGCGGCCGCCCGATCCGCGCCGCCAGCTCGCGGTGCAGCACCGGCGTGAGGTTGGCGAGCACGGTCGGGGCCCACGGCGGATCGTCCGCGAGCAGGTCGAACGGCGCAAGCACCTCGACCTCCACGCCGTTGGCGCGCGCGTTGGCGGCGACCACCGCGGCCGCGTCCGGATCGAGCTCGAGCGCGGTCACCGGACCCCAGCCGAGCCGCGCGGCCGCGATCGCCAACACTCCGCTGCCCGCGCCCCAGTCGCACAGCGCGCCGGCGGGTGCGAGCCGCTGCAGGAGCTCCAGGCTCAGCCGCGTCGACTCGTGCGTCCCGGCGCCGAACGTCGTGTCGGGGTCGATCACGATGTCCTCGGGCGAGCCCTCCAGCCACGGCGGGCGGATCGTCAGCGCGCCCGCCCGCACGGGCCGCAGGTGCTCGAGGTAGCGGCGCTCCCAGCCCTCGCGCACCGGCTCGGTGATCGTGCCGAGCACGCCCTCGCCGCCGAGCGCCCGCACTGCCTCCGGCGGCGGCAGCTCGCCCTCGGGCAGGTAGACCGCGTACTCGACGGAGCCGCCGAGGTCGCGCTCCTCCGCGCCCGCGCCCAGCAGCGGCAGCAGGTTCGCCAGCGTCACCTCGGCCTGCTCCGCCCGCACGCGGATGCCGAGCCGGACGAGGCTCACCCCGCGAGCGCGCGCTTGATCTTGGCGAACATCCCCTCGTCCGACTTCAGGTTGTCGTCGGTCAGGGAGCCCGCGAGCTGCTCGAGCAGGTCGCGCTGCTCGGACGTGAGCCGGCGCGGGATCGTGACGTTGACGACGACCCGCAGGTCCCCCGTGCGCCCGCGGCCGAGCGGCGGCATCCCGCGGCCGCGCAGCAGGATCGTCTCGCCGGGCTGGGTGCCCGTGGGGACCTCCACGGGGACATCGCCGTCGAGCGTCGGCACCTGGATGGTCGTGCCGAGCGCGGCCAGCGGCGCCGCCACGTCGACGACCGTGATCAGGTCCTCGGCGTCGCGCAGGAAGCGCTCGTCCTCGCGCACGCGGACGACCACATAGAGGTCGCCGTTCGGGCCGCCGCGCTCGCCGGCGTGCCCGCGCGAGGAGATCCGGATCCGCTGGCCGTCGGAGATCCCCGGCGGGACGTCGACCTCGACCTTCTGGCGGCGCACCTCCATCCCGCGGCCGTCGCAGGTGCCGCACGGGCTCTCGGCGATGCGACCGTCGCCGCCGCACTGGTCGCAGATCGCCGTGCGCACGAGCTGGCCGAAGCGGGTGCGGGCGACGCGCTGGGTCTGCCCGGAGCCGTGGCAGGTCGGGCAGGAGACGATCGGCGTGCCGGGCTCGGCGCCGTTGCCGCGGCACGTCTCGCACAGCACTGTGGCGTCGTAGGCGACCTCCACGCGCGTGCCGTGGGCGGCCTCGGCGAGGTCGATCGCCGCGGCGACCGCGACGTCACCGCCCTGCATCGCGCCGGCGCGGCCCTGGCGACCCTGGCCGAACGCGGCGTCGAAGCCGCCGGCGCCGAAGAAGGCGCTGAAGAGGTCGCTGATCGAGCCGAACTCCTCGAAGTGCGGCGAGTAGCCGCCCGAGCGCAGCCCGTCGTGGCCGTAGGCGTCGTAGGTGCGGCGCTTGTCGGCGTCGGAGAGCACCTCGTAGGCCTCGGCGGCCTCCTTGAACTTGCCCTCCGCCTCGGGGTCGTGGGCGTTGACATCCGGGTGCAGCTCGCGCGCGAGCCGGCGGAAGGCCTTCTTGATCTCGGCCTCGTCGGCCCCGCGCTGGACGCCGAGCACCTCGTAGTAGTCGCGCGGCATCAGGATTCCTCGTAGACGTCTTCGATGAAGCGCGACAGCTGGTGCGACGCCTCGCGGACGGTCGCGATCGCCAGCCGGTAGTCCATCCGCGTCGGGCCGACGACGGAGACCGTGCCGAGGTTGCGCTGCGGAAGGCCGTAGTTGGCGGCCACCAGCGACAGCGACTGCAGCGCCGGCATCGCGTTCTCGGCGCCGATGCGCACGTAGATGTCGCGCTCGGAGAGCGCCTCGGTGAGCAGGCCGAGCAGCGACACGCGCCGCTCGAGCAGCTCCAGCAGCGCGTTGAGCTGGGAGACGTCCTGGAAGCGGTAGTCGGACATCAGCCGCGCCGCGCCGTCGAAGTAGAGCGTCGTGTCGGCGGTCTTGGCCAGCTCGGTGAAGGCCGGGGCGAGCTGCTCCAGGAAGGCGCGCTCGGTCGGCGGCAGCGTCGGGTCCGCCAGCCGCGTGCGCAGCGAGCGGGCGCCGAGGCCGAGCCCGACCAGGCGCTCGTTGAGGTAGGAGCCGGCCCAGTCGGCGAGGCCGGCGTCGACCGGGCGGTCGAAGCCGAACATCCGCTTCGAGACGCCGCCGGTGGACGTGATGATCACGACCATCAGGACCTGCGGCTGCAGCACCAGCACCTCGATGTGGCGGATCGTGGCGGTCTCGATCGGCGGCGCCGAGACGATCGCGAGCAGGTCGGTGACCTGCGAGAGCGTCTCGGTCGTCACGCGCATCGCCTCGTCGACCTCGCGCCGGACGAGCTCCAGGCGCAGGTCGGCGGCGGGCACGACGGCGGCCTCGGGCAGCAGCTGGTCGACGTAGTAGCGGTGGCCCGCGTCGGTCGGCGCGCGCCCCGCGGAGGTGTGCGGGTGCGCGAGCAGCCCCAGCTCCTCGAGCACGGCGAGCTCGTTGCGGACCGTCGATGGGCCGTAGGTGATGTCGGGATCCGCGGCCAAGGCCTTGGATCCGACGGGCTGCCCGGTCGTCTGGAAGCCCTCGACGACCTTGCGCAGCAGGAGCTCCTGGCGGGGCGTGAGCACCCCAGCGATTCTACGAGCGGAGACGGGCCTTCCCGCCCTTGACGATCTTCTTTCCGTTCTGCTCGGCGTGGCACGTGATCGTGCCGTCCTCGCCCGTCTGCGACGCGACGGTGATCTCCGCCTCCGGCAGCCCCACGCCGCGGAACTGGACCTCGAGGCTCTCCAGCGCCAGCGCGTCGCCGGCCGCCTCGGTCTGGGCGCGCGCCACCTGCGCCATCGTCCACAGGCCGTGCAGGATCCGGCCGGGCAGCCCCACGGATCGCGCGAACTCGTCGTCCAGGTGGATCGGGTTGAAGTCGCCCGACGCGCCGGCGTAGCGGTAGGTCAGGTAGCGGTCGGGAGTGACCTTCATCGCACGATGTTCGTCCATCGCCCCTCGCAGACGAGCTCGCCCCGCTGGTTCACCGAGCGGGAGGTGAACACGAAGAACTTCAGCCCGCCGCGCTCGGAGGTCTCCTCGTGCTCGACCTCCGTGGTGATCTCGTCGCCCGCCACCACCGGCTCGTGCCAGGTGAACGCCTGCGCGCCGTGGACCATGCGCGCGAAGTCGATCCCGACCTCGGGATCCACGACGGCCGGCCAGATCGCCGGCCCGCTGTAGACGGCGGCGAACATCGGCGGTGCCACGACGTCGGCGAAGCCCGCGGCGCGGGCGGCCTGCGGATCGGTGCAGCGCCGGTCGGTCTCGCCGGTCGCGAACGCGTACTCGCGCACCTTCTCACGCCCGACGGCGTAGGTCGCGGAGTGGGTCACGAGTCGTCGCCCAGCTCGAGCACGGCCAGGAACGCCTCCTGAGGGACCTCGACGCGGCCGACCTGCTTCATGCGCCGCTTGCCCTCCTTCTGCTTCTCCAGCAGCTTGCGCTTGCGCGAGATGTCGCCGCCGTAGCACTTGGCGGTGACGTCCTTGCGGAAGGCCTTGACCGTCTCGCGGGCGATGATCTTCGCCCCGACGGCGGCCTGGATCGGCACGTCGTACTGCTGGCGCGGGATCTTCTTGCGCAGCCGCTCGGTCAGCACCTTGCCCTGCCCGTAGGCCTTGTCGCGGTGCACGACCATGCTCAGCGCGTCGACGGGGTCGCCGCCGAGCAGCACGTCGAGCTTGACCAGGTTGCTCGGGCGCAGGCCGATCGGCTCGTAGTCGAGGCTCGCGTAGCCCTTGGTGCGGGTCTTGAGCTGGTCGAAGAAGTCGAGCACGATCTCCGCGAGCGGGAGGTCGTAGGTCAGCTGCACGCGCTCGGAGGACAGGTAGTGCATGCCCTGATGGGCGCCGCGGCGGTCCTGGCAGAGCTCCATGATCTGGCCGATGTACTCCTTCGGGGTGAGGATCGAGGCGCGGATGTAGGGCTCGCGGATCTCCGCGATGCGCGCGGGGTCCGGCATGTCGGTCGGGTTGTGGACCGGGATCACCTCGCCGTCGGTGAGCGTGACCTCGAACTCGACCGAGGGCATCGTGGCCATCAGCTCGAGGTCGTACTCGCGCTCCAGGCGCTCGCGCACGATGTCCATGTGGAGCAGACCGAGGAAGCCGCAGCGGAAGCCGAAGCCGAGCGCGTCCGACGTCTCCGGCTCCCACATGAGGGCCGCGTCGTTGAGCGACAGCTTCTCGAGCGCGTCGCGCAGGTCCGGGTAGTCGTCGGAGTCGATCGGGAAGAGGCCGCAGAAGACCATCGGCTTGACGTCGCGGTAGCCGGGCAGCGCCTCCGTGGCGCCGTCGCGCTTGGTCGTGAGCGTGTCGCCGACGCGCAGCTTGGTGACGTCCTTGATGCCCGTGATCAGGTAGCCCACCTCGCCCGGGCCGAGCTGCGGCACCGGCGTCTGCGCGGGCGTGAAGAACCCGATGTCGTCGATGTCGGCCTCGGTGCGGGCGGCCATCGCGCGGATCGCCTCGCCCTTCGTGAACGTGCCGTCGACGACGCGGATGTAGGCGATCACGCCGCGGTACTGGTCGAACTCCGAGTCGAAGATGAGC
>DATFQI010000316.1:0-3209 GCA_035264365.1 Solirubrobacteraceae bacterium
GAGCCGCAGCGAGCGCAGCGCGTACCAGGTGCGGCTCTTGACCGTCCCGACCGGCAGCTCGCAGCGCTCGGCGATCTCGCGCATGCTCAGCCCCTGGAAGTGCGCGAGCCGGATCACCTGCCGGTGCTCGGGCGTCAGGCGGTCGAGCGCCGCCACCACCTGCCAGCCGAGCATCGCCTGCTCGATCGTCGGCCCGCCCTCCCCAGCGTCGGCGTCGCTGGGCGCGTGCAGCGCGAGCGAGGGGCGCACGGAGGCGCGCCGGCGCATGTCGATGATCGCGTGGCGGGCGATCTGGTAGAGCCAGGTGCGCACGCTGCCGCGCCTGGCGTCGTAGGTGGCGGCGTGCCGCCAGGCGCGGGTGAAGACCTCCTGCACGAGCTCCTCGGCCGCGCCGCGCTCGCCGAGCGCGTTCAGCGCGAAGCCGTACAGCTCGCCGGAGTAGGTCCGGTAGAGGGCGCGCATCGCCTCGCCGGTCTCGTCGGCGCGGACGCGCTGGATGAGCTGGACGTCGCTGGGTGCCATGGAAGCGCGGGGTTATACGCCTTCAAGCTGACCTTGGTTCGGGCGGGCGTCAAGCCTGGCGCAATGCCTCCCACAGCGCCGGGACCGGCCGGCCCGCGTGCGTCAGCCCTTCCGAGAACAGCGTCGGCGTCGTGGCGACGCCCGCGCGGATCCCGCCGCGGAAGTCCTCGCGCACCCGCGCGGCGACCGCGTCGGAGCGGCGGTCGGCGTCGAAGCGCGCGAGGTCGAGGCCGAGCACTTCCGCGCGCGCCCACAGGTGCGGGTCCTCCAGCCGCCCCTGATCGGCGAACAGCGCGTCGTGGAACGGCCAGAAGGCGCCTTGGCGCCCGGCCGCCTCGGCCGCCAGCGCGGCGGCCTGCGCGCGCGGGTGCGAGGCGCGCACCGGGAAGTGCCGGAACGTGACGCGGAGCTCGAGCTCGTGCAGCCGCGCCTCGAGCGCCGCGCAGAACGGGCACTCGTAGTCGCCGTAGACGATCACCGCCCGCGCGCCCTCGGGGCCCCGCACGTGGTCGGCGGGGCCGGGCTCGGGCGGCGGTGCGGAGCTGAGGTTGCTCAGACGCCGACCGCGTCGAGGGCGTCGAAGATCAGGTTCGCGCCCGGCAGCTCCGCCGGGCTGGAGGCCTGGTGGCCCCAGAGCACGACGCCGTCGGGGCCGGTCATCACCAGCGCCCGCTCGGGGAACCCGCCCGGATGCAGCACGCCGAACGCGCGGCAGGCCGCGCCCTTGGGCTCGAAGTCCGACAGCTGCGCGATCGTGATCCCGAGCTTCTCGCGGAACGCCTCCTGGGACCACGCGGAGTCGCAGGAGACGCCGTAGAGCGTCACGCCGCGGGCCTCGAAGTCGTCGAGGACCTCCTGGTAGATCGCGAGCTGCTCCGTGCAGACGGGCGAGAACGCGAAGGGATAGAAGACGAGCACCGTGATGCGGCCCAGGAGGTCCTCCCGGGTGAAGCGGTTCCCCTCATGGGTGCCAAGCGAGAACTCGGGCGCAGGCTGCCCGGCCTCGATGGGCGGCATCGCTAGCGGCGCAGGCCGAGCTCGCGGATCAGCGAGCGGTACCCCTCCAGGTCCTTCCTCTGGAGGTAGTTCAGGAAGCGGCGGCGGCGCCCGACCAACATCAGCAGGCCGCGGCGGGAGTGATGATCGTGCTTGTGCTCGCGGAGGTGCTCGGTGAGGTCGTTGATGCGGCGCGTGAGCATCGCGATCTGAACCTCGGTGGCCCCGGTGTCGGCCTCGTCCTTGCCGAACTTGGTGACGAGCTCGCGCTTTTCGTCTGCGGTCAGGGTCATGTGCGGCGCTGCACGGTAGCAGGAGCGCCTTCGACCCGGTCACGGCCGCCCCGCTTGGCCTCGTAGAGCGCCTCGTCGGCTCGCCGCAGCAGCTCCTCGGGCGATTCTCCGTCCCACGCGGCCCAGCCGGCGCTGATCGTCACCGCCAGCTCGCCGCCGTCGTGGTGGACGGCCAGGGCGGCCACCGCGGTGCGCAGCTTCTCCGCCGCCGTGGCGGCCGCATGGGCGTCGGCGTCGGGCAGCAGCGCGAGGAACTCCTCGCCGCCGAGGCGCCCGAGCTGATCCTCCGCGCGCAGGTGCTGGCGCATCGAGTTCGCCACCGCCGCGAGCACGCGGTCGCCCGCTGCGTGCCCGTGCTCGTCGTTGACGTACTTGAAGTGGTCGATGTCGACGATCGCGACCGACAGCGCGCGCTCGTGGCGGCGCGCGGCGCTGACCGCGGCCGCGAGCTGGGTGAGGATGGAGCGGCGGTTCGAGAGCTTGGTCAGCGGGTCCTCGAACAGCATCGCCTCGAGCCGCTCGGACTGCACGACGAGCTCCTCCTGGAGCACCTTGGTCCTCCCCGCCGCCTCCACGCGCGCGACGAGCTCCGCGTCGCCGACGGGCTCGACGAGGAAGTCCTGCACGCCCCGCCGCAGCGCCGCGACCGCGGCGTCGAGATCCAGGTCCGGGCGCTCGAGGAGGACGACCGCCGAGCGGTAGGCCTGCGGGTCGCCCTTGAGCGCGGTGAGCAGCTCCTCCGGGCCAGCGTCGTGGCACAGCGCGACGTCGACCAGCACGACGTCCGGCGGTGCCGTGCGGCAGTGCTCGATCGCCTCGCCGGCGGCCGCGACGGCGCGCACGTCGTGGCCGACGTGTGTGAGCACCCGGGTGAATCGACGCCGGACCTCCGGATCGTCGTGTGCGAGGACCACCTGCACCTGACACGGTGTACCCGTGGGTGGCCCGGCCATACGCCGGGAACGGGTCCTTTGGGGCCGCCGCCCCACGTCGAGGTCAGCAGAGCGACTTCGCGAACCAGTGGTGCGCGTGCGGCTCGTCGTTGAACCGCTCGATCTCCTGGAATCCCGCCGATCGATAGAGCGCGAGCGCCTCGGTCAGCGCGCGGTTGGTGTCCAGGCGCAAGGTGCGCACGCCCGCGGCGCGTGCGTGGCGCTCGAGCTCGGCGAGCAGCCGCCGGCCGAGGCCGAGCCCGCGGGCCGGCGGAGCGACCCACATGCGCTTGGCATCGGCCACGCCGCCGCCGTGGTGCCACAGCACGCCGCAGCCCACGGGCTCGCCGTCGAGCCGGGCGAGCAGCAGCAGCCCGCGCGGGGGCCGCATGTCGTCCGCGGCGAGCCGGATCCCGGCCGCCGCGTCGTAGCCGTGCTCGAAGCGCTCCCCGATCTCGGCGAAGTA
>DATFQI010000317.1:0-3844 GCA_035264365.1 Solirubrobacteraceae bacterium
GGAGCAGGCCGGCCTGCTGGCGCTCGTCGGCATCGGCGTCGAGCCCGGGCTCTCCGACGTCTTCGCACGCTACGCCCAGGACCACCTGTTCTCCGCGATCGACGAGGTCGGGGTGCGCGACGGCGCCGACCTGGCGGTCGACGGCTACGCGTTCGCGCCGACGTTCTCGATCTGGACGACGATCGAGGAGTGCC
The DNA here is from genome assembly GCA_035264365.1 of Solirubrobacteraceae bacterium. Lineage (GTDB taxonomy): Bacteria > Actinomycetota > Thermoleophilia > Solirubrobacterales > Solirubrobacteraceae > DATFQI01. The sequence continues at coordinate 195 of DATFQI010000317.1, forward strand.
TGAACCCGCCGCTGATCTGGGAGCGCGAGCGCGGCTTCTACACGACGGCGCCGTTCTCCGAGCCCGAGCTGTTCGAGTTCCCCGAGGGGATCGGCCCGGTCGAGTGCGTCAACGTCGAGCACGAGGAGGTCGTGCTGATCCCGCGACACGTGGACTGCAACCGCGTGACCTTCAAGTACGGCCTCGGCGAGGAGTTCATCGGCGTGCTGCGCACGCTCAACCTGCTCGGCCTCGACTCGACCGAGCCGCTCGACGTGCGCGGGCAGAAGGTCGCGCCGCGCGACGTCGTGGCGGCCGCGCTGCCGGACCCCGCGACGCTCGGCGACCGCATGAGCGGCCGCACCTGCGCCGGCACGCTGGTCACGGGCACCGGCCAGGACGGCGAGCCGCGCGCGACCTACCTCTACCACGTGGCCGACAACGCCACGACGATGCGCGAGGACGGTGCCCAGGCGGTCGTCTGGCAGACCGCGATCAACCCGGTCGCGGCGCTCGAGGTGATCGCCGCCGGCACCTGGTCGGGCGCCGGCGTGCTCGGCCCCGAGGCCTTCGACGCGGTCCCGTTCCTGGACAAGCTCGCCGAGCTCGGCTCGCCCCACGGCGTCGACGAGCGCGATCCGGCGCATCCGCTGAAGATCTCTGCGTAAGATCAACCGCACGCGCGGCGGCAAGCTCCGCCGGATCATGCTGCGCAGCGCCCCGCGCTAGGGTTCCGTGCATCGCCGCGCGGGGAGGCGCGGCCGTTGTCGACAGGGGGTTTGTCTTCATGCGTCATCGCTTCGCCGCGCTCGCGGTCGTCGCCGTATCCCTCGGGATCGCCGCGCCTGCAGGAGCGCAATCACCGCCGTCCTGGCTGCAGTACGGGTCCGACGGCGCCACCGCACCGCAGTTCGACTTCGCCAAGGCGATCGAGCAGACCGTCTGGGTCGAGTCCGAGGTGGACTCCGACCGCGACGGCGCCAAGGACCTGATCCGCATCCGCATCAGCCGCCCGGGCGAGGCCCAGGAGCGCGGCTACAAGGTGCCGGTCGTGTACGAGCACAGCCCGTACCGCGGCAACACCGGCGCGCCGGCCAACCACGACGTCGACTTCGACTACCTGCCGCAGGAGCGCGGGGCGAAGGCGACCACGAGCGCCCGCGCCGCGGTCGCCAGGCGCGACGGCCGCAGCGCCCGCAAGCCGCGCGGGCCGCGGCCGAACCTGCCCGGCAGCCTCGACGACTTCTACGTGCCGCGCGGCTACGCGGTCGTGCTCGGCGAGAGCGTCGGCACGTTCAACTCGCAGGGCTGCCCCGACGTCGGCGCGGACGCCGAGACGCTCGGCACCAAGGCCGCGATCGACTGGCTCAACGGCCGCGCCCGCGGCTTCGACGACGCCGGCAACCCGGTCTCGGCGGAGAGCTGGACCACCGGCGACGTCGGCATGGTCGGCACCTCCTACAACGGCACGCTGCCCAACCAGGTCGCCACCACCGGCGTCGAGGGGCTGAAGACGATCATCCCGGTCTCGGCGATCTCGTCCTGGTACGACTACTACCGCGCCAACGGCCTCGTCGTGGCGCCGCACTCCAACACCGGCGGCGCCGGCGAGAACGGCTACCTCGGCGAGGACACCGACGTGCTCGGCGACTACATCGGCGGCCCGCGGATGGAGGACCCGAACGGCGAGTGCCGCTTCATGCACGACTACCTGGTGGACGAGCAGGACCGCGTGACGGGCGACTACTCGGCCTTCTGGGCGGCCCGCGACTACCTCGGCAAGGTCGACCGGATCGACGCGAGCGTGTTCGTCGTCCACGGCCTGAACGACTTCAACGTCAAGACGAAGGCGTTCGCCGAGTGGTGGTACCGGCTCGCCGCGAACGGCGTCGAGCGCAAGATCTGGCTGCACAACGGCGGCCACGGCGGCCCGGGCGGCGCCGGCGCCACGGCCTACCGGACGCAGCAGAACCGCTGGTTCGACCACTACCTGTTCGCCGTCGCCAACGGCATCCAGGGCGAGCCGAAGGCGACCGTCCAGCGCGAGGACGGCTCCTACTCGAACGAGGCCGACTGGCCCGCGCCGGGCACGAGCAACGCCACGCTCGAGGTGGGCTCGGGCTCGCGCAGCGCGCCCGGCACCCTGTCGGCCACGCGCAAGAGCGCGGTGCCGCAGCCGTTCACCGACCGCGGCCGTGAGCTCGACACCGACGACGTGCTCATCCAGGCGCCCGACACGGCGAACCCGAACCGGCTCGTCTACCGGACCGGCGCGCTCGCGCGCGACGTGCGCCTGAGCGGCACCCCGTGGGTCACGCTGCGGATGTCGGTCGACAACCGAACCGCGGCGAACCTGACCGCGGTGCTCGTGGACTACGGCCCTGGCGGGACCGCGCGGATGGTGACGCGCGGCTGGATGGACCCGCAGAACCGCAACAGCCTCACGCGGTCAGACCGGGTCGAGCCGGGCGAGCCGTACACGATGCGCTGGGATCTCCAGCCCGACGACCACGTCTTCCAGGCCGGCCACCGGATCGGCCTGGTCGTGGTCTCGACGGACCACGACTACACGATCCGGCCCAAGCCCGGGACCCGGCTCACGCTGAGCCCGAGCCACAGCAAGGTCACCCTGCCTGTCGTGGGCGGCGCCGGGGCCCTTCGCTGACGAATCGCGTGGCGATCGTCATCAGGAGGTGAACGACCCCGAGGACGATGAAGAACGCGGTGGCGGTGCCATCGTCGCTGAAGCCGAACAGGAACGGCGCGGCGATGAGCACCGCCGCCATCGCGTAGTCCAGGATCGCGTGCGCGTGCACCGGGATCGACTTGATGAGCCCCGTGGGGAGCGCCGTCGAGGCCGTCACGACCAGGATCACGACGCCGGCCACGATCGACACGGCCGTGGCGGTGTCGTCGTCGAAGGAGAACAGGAAGGGAGCCGCGATGAACAGCGCGGCGGCCAGGTACTCGATCACCCCGTGCACGAAGGCCGGGACGGGGCCCTGCTTGAACATGCGGCGACCTTACCCGTCGCCTAGCCGAAGAAGACTTCCGCCGTCTCGAACAGCTCGGGGTCGAGCAGCTTCGGCTCCGCGAGCGCCGCGTCGAGCGGGACGAGCTCGATCTTCGTGCCGCGCAGCGCGGCCATCTTGCCGAAGTTCCCCTCGGTGACGGCGTCGACCGCCGCGACCCCGAAGCGCGTGCCGAGCACGCGGTCGTAGGCCAGCGGCGTGCCGCCGCGCTGGACATGGCCGAGGATCGTCATCCGCGACTCGAAGCCCGTGCGCTGCTCGATCTCGCGCTCGAGCTCGACGGCGATGCCGCCGAGGCGCGCGTGGCCGAACGCGTCGGTGCCGGCGTGCTGGCTCCAGACGTCGCCGTCCTTGGGCGTCGCGCCCTCGGCGACGACGACGATCGAGAACGTGGCGCCGTTGGCCTGCCGGCGCACGAGGCGCTCGCAGATGTCGTCGAGGTCGAACGGCCGCTCGGGCACGAGGATCACGTCTGCGCCGCCGGCGAGGCCGGAGTAACAGGCGATCCAGCCCGCGTGGCGGCCCATCACCTCGACGATGATCACGCGGTTGTGCGACTCGGCCGTCGTGTGCAGGCGGTCGATCGCGTCGGTGGCGATCTGGACCGCGGTCTGGAACCCGAACGTGAAGTCCGTGCCC
>DATFQI010000318.1:0-15978 GCA_035264365.1 Solirubrobacteraceae bacterium
CGCGACGGCCGCGCCGCCCGGCGCGCGACGGCCGCGCCGCCCGGCGCGCGGCGGCGGCGCCTGCCCGGGTAGGTTCGCCGGATGAGCGTGCGGCTCTGGTCCTCGCAGGCCTGGCGGGAGCAGGCGATCGGGTGGATCGACCGGCGGCTCGCCGACGCCGGCCGGGCGCGCACCGGCGCGGTGGAGCAGCCGCGCGTGCGGCCGTGGGCGACGGTCCTGCGCGCCCCGACCGAGGACGGCGACGTGTGGATGAAGGCGGCCGGGCCGGCGACCGCGTTCGAGGCGGGCCTCTACGAGCTGCTGGCGCGCGAGGCGCCCGGGGACGTGCTGGCGCCGCTGGCCGTCGACGCGCCGCGCGGCTGGATCCTGCTGCCCGACGGCGGCCCTTCCGCGGGCGAGGACGCGCTTCCGGCGGCGCTCGGCCAGTACGGGCGGCTGCAGCGCGCGCTCGCGCCGCACGCGAACGCGCTGCCCGCGCTCGGGGTGCCCGACATGCGCCCCGAGGTGATGCCGGAGCGCTTCGAGGAGGCGCTCGAGGCGGCCCGCGCGAGCGCGCCCTCCGTGCCGCCCGCGGGCGCTCCCTCGCCGTCGGCCGCCAGCACGGCCGGCACGCTCGCCGCCGTCGAGGCGCTGCGCGACGACGTGGCGCGCTGGAGCGAGCGGCTCGCGGACTCCCCGGTCCCGGCGAGCCTCGACCACAACGACCTCCACAAGGAGAACGTCCTCGGCGACGGCCCCTATCGCTTCTACGACTGGGGCGACGCGGTGGTCGCCCACGCCTTCGCCGCGCTGCTCGTCCCCTCCCAGGTGCTGACGCCCGATGCCTTCGCCCGCGCCCGCGACGCCTACCTCGCGGCGTTCGCCGACCTCGCCCCGCCCGACCGGCTCGCCGAGGACCTCCGGCTCGCCTGCCGCGTCGCCCGCATCGCCCGCACCCTCACCTGGGAGCGGGCCCTGCGCTCCGCCCGCGACCAGGACGAGCCGATCGACCCGCTCTTCACCCACGCGCCCTTCCAGGAGCTCACCGAGCTGATTTAGCCACGCCTCAACCTCACTTCAGCCACGCCAGAGGGGTCAGACCCCTAGGCGCGGCTAAGTGAAGCGTTGGTCGATCCAGGCGACGCCGAAGCGGACCAGCTCGGGGGCGGGGAAGAGGTGGCACCTCGCGGCGCCGATCGTGCCCGTCGTGCCGATGCCGGCCTCGAGCGCGGCGGTCCCGATCGCCGTGAACTCGTCCTCGAAGGGCAGGTCGAGGTCCTCCTAGCGGTACGCGCCGCGGCTGGTGTCGATGTCGGTGTAGCGGCGGACGTCGACGCCATCGGCCGTGCGCACGGGGATCTCGAACGTGACCGTGCGCTTGCCCGGTGGGGAGGCGATCGCTTCCGCGTGGTGCAGGATCGTGAGCGTCTCGAGCGGCGCGCCGAGCATCAGCACGTCGCCGCCCGCCGCGACGAGGCGCCCGAGCGGGCTGTCCTGGCCGTAGGCGTCCTGCTGCGGATGGTGGGCGGTGAGCGTGCGCGCGAGTCGGCCGACCGCGACCATGCTCGCTTCGGGGTGCACGCTGCGCTCTGCGCCGGGCCACGTGCGCACGCGCTCCGGGATCCGTCCGTGGTCGCGCGCGGCCTCCGCCGTCGCCGGGTCGAACACCGGCGGCTCGGCGACGTAGGCGGCGCGATGCTCCTCCGGCCACTCGCTCGCGTGGTAGACGTGCTCCTGCCAGGAGGCGTATGCCATCAGCGTCCCGTCCGGGCCGAGCGCCTCGAGCAGGGCGGAGACCACCGCGCCGCTGCCGCCGACGACCCAGCCGAGCGCGCTCATGCGCGCGTGGACCAGGACGACGGACCCCTCACGCAGCCCGAGCGCGCGCAGGCCCGCGACGAGCTGAGAGCGCGAGATCGCGGGCGCGGCCATCGCCGCGCCAGGCTAGTGACGCCACGCTCTGGGTGCCGAGCCGCCGCGCGCTAGCGGGCGGCGATCAGCGGCCGGAGGCGCCAGGGTCGCGGGCGCCCGTCGCGCGGGCGCCGCCTCTCCCGGTTCGGTTCGTAGGTGCTGAGCGCGATGCCGGCCAGGACCGCCACGCCGCCGAGCAGCTGGCCGGCGGCAAGCGCCTCGCCGAAGCCGATCCACCCGACCGCGACGCCGACGAGCGGCTCGAGGTTCAGGAACGCGCCGGCCGTGTTCGCGGGGACGAGCGCCTGGCCGCGGGCGAACAGCCAGAACGGGAGCACCGTGCCCGCGAGCGCCAGCGCCACCAGCGCCACCGCCGGGCCGGTCTCCGCCGGGGCGGGCGGCAGGCCCTCGAAGGTCAGGGCATGGGGGAGCGCCACGAGCCCGCCTGCGGCGAACTGCACCGCGGTCACCGACGCGGGGTCGCGGCCGGCGAGCAGCCGCGGCTGGACGACGATGAACGACGCCGACAGGACCACGGACGCGAACACGAGCAGGTCGCCGGCGGTCGTCGCGCCGGCCCCGCCGGCGCCGGCGACCATCGCGATCCCGGCGAGCGCGAGCGCGTAGCCCGCCCACGCGGCCGGGCGGGCGACGCCGTGGCCGAGCACCGCGGCCAGCAGCGCGACCATCACCGGCACCGCGCCGACGACCAGCGCGGCGTGCGAGACGCTCGTGCGCTCGATCCCGGCGTTCTGGAGCAGGATCACCGCGCCGAAGCCGATCGCGCCGACGGCGGCGATCTGCGGCGTCAGCGCCGCGCGCAGCCCGCGGCGGCCGATCCAAGCCAGCACTGGGGCGGCGATCGCGAACCGCGCGACGGTCAGCCAGCCGCCGCCGAGCCAGTCGAGCGAGAGCTTCGACAGCGGCACGGTGAGGCCCCACAGCGCGCCGGCGGCGGCGAGGGCGAAGATGGCGGTGCGGTTCGTGGTCATGGCACCGGTCATGATCGGAAGAAGTCGGGATCTCTCCACCGACGATTCGCCGTTTCGACCTCAAGGCCGAATATTGTTTCGTTTCATGTCCATTCAGCTCGATTCCGTTGACATCCAGCTGCTCGCGGAGCTGCAGGCCGACGCGGACCGCGCGAACGTGGAGCTCGCGCGCCTCGTGGGACTCTCCCCCGCCGCGACCCTGCATCGCGTGCGCAGGCTCAAGGAGTCCGGCATCGTCCGCGGCATCGCCGCCCGCATCGACTCCGCGGCCGCCGGCTTCGCCCTGCAGGTCTACGTGGCGGTGTCGCTCGAGCGCCACGACGACACCGCCCATCGGCGCTTCGCCCAGGCCGTGCGCGCGATGCCCGAGGTGATCGCCGCCGACTGGGTGACCGGCGAGACCGACGCGATGCTGATGGTCGTCGCACGCGAGGTCGCCGAGCTGCAGCGCGTGCTCGTCCGGCTCTCCACCCGCGGCGGCGCCCAGCGCGTGATGACGCTGCTGCGCCTCGAGGAGCTCAAGCCGGCGTCGCCCCTACCGCTCGAGCCGACCCGCTAGAGGCGGCCCTTAAAAGCTTCGACCCCCGTCTCGCCCGGGGGGAGGGAGCGAGACGGGGGCCGCTGTGGAGATCGCTATGCGGTGCGAGCGACCGGAGCTCTGCGCGCCTGGGGGGTGTGGCGCCGAGCGGGACGGGAGTCCGCCGGGGTGGCGAAGTGCCACCAGGGGCGGCGGACGGCCGAGCGCTGTTGCTCTACGGCGTTCGCGTGATGGATATGGAGGAGGGAGTGCATGGCGTTCTCTGCCCGGAACTGTCCCATCCACGGCACCCCCGCAAGGTCGTGCAGCCCAGCGGATGCGGGTGGGGCAACCGCGACGCCGGGGTGCGGCCAGCCCCACCACGGCGGGCCGCGCCGAGCGCCTAAGCGAGGTCGGGCTTCTCGGGCAACCCGAGACCGCGCGACTCCGTCGTGCCGCCGGCGAGGCCGGGGCGCGGGAGCGGGCGGGGAACGTCGCGGCCGGCGCGATCGGCGGCCGGCGGCAGCTCGGGGCGCTCGGGCGTGCCGCCGGACGGCGGCGTCTCGGCCCCGAAGACCTCTTCCTCGGACTTGCCGGCCAGCAGCGCCTCGAACTCCTCGCGCTCGATCGTCTCGCGCTTGAGAAGCAGCTCGGAGATCTGCGTGAGCGCCTCGCGGTGCTCGGACAGGATGTCCTTGGCCTGCTGGTGGGCGCCCTCGACGATCCGGCGGATCTCGTCGTCGATCTCGCGCGCGATCTCGTCGGAGTAGTCGGGCTCGGCGGAGAACTCGCGGCCCAGGAACGGCTGGCCGTGGTCGTGGCCGAACACCCGCGGCCCGAGCTTCTCGCTCATGCCGAAGCGCATCACCATCTGCTTGGCCGTCGCGGTGACCTTCTCGAGGTCGTTCGACGCGCCCGTGGTGATCTCGCTGAAGACGATCTCCTCCGCGGCGCGGCCGCCGAGCGTCATCGCCATCGTGTCGGTCAGCTCCGCGCGCGTGGTGAGGAACTTGTCCTCCGACGGGAGCGAGATCGTGTAGCCCAGCGCCTGCCCGCGGGAGATGATCGAGATCTTGTGCACCGGGTCGGAGTGCTCGAGGTAGTGGCCGACGATCGCGTGGCCCATCTCGTGGTAGGCCGTGATCAGGCGCTCCTTCTCGCCCATCACCCGCGTCTTCTTCTCCGGGCCGGCGACGACCCGCATGATCCCCTCTTCGAGCTCGACCTGACCGATCTCCTTCTTGCCCGTGCGGGCGGCGAGCAGGGCAGCCTCGTTGACGAGGTTCGACAGGTCGGCGCCGGTGAAGCCCGGCGTCTGCCCGGCCAGCGTGTCGACGTCGATGACCTTCGCCAGCGGCTTGCCGCGCGTGTGGACCTCGAGGATCTTCGCGCGGCCCCTGCGGTCCGGCCGGTCGACGGTGATCTGGCGGTCGAAGCGCCCGGGGCGCAGGAGGGCGGGATCGAGGATGTCGGGCCGGTTGGTGGCCGCGATCATGATGATGTTGTCCTTGGCCTCGAAGCCGTCCATCTCGACCAGGAGCTGGTTGAGCGTCTGCTCGCGCTCGTCGTGGCCACCGCCGAGACCGGCGCCGCGATGGCGGCCGACGGCGTCGATCTCGTCCATGAAGATGATGCAGGGCGAGTTCTGCTTGGCCTGCTCGAACAGGTCACGCACGCGCGAGGCGCCCACACCGACGAACATCTCGACGAAGTCCGAGCCGGAGATCGAGAAGAACGGCACGCCGGCCTCGCCCGCGACGGCGCGCGCCAGCAGCGTCTTGCCGGTGCCGGGAGGGCCGTAGAGCAGCACGCCCTTGGGGATGCGGGCCCCCAACGCCTGGAACTTCTTCGGGTTCTCGAGGAACTCCTTGATCTCGTGCAGCTCCTCGACGGCCTCGTCGACGCCCGCGACGTCGCGGAACGTGATCTTCGGCGAGTCCACGGACAGCCGCTTGGCGCGCGACTTGCCGAACGACATGACCTTCGATCCGCCGCCTTGGACCTGGTTCATCAGGAATATCCAGAACCCGATGAAGATCAGGAACGGCAGCACGTACGTCAGCAACGACAGGATCACGCTCGATCTCGCCGGCTTGACGTCGAAGTCGGTGATCTTGCCCTCCGCCGTCGCCGTCCGCAGCTTGTTGACCAGGACGTCGGAGTAGTCGAGCGGGTAGCCGACCTCGTAGCGGGCCTTGTCGGCGCCGCGCAGCGTGACGTCGGCCGAGTTGTCCTTCGTCCGCAGCGTCACGGACTGGATCTCGCCCTTGTCGATCTGCTCGAGGAAGCCGTTGAAGCTCTTCGCGGGCGCCTGGTCGGAGCGCGCGATCAGCTTGGAGGCGAAGAACGCGAGCACGATCACGATCAGGATCGGGAACGCGGCGCTCTTGAAGAACCTGCTCATCGGCTATCGGCGCGCTGCCCGCACGCAGGGATGGAACGGCTGGACAAGGTGATCAAGGCTACCAGGGCTCTTTCCGCGATCTGCAGGGTTTCGGCCCGTTTCCGAGCGGCCTTGAGCAGTGTGGCCGCGGTTCCTAAGGAGTGGCTCAGCCGTCGACGCCGGTCAGCGCGGCGACATACGGCAGGTTGCGGTAGCGCTCCGCGTAGTCGAGGCCGTAGCCGATCGCGAACTTGTCCGGGATCTCGAAGCCGATGTAGCGGGCATCGGTCTCGATCTTGCGCCGCTCGGGCTTGGTGAGCAGCGCGCAGACCTCCAGCGAGGCCGGCTTGCGGGCCTCGAGCGTGCGCATCAGGTACTGCAGCGTGAGGCCGGAGTCGACGATGTCCTCCACGATCAGCACGTCGCGGCCCTCGAGCGGGGCGTCGAGGTCCTTGAGGATCCGCACCACGCCCGAGGAGTCCGTCGAGGAGCCGTAGGAGGCGACGGCCATGAAGTCGACCTCGCACGGGACGTCGATCTGCCGCATCAGGTCGCTGAGGAAGAACACGGCGCCCTTGAGCACGCCGATCAGCAGCAGGTCCTTGTCGGCGTAGTCGCGGCTGATCTCGGCGCCCAGCTCGCGGATGCGGTGCTGGAGGTCGTCCGCCTGGACGATGATCTCGCCGATGGCTTCGTCGCGGAGCACGGCGCGCAGTCTAGATAGACGGGAGCGACGGTGGCAGCCAGGCGAGACGGGCGCGCCGGCGCGTGCCGTCGCCGACGCGGAAGCGCTCGCCGGTGGCGACCCCGGGCACCCAGGCGATCTCGCCCCTTGAGAGCACCACGGGCGTGCGCGCGCGACGCTCGCGCGGGATCTTGCGGTCCGTGAAGAGGTCCTGCAGCGAGCGGCTGCCGCCGAGGCCGAGCGGGCGCATCCGGTCGCCGGGGCGCCAGGCGCGGATCTCGAGCTCGGGGGCCAGCGCGTCGCGGTCGAGCGTGCCGTCGGCGATCTCGAGCTCCGCGCCGACCTCGCAGGTCAGCCGGCCGCCGGCGAACGTGGCGCGCCCGGGCACCTCCAGCCGCGTGGAGTCCGGGCCCGCGCGCCCCGCGGCGCGGTCGGCTCGCTCGAAGCGCAGCCGCCCGTACTCGGCGACCGCGCGCAGGCCGCCGACGAGGTCGAGCGCGGCCGTGCCCGCGCCGCCGCCGAGCGCCAGCAGCTCGTCCGCGCGAGCGCCGACCGCCGGCGCGGGATCGACGGCGTCGTCGGCCAGCCGCTGCAGGCACAGCCGCGCGAGCGCCGGCGGCATGGCGGCCAGCGCGGCCTGCTCGTCGGTCAGCGCCGCGGCGACGGCGGCGTCGAGCACCGCCGCCTCGTCGCGCAGCAGCGCGAGCGTGCGCAGGACGTTGGCCTCGGCCGCGGGGTGCAGGCCCCTCAGCGCGGGCAGCAGGTCGGCGCGCACGCGATTGCGCGCGTAGGCGCCGGACTCGTTGCCGGGGTCGTCGCGGTATGGCAGGCCGCGCTCGACGCAGTAGGCCGCGGTCTCCTCGCGCGTGACCTCCAGCAGGGGTCGCAGCAACCGGGCGACGGGGGCGCCGGCCGAGCCCGCGACGGCCGCCCCGGCGCCCGGCACCGGGCCTTCGGCGGCCATCCCGAGCAGCGCGCGGCGGCCGGGCGACGCCGCCAGCCGGTAGAGGACGGTCTCGACCTGGTCCGTCGCGGTGTGGCCGGTCGCGACCGCGGCGCCGAGCCGGCCCGCGAGCTCGGCTGCCGCGCCGTAGCGCCGTTCGCGGGCCCAGGCCTGCACGTTCCCGCCACCCGGAGGCGGCAGCTCGTTAACCGTCAGGTCGACGTTGAGCTTCGCGCACAGATCAGCGCAGAATGCGGCGTCTTCGCCCGAATCGGGCCGCAGGCCGTGGTCGACGTGCAGCGCGACCGCGTCGCAGCCGCTCCGGACCGCCAGGTCGAGCAGGCAGACGGAGTCGCGGCCGCCCGAGAGCATCACCACGAGCGGCTCGCCCGCCCGCAACAGGCCGCCGGCGCGCACGCGGGCCTCGACGCTCACGACTCCTCCTCACGGAAGGCCAGGAACAGCTCCGTGGTCTCGGCGAAGCCCTTCATCCGCACCTCGCCGATGTGCCGGAACGTGAGGTGCCGGCCCGCGGCCTCGACGACCGGCCGCGTCACGAGCACCTCCCCGCCCGCGGCGCGCGCGCCGACCCGCGAGGCGAGGTTGACCGCGCGCCCGTAGTAGTCCCCTTCGCGGTAGAGCGCACCGCCGGCGTGGATGCCGATCCGCGGCAGCGGCCGCCGCTCGCCGTAGAGCAGCTGGAAGCCGACCGCCCAGTCCACGAGCGCGGACGGGTCCGTGCCGACCACCATCACCTCGTCGCCGATCGTCTTGATCACGCGGGCGTCGCCGGGCAGCGTCTCCTCGACGGACTCCACGAAGCGCTCGACGATGTCCAGCGCCTCCTCCTCACCGGCCTCCTCGGTCAGCCGGGTGTAGCCCGCGAGGTCGGCGAACGCGATCGCCACGCGCAGCCGGCCGAACTCGGCGTCCGAGTCGACCCCGAGCTCGAGGTGGCCGACTGCGTCCTGCTCGATGAAGTGCTGCAGCCAGCGCTGGTGGACGTGCTCCATGATCGGCGCCGCCAGTGGCAGCAGCTCGGACGCCAGGCCCTCCATCTCCTCGGCGATCTCCAGCCCGTCGACGCCGTCGCGGATCAGCGGCTCGTGCACGAACAGGTGGAAGAGCTTGACCTCGGCGTCGGCGATCGCGGCCAGAGCCTGGCCGTAGACGCGCACGAGCTGCAGGAACGCGACGAGGGGGAAGCCCGCCGACAGCACGGCCGCCATGTAGCGCAGCAGCTGCACGTCGTCCGCCGAGATCCCCTCGTCGAGCGTGCTCGACGAGAAGCCGGCCGCCGACCAGATGCGCCGGATCAGCGCCGGCTCGAGGCCCGTCTCGCGCGCCGCGTCCTCCAGGCTGGAGATCTCCGACCGCGGCGGGAACAGCTCCTCCATGTAGCCGTAGGCGAGCCGGCCGGTGCGCGCCGCCTCGCGCAGCTCGTCGAGCGAGTGGCCGCGCTCGCGCAGGCGCGCGACGATCCGCGCCTGGGCGACCGCCGCGGGAGTCCACTCGCCGTCGCGCAGCGGCACGATCCCGTGGCGCGTCCAGCGCCGCAGGGTGTCCGGGGACACCTCGAGCATGCGGGCGACCTCGCTCTGCGACGGCTCTGACATCCGGGCCCGGAGAATAAAGCGGCGGAACCATTGGTTCCGCCGCTGTCGCGGGCAATGCGGCCCGCTGCCTCGGCCGGCGGCGTTCGTCAAGGGCGACGCCTTGCGGGCGCCCACATGGAGCGACCCACTTCCCGGCCTATTGCCTTGGTCGGTGATCCAAGGTGTACCGGCCGCCCCCGCTCCTGTCAATCGGGATTAATAGGCGCCCGTCCGCAGTCAGACGAGCAGGTGCGGGTGCTCGCGCTCGAGGTACTCCCGGTAGCGGGCGTAGATCGGCTTGGTGATCGGGATCAGGCTCAGCGCGGCCTTCACGTCGCCGCCGGACTTGATCCGCCGGCGGGCGAGTGCGACCGCGACGTTCTCCTTGCCCTGGAAGTACTTGTTGGCGGTCTCCGAGGACATCGCCATCTTGACCTTGGGCTCCCAGTCGACCTCGTCGGACCACTCCCAGTGCAGGTTGCCCGCCTCGCCGTCCTCGGCGGCGCGGATGTTGACCACGAGGTCGAGGTCGGTGAACTCGAAGCGCTGCGGGACGTCGGCGTCCCGCAGCCTCGGGCCCATCTCGGGATCGGTGTCCATCATCGTGAAGACCTCGTCGATGACCTCGACGAACTCGTCCTCCGAGTCGAACTCGACCTTCGCCATCAGCTGCCGCCCGCCGGCGTGCTGCGCGAGGCGGGGGGCTTGCGCCGGGGGGCGGTGGCGGGCTTGGCCTTCGGGCCGGTGGTCTTGGCCGCCGTGCTCGCGGCGCTCGGCTTGGCCGGCGCCTTGGCCGGGGGCTTGCGCGCGGTGGTCGTCTTCGGCGCCGCCGGCTTGCGGGCCGGCGCGGCCGCCTGCTTCTTCTCGAGCTCGGCGACCCGCTTCGAGAGCGCCTCGATCTCCGCGCGCAGCCCGCGCACGTCCTCGAGCACGCGCAGGTCGTCGAAGCTCTCACGGATCCGCTGCGCCGCCGATGCGACGTCGTCGAGGAGGTTGCGACCGCGGTCGCGGGCCCCCTCGGTGCCTCCGGTCGTGGCCTGGAAGGTCCGCTCGACCGCGCCGCGGACCGCCTCGACGACGTCCGCGGGCTCGCGGCCTTTGTCCTTCTTTGAATCCTTCTTGTCCTTCTTGGGCATGGTTGCGCCAGTCTACGTCCCCATGAGCGCACCCGCGACCATCCACCTGCGGCCGCACGAGGAGGTCGCCGAGCGGGTCCTGCTGCCGGGCGACCCGGGGCGCGCGCTGCGGCTCGCCCAGCTGCTGCTGGAGAAGCCGAAGATGCTCAACCACAACCGCGGGCTGTGGGGCTACTCGGGGGTGGCGGAGGACGGCGCGCCGCTGACGATCCAGAGCACGGGCATGGGCGGGCCGAGCGCGGCGATCGTGCTCGAGGAGCTGATCGAGCTCGGCGCCCGCCGGATCGTGCGGGTCGGGACCTGCGGCGCGCTGGCGGACGGGCTCGCGCTCGGCACGCTGCTCGTCGCCGAAGGCGTGCTGGCCGAGGACGGCACGAGCCGCGCGCTCGGCGCGATCGGAACCCTGCGGCCCGACGCCGGCCTGCACGCCGCGCTGCGGGAAGCCGCTCCCGAGGCGGCCTCCGGGCTCGTGGTCTCGTCCGACCTCTTCTACGACCCCGACCCGGACCGGGCGCGGTCATGGGCGGACGCCGGTGCGCTCGCCGTCGAGATGGAGGCGGCCACGCTGCTGGCGGTCACCGCGCGCCGCGGCGCCGCCGCCGCGATCGTGCTCGCGGTCTCCGACGTCGTCGCCGCGGGCACGCGGATCGAGCACGACGTGCTCGAGCGGGCCGAGGCGGAGCTCGGCCGCGCCGGCCTCGCCGCGCTCGCGGACTAGGTGGAAGCGGACTTCTTGGTGCGGGGCGCGCGCGGCTTGGCCGCCGGCTTGTCCGCCTTCTCGACGGCGAGCCGCTCCTGCTCGCGCGGCACGGGCGCCGGCGCGGCATCGGAGGCGCGCGCCAGCAGCGCCACGTCGCCGGCGAGCTTGGCGAGCTGGCCCTCGATCGCGCCGAGCCGCTCCTCGACGGCCGTCAGCGGGTTGGCGCCGTCGCCCTTGAGCTGCGCGAGGCGCTGGTCGAGCCGGTCCACGCCGTCCTCGATGCCCTCGAGACGCTGGGAGACGGAGCGCAGGCGCCGCGTCAGCCGCTCCACGTCGGCCGCGGACGGGATGTTCAGCGCGCCCATCGCGGCCTCCTGCGCCTGCGTGGCCTTCTCACGCGCCTCGAAGGCCCGCGTGAGCGCCGTGTTGACCAGCGGGTTCTCCAGCAGGTCCTGCGCCAGCTTGCCGAGGGCGTCCTCGCCCGACTTGGCGAGCCGACCCCGGAGCCCCTCGTCTGCCATGGTGTCCCTCCAAGCGCTACGTTCGAATTCCGGTCAGAGCGGGCACGCTAGCGCACACCCGGTGGGCCGACCGGGACGGGGGAGCACTGTTCTGAACCTCAAGTCGAGGGTCAGGTGCCGCAACAACCCAGCCTTTGGCCCAGAATTGACCGCAAGGATGCGCCCGTACCATCGTTCTGAATTGCATGCGCCCCGTCCCCCTCGATAGCTTCCCCTACCTCGCGGGATGATCCGACGCCCTTTTCTCACCGCCGCGGTGGCCGCCGCGCTCTACGCGACCGTGCTCGTCGGCACGGCGTCCGCGCAGCTGCACAACGTGCGCGTGACGCTGGTCACCGGCAAGGTTCTGACCATGCAGGTCGAGGTGGCCGAGGGCGCGACCGCGACCGCCTCGCAGATCCCAGGCCTGCCGGATCCGGTGCAGACGGTCGAGGACCTCGGCCCGGTGCAGGTCCCGACGGTGGTGCCCACGCCGCAGGTCCCGCTGCCGACCGCGACGCCGCAGGTCCCGCCGCTCCCGATCCCCACGCCCTCCGTCGACAAGCCTGAGCTCCCCGGCACTCCGGGCGGCGGAGGAGGAGGCGGCGGCGGAACGCCCCAGACGCCGGAGACGCCCGTCACCCCCGGCGGCGGCGACAGCGGCGACGGCGGCCAGACGACCGATCCCACCGCGCCGGCGAAGGGCAAGCAGAAGCGTCCCGGCGCCAACACGGAGAACCTCAAGCGCAAGGTGAGGGAGAAGGCGCGCGACATCGCCGGCGGGTCCGCGCCCGACCCGGAGAACCCCGGCCGCAACCTCGACGGCACGCCCACGCTCAACAACCCGACCTTCTCCCTGTCGGAGCCCGGCGCCGCCCCGATCGGCGTCCCGAACTTCTTCATCGACAAGTTCAGGATCCCGCCGTTCCTGCTCTCGATCTACCAGGCCGCCGGCGTCCAGTACGGCATCCGCTGGGAGGTCCTCGCGGCGATCAACGAGATCGAGACGGACTACGGCCGCAACCTGAACATCTCCTCCGCCGGCGCCGTCGGCTGGATGCAGTTCATGCCGGCCACGTGGAAGATGTACGGCGTCGACGCCAACCGCGACGGCAAGAAGGACCCCTTCAACCCGGTCGACGCGATCTTCGCCGCCGCTCGCTACCTGCGCGCCGCCGGCGCCGACCAGGACATCCGGCGCGCGATCTTCGCCTACAACCACGCCGACTGGTACGTCGACTCCGTGCTCCTGCGCGCGCGGGTGATCGGCGGGATCCCGAGCAACCTCGTCGGCTCGCTGACGGGCCTCACGCAGGGCCGCTTCCCCGTCGCCGCCAAGGCCACGTACGCCGACGACATCTCCGAGCGCGACATCAAGAAGCTCAAGGGCGCGGGCAACAAGGCCGTCGTCGTCGAGTCCGGCGCCGACCGCCGCGGGATCAAGATCTTCTCGCGCAGGGGCGCGCGCGTGGTCGCCGTCAACGACGGCAAGGTCACCGCGATCGGCACGAGCAAGCGCCTCGGCCGCTTCGTCAAGCTCCAGGACGTCTACGGCAACACCTACACGTACGCGCACCTGGGCAGGGTCTCCCAGCGCTACCCGGCGCCCAAGCCGGAGAAGGTCTCCAAGCGCGAGATCAAGAAGGAGCTCGAGCTCCCCGCCGCCGACCTGCCGCCGTCCGTCGAGGCGTCCGGCGCCGAGGCCCCGGCCGCCCGCGCCCCGAAGCGCGAGACCGCGCGCAAGGCCGCCCCGCCGGTGCGCAAGCAGGCGGCGGGCAAGCCTCCTGCCGCGGCCGAGGCCGAGAAGGCCGGCAAGGCCGGCAAGGAGCGCCTGTTCGCCAACCCGCGCCGCAAGAACGCGGCCGACGCGGGCGGCGCCCAGCAGGAGTTCCAGCGCACGGGCCGCATCGACGGCATCTCCACCTTCCAGGGCTACCTGACCCGCGTCTACGGGCTCGACCGCTCCGATGTGCGGCTGAAGACCCTCAAGAAGGGGTCCCGGGTCGTGGCGGGCACCGTTCTCGGCCGGATCGGCAAGACGACGCGCTCGGCACCGCACACCCTGTTCGAGATCCGGCCGGCCGGCCGCGGCGCCCCGCGGATCGACCCGAAGCCGATCCTCGACGGCTGGAAGCTGCTCGAGTCGACCGCGATCTACCGCGCGGCCGGCAAGAACCCGTTCTTCGGCTCCGAGTCCGGCGCTCCGTCGATCGGCCAGATCCTGCTGATGAGCAAGGAGTCGCTCGTTCAGCGCGTCGTCAACAACCCGCGCATCCAGATCTACGGCTGCGGTCAGCGCGACATCCAGACGGGCCAGATCGACCGCCGCGTGCTCGCGACGCTCGAGTTCCTCGCCGCCTCCGGCTTCAAGCCGACCGTCACCTCGCTGCGCTGCGGCCACTCGCTGATGACGGCCTCGGGCAACGTGTCGGAGCACTCGACCGGCAACGCGGTCGACATCGCGGCCGTCAACGGCATCCCGATCGTCGGCCACCAGGGCCCCGGCTCGATCACCGAGCTGACGATCCAGCGGCTGCTGACCCTGCAGGGCACGATGAAGCCGCACCAGATCATCTCGCTGATGAAGTTCGACAACACGGACAACACGTTCGCGATGGGCGACCACGCGGACCACATCCACGTCGGCTTCCACTCGCTCTACGGCAGCAACTCCAAGACCGCCAAGCAGGTCAACGCGATCCTCAAGCCCAAGCAGTGGATCAAGCTGATCGACCGCCTGGGCGAGATCGACAACCCGACCGTGCGCCGCACGCCGTCGCGCTTCTCGCTGGACGCCAAGCCGCCCGAGCGCGCGTCCCACGCCCACCAGGGCGAGTGACGGACCGCCGCTTCGGCTTCGTCCAGTGGGAGTTCGCCGGCCGCCTGGGCCCTGACCCCGGGCGCTACCCGGTGCGCCGCTTCGCGGGCGACGACGTGCGCAAGATCGTGGTGATCGGCGGGCTCGAGGCGCCGCGGCGCTCGCGACGGACCCAGCGGCGCCGGGCGAAGGCGGTCCCGGCCCCCGTCGAGCGCGCGGTCGAGGTGACGCGGGCCACGGTGATCGACGCGACGCCGATCTACGACCGCGACGCCGCCGAGGCGTGGCTGGCGGGGGCGTCCGGCGAGCGGGCCGAGGAGATCGTGGCGGGCGCCCTCACCGTGCTCAACCGCGCCGTCGCGGGCCATCGCGTCGCGGCCGCGGACCCGCTGTTGCCCGACGCCGACCCCGAGCGGGCGCTCGTCACGCGCGTCGGCTACGGCGCCGGCGAGCAGGTCGCCGAGGGCGAGTGGGAGCAGGCGCGCGAGCTGCCTCCCGCGGGCGGCAGGCGGGCGCGGGCGCTCGTGCCGCAGCAGCGCTTGGCGGCGCTGCTGGGCGGACGCGACGTCGCGCTGGCCTGCGAGGAGCTCGCGCTGCGGGCGCGGGCCGACCTGGGCGCGGGCCGCCAGCGCGAGGCCGCTATGCAGCTCCACCTGGCGCTCGAGGCGGCCGTGGCCGAGCTCGAGAGCTGGCGCGGGCGCTCGGACATGGGCGAGCGGATCGACGAGCTGGCCGCCCTGCGCGCGGCGACCGCGGATGCGGCCAACTCGGCGATCCAAGGGGG
This sequence comes from Solirubrobacteraceae bacterium, assembly GCA_035264365.1. Taxonomy (GTDB): domain Bacteria; phylum Actinomycetota; class Thermoleophilia; order Solirubrobacterales; family Solirubrobacteraceae; genus DATFQI01. The sequence continues at coordinate 14,944 of DATFQI010000318.1, forward strand.
CCTCGAGCCCGAGGCGCTGGCCGGGGTGGGGTCAGCGCTCGAGCGGCTCGAGGCGGCGCTCCGCGCCCGGGCGGCGCTGGAGGCCGCGTCACCGGGGTCGTGACGCGGGATGCACCGGGGGTTATGCCGGGCGCGGAGCGGGCGCCACGACCGCGACGGCGACGGCCGCGCGATCCTTCGCGTGGCGCTCGGAGAGCTCGTGGATGTACTGGGCAACCGTGGCGGTGAGGTGGCGCGTAGCGGGGGTCTTGGCGGTCATCGGTCCTCCTTGTACGATGGTTGTCGTACCGTAGCAGGTAGTTCGATGAACGTCGTACAAGCACAAGACCAGATCGCCCAGCCCGGCCGCTCGGAGCTCGAGCTCGCCGCGGTGCTGCACGCGCTCAGCGACCCGATGCGCCTGCGCATCGTCGCGGCGCTGGCCGCCACCGAGGAGCAGCCCTCGTGCGGCGCGTTCGACCTCCCCGTCACCAAGTCCACCTGCACCCACCACTTCAAGGTGCTGCGGGAGGCCGGCGTGATCAGCCAGCGCCAGCACGGCACGGCGCGGCTGAACTCGCTGCGCCGCGGGGATCTCGACGCCCGCTTCCCCGGCCTGCTCGACTCCGTGCTGCGCGCTGCCTGAGCGCACGGCCCACCCCGTGCAGCACCGCCGCGCGGCATGAGCGGCCCGCGCAACCTCGTCAATCTCAGCGGCGCCGGCAAGGGCTACGCGGCACGGACGATCCTGCGCGACCTCACGCTCGGCGTCAGCGCGGGCGACCGGATCGGCGTCGTCGGGCGCAACGGCGACGGCAAGTCGACGCTGCTGCGGCTGATCGCGGGGCACGAGGAGCCCGACGCGGGCACCGTGACGCGCACCGGCTCGGTGTCGCTGGAGCTGCTCGGGCAGGGCGATGACCTCGACTCGGCGCGGACGATCCGCGAGGAGCTCGTCGGCGGCCGCGCGGACCACGAGTGGGCCGGCGACCCGGCCTTCCGCTCGGTGCTCGACGGGCTGTTGGGCGGCGTCGAGCTGCGCCGCTTCCCGCAGGG
>DATFQI010000319.1:0-19825 GCA_035264365.1 Solirubrobacteraceae bacterium
TTACCCGGCTTGATCCGCACGCGCCAGAGCACCTCCTCGACGCCACAGGCCTCGAACGCGGGCTTGACGTGGTCATGCGGGCCGACCGACACGCCCCCGGAGACGACCAGCACGTCGGCGGCAAGGCCACGCTCGACCGCCGCGAGCGTCGCCGCGCGGTCGTCGGGCACGACCTCGGACCTCGCGAGCGAGGCGCCCGCGCGCTCCGCGAGCAGCGTGACCATCAGGCCGTTGGACTCGTGGATACGGCCCGGCTCGGGCGGCGCGCCCAGCGGCAGCAGCTCGGACCCGGTGACCAGCAGGTGCAGCCGCGGGCGCCGGTGCACGGCGACCTCACCGACCCCGGCGGACGCCAGCGCGGACAGCCGCGGCAGCGTCAGCCGCTCGCCGGCGCGCGCCAGCACGTCGCCCGCGTGCACGTCCTCGCCGCGGAAGCGCACGTGGCGGCCCGGCTCGATCGCCCGCTGCGGCGTCACCGTGCCATCGCCGACCGACGCCAACTCGGACTGCAGGATCGCGTCCGCGCCCGGCGGCAGCGCCGCGCCCGTCGAGATCGCCACGACCGTCCCCGGCTCCAGCTCGGACGACGCGACCTCGCCCGCGGCCACGCCGCCCGCGAGCCGCAACGCGACGCCCGGCGCGGTGTCGGCCGAGCGCAGCGCGTAGCCGTCCATCGCCGAGCGGTCGAACGGCGGCAGGTCGACGGCGGCGGCGGCATCCGAGGCCGCCACCCGCCCCGCGGCCTCGCCCAGCGGCGCGCGCTCGGCCTCCAGCGGCGCGACCGGCTCGAGGATCGCCGCCAGCGCCTCCTCGATGGAGAGCATCAACCGCCGATGCGGGACATCGTCCGCTCCGGCTGGACGAAGCCCGGATCGTTGACGTGGTGCTTGAGCTCCTTGCGCCAGACGGCGTCGCGGATGATCGCCTCCAGGTCCGAGTCCGTCGCGCCCGAGCGCAAGGGACCGCGCAGGTCCGTCTCCGTCATCGAGAACAAGCAGGTCCGCAGCTCGCCCTCGGCCGTCAGCCGGATCCGGTTGCAGTCGCCGCAGAACGGCTCGGTCACGGGGGAGATGAAGCCGATCTCGCCCTGCCCGTCGGCGAAGCGCCAGCGCCGCGAGGTGCCATGGCGTTCGCGGCCGACCGGCTCGAGCGGGTACACGGCGTCGATCATCGCCCGCACCTCCTCGTTGGGCAGCACGCGGTCGCGGCTCCAGGTGCGGTCGGCGTCCAGCGGCATGAACTCGATGAAGCGGACGACGTAGGGCTCCGTGCGCGCGAACTCGGCGAAGCGCACGACCTCGGCCTCGGTGAAGTCGCGCAGCGCGACGACGTTGACCTTGATCGGGCGCAGCTCGGGGTGGCGCTGGGCGGCCGCCAGCCCGTCGAGCACCTGCTGCAGCGAGTCGCGGCGGGTGAGCTGGAAGAAGCGGTCGGGGGCGAGCGCGTCCAGGGACACGTTGATGCGCTTCAGGCCCGCCCGCACGAGGTCGCCGACCTGGCGCTCGAGCAGGTAGCCGTTCGTGGTCAGCGAGAGGTCGTGGACGTCGTCCAGTGCGGACAGCTTCTCGACCAGCCGCCACAGCTCGCGGCGCACGAGCGGCTCGCCGCCCGTGAGGCGCACGTCGTGCACGCCCATCGCGCTCAGCAGCCGCACCAGCCGCTCGATCTCCTCGTAGCTCAGCAGCGCGTCGCGGTTGAGCCACGGCAGGCCCTCGGCCGGCATGCAGTACTGGCACCTGAAGTTGCAGCGGTCCGTGACGGAGACGCGAACGTCGCCGATCGGTCGCCCGTGTCCGTCGACCAGGGGCTTCATGAGCGGTGGAAATCCGCCTTCCCGCCGGTCTTGTCGAGCAGCTCGGTGCGCTCGATCACGACGCCCGGCTCGATGCCCTTGACCATGTCGTAGACCGTCAGGCCGGCCACGGAGCAGGCGACGAGCGCCTCCATCTCGACCCCCGTGCGCGCGGTGGTGCGCGCCTCGGCGGTCACCGTGACGGTGCCCGCGCCCGGCTCGACGTCGATCTCCACGCCGACCTTCGTCAGCGGGATCTGGTGGCAGAGCGGGATCAGCTCGTCCGTCCGCTTGGCGGCCTGGATCCCGGCGATCCGCGCCACCGCGGCGACGTCGCCCTTCGGGGCGTCCCCGGCGGCCACCTTGGCCGCCGCCTCGGGCGACATCCGCACGACGGAACGGGCCCGCGCCCAGCGGTCGGTCGGCGTCTTGGCGCTCACGTCGACCATCGTGGCCCGGCCGGCGGCGTCCAGGTGCGTGAGAGAGGCGCCCTCCATAGAGGTCATCCTAGTCCTCGGCTGCTTCAGGATCGGGCGTGGGAGGCCGATGCCCCGGGTGTGAGTCCGACGCCGACGAGGACCTCCCCTGCCATCGAGCAGATGCTCGCGCGCACCGCGGAGGTCGGCGGCGCGCTGGCGAGCGACGTTCGCGTGAGCGTGCTGCTCGTCGTCGACCGCGATCTGCGGGTCCGCTTCGCGGCCGGCTCGCGCTGGGACAGGCTCGGGGTGGATCCGGAGCGGCTCCGCGACCGCAGCCTGCGCGACATCGTGCCGCTGCCGCTCCACGCCGAGGTGCTGCCGCACTACGAGGCGGTCTTCGCCGGCGAGACGCGGCGCTTCACGGCCAGCTACGACGAGGAGTACCGCAACACGGTCGTGCCGATCCCCTGCGACGACGGCGCGATCGCCGGCGCGCTGGTGCTCGCGTTCGACGACGGCGAGGAGCTGCGGGCCGAACGCGAGGCCCGCCGCGAGCTGTCGCGCCGCTTGACGCAGCAGTCGGCGGTGGCACGGCTGGGAGAGCTGGCGCTGCGGCGCGCACCGCTCGACGACCTCATGGACGCGGCCTGCCGCGCGGTCGCCGACGGGCTCGAGGTCGAGCTCGTGCACGTGAGCGAGCACCTGGGCGCCGGCCGGATGCGCGTCGCCGCGGGCACGGGCTGGCCTGAGGCCTTCATCGGCTCCGAGCATGAGATGCGCTCGTTCAAGGACGAGGCCGGGCGCGAGCAGTACTCGCGCGGGCCCGTCGTGATCGAGGACCTCCCGAGCGATCCGCGCTGGCGCGCCCGGCCGCTGCGCCAGCACGGCGTCGTCTCCACGGCGATGGTGCTGCTCGGGGCGCCCCAGGCGCCCGCCGGCGTGCTCGGCGCGAGCAGCCGGACCCGGCGGAGCTTCGGTGAGCAGGACCTCGACTTCCTCACCGCGGTCGCGCACGTGCTCAACGGCGCCCTGGAGGGCCTGCGCACCGAGCAGCAGATCCGCCACGACGCCCTGCACGACGCCCTCACCGGCCTGCCGAACCGCGCGCTGCTGATGGAGCGCCTCAGCCGCGCGATCGAGCGCGCCGACGCCGAGGGCCGCCGGCTCGCCCTGTACTTCCTCGACGTCGACCACCTGAAGGTGCTCAACGACTCGCTCGGCCATCACGCCGGCGACGAGCTGCTGCGTGCGATCGGCCCGCGCCTGCGCGCCGTGCTGCGGCCCGACGACATGATCGCCCGCTTCGGCGGCGACGAGTTCGCGGTGCTGTGCGAGGGCGTCGGCGACGAGGCGCACGCCCTGCGCGTCGCCGAGCGGCTCGTGCGCGCCTTCGCGCAGCCGTTCGAGGTCCGCGGCGAGCCGCGCTTCTGCTCGACCAGCGTCGGCGTCGTCGTCTCCGACCCGGACGGCCCGCGCGGCCCCGCCGAGCTGCTCTCGGACGCCGACGCGGCGCTCTACCGCGCCAAGGAGCGCGGCCGCGGCCGCCACGAGGTCTTCGACGTCGGCCTGCGCGATCGGACCACCGCCCGGCTGCGGATCGAGGCCGACCTGCGGCGCGCGATCGAGGCCGGCGACCAGCTGTGGGTCGCCTACCAGCCCTACTACGCGCTGCCCGAGGCCACCATGTCCGGGGTCGAGGCGCTGCTGCGCTGGGACCATCCCGAGCGCGGCCCGGTCCCGCCGTCGGAGTTCATCCCGGTCGCGGAGGACTCGGGCCTGATCGTCGACCTCGGCGAGCTCGTCCTGCGCACCGCCTGCGCGGACGCCGCCCTCTGGCCCGGCCTGTCGGTCAGCGTCAACGTGTCGGCGCGGCAGATGGAGCTGACCGGCATGCCCGGCCTCGTCGGCGCCGTGCTGCGCGAGACGGACCTCGAGGCGGAGCGGCTCGCGCTGGAGATCACCGAGGGGCTGCTGCTGGAGGACACGCCCGCGATCACCGAGACGCTGCTGTCGCTGCGGCGGCTCGGCGTGCGGCTGCTGCTCGACGACTTCGGCACGGGCTACTCGTCGCTGGCCTACCTGCGCCGCCACCCGATCGACGCGATCAAGATCGACCGCGCCTTCGTCGCCGACCTGGGGGAGGACGGCGCCGGCGACGCCGCGATCATCCAGGCGATCATCGGGATGGCGCAGGCCCTCGGGATGCGCGTCGTGCCGGAGGGCGTCGAGACGGCCGGCCAGCTCGCGCGACTGACCGAGCTCGGCTGCGACTTCGCCCAGGGTTTCCACCTCTCGCGCCCGCTGCCCGCAGCCGCGCTCGAGGCGCTCGCCTTCACGGCGACACTCAGCACTAACCTCGGGGACCATGAAGGTCTCCGTCCGCCTGTTCGCCGGCCTGCGTGAGCGGGCGGGCGCCCAGCACGTCGAGCTGGAGCTGCCCGACGGCGCGGTCGTCGAGGACCTGCTGGCGGCGATGGGGCAGACGGCCGTCGGCGCGCTGCACCCCGGCGAGTGCGTGGTCGCGATCAACCGCGAGTACGCCGGCGCCCGCGAGCCCGTGCGCGCCGGCGACGAGGTCGCGCTCGTCCCGCCCGTGAGCGGCGGCGCGAGCGACGCGGTCGTGCGCTCCATGCGCGTGACGGAGGAGCCGCTCGACGTCGCCGCCGTCTCCGCCGCGGTGCGCGACCCGCGCGCGGGCGCGGTCGTCGTGTTCGAGGGGGTCACGCGCGACGTGGGCGAGCTCGACTACGAGGCCTACGCCGAGATGGCGCTCGAGAAGCTGCGCGCGATCGGCGAGCAGGAGGCGGCGCGCCACGGGCTCTGCGCGGTCGCACTCGAGCACCGCGTCGGCACGGTCCCGCTGTCGGAGCCGAGCGTGCTCGTGGCGGCGAGCGCCCCGCACCGAGGCGAGGCGTTCGCCGGCGCCCGCGCGCTGATCGACCGCGTCAAGGCCGAGGCCCCGATCTGGAAGGTCGAGGTCGACGGCGCCGATCGGCGGCGCGTCGAGGGCACGCTCCCACCGGCACCCTGAACCTATGCAAAACTTAGGCGCATGTGGAGGGCGATTCCGGTTCTGGCCGCCGTTTGGGCGCTCGCGCTGGCGGGCTGCGGCGGCAGCGGCGACGACACGCTGACCGTCTCCGCCGCGACGTCGCTGAAGACGGCGCTCACGCAGTACGGCGGACGATTCGAGGACGCGAAGGCGCGCTTCTCGTTCGCCGGCTCGGACGAGCTCGCGGCGCAGATCCGCAAGGGGGCCAAGCCGGACGTGTTCGCCTCCGCCAACACGAAGCTGCCTGACGAGCTCTACGACGAGGGCCTGGTCGAGCGGCCGGTCACGTTCGCGGGCAACCGGCTCGTGCTCGCCGTGCCCGCGTCCTCGGATGCGGGCATCGCGTCACTGCGGGACCTGAAGAAGCCCGGCACGACGCTGGCGATCGGCTCCGAGACGGTGCCGGTCGGCTCCTACACGCGCACCGTGCTCTCCAGGCTGCCGGAGTCCGAGAGCTCCGCGATCCTCGAGAACGTGCGCACGCAGGAGCCCGACGTGGCGGGGATCGTCGGCAAGCTCACGCAGGGCGCGGTCGACGCGGGCTTCGTCTACGTCTCCGACGTGCGCGCGACGGGCGGGAAGCTGAAGGCGATCGAGCTGCCGGAGGCGCTGCAGCCGACGGTCGCCTACGGCGTCGCGGTCGTGAAGGGCGCGAAGAACGGGGACGCCGCCGAGGCGTTCGTCGACGGGCTGCTCGACGGCGACGGCAAGCAGGCGCTCGACGAGGCGGGCTTCGAGCCGCCGCCAGCGCAGTGAGGCCCTTCCCGCTCGTCCTCGCCGGCTCGCTCGCGGTCTCGCTGCTGTTCCTCACCGTGCCGGTCGCGGCGATCTTCCTCGACACCTCGCCCGCCGAGCTCGTCCGCAGCCTGGGGGAGGAGGGGGCGCTCGACGCGCTGCGTCTGAGCCTGATCTGCTCGACGATCGCGCTCGGGCTGATCGTGCTCTTCGGGACCCCGGCCGCGTGGCTGCTCGCCACGCGCCGCTTCCGCGGGCGCGCGCTCGTGATCACGCTCGTCGAGCTGCCGCTCGTGCTGCCGCCGGCGGTGGCAGGGATCGGCCTGCTCGCGGCGCTCGGCCCGCACGGCGTCTTCGGCGGCGCGATCGGCAACCGGCTCGTGCTCACGACGGCCGGCGTCGTGTGCGCGCTGACGTTCGTCTCGGCGCCGTTCTACATCCGGCAGGCGCAGGCGGCGTTCGAGTCGCTCGACCGGACCTGGCTCGACGCGTCGCGCACGCTCGGCGCCACCGAGGCGCGCACGTTCGCGCGGATCGCGATCCCCGCGGCCGGGTCCGGCCTGCTGGCCGGCTTGGCGCTGGCCTGGGGCCGGGCGCTGGGCGAGTTCGGCGCCACGCTGATGTTCGCCGGCTCCTTCCGCGGGATCACGCAGACCGTGCCGCTGGCGATCTACGAGCGCTTCGGCACCGACTTCACGGGCGCGCTGGCGCTGTCGGCCGTGCTCGTCGGCGTGTCGGCGGCGCTGCTGCTGTCGGTCAAGCTGCTGAGCGGCGCAGGATGGCTCGGCGGTGCTGCGCGTTGAGGCGCGGGCGCGGCTCGGCGCCCTGGCCCTCGACGTCGCGCTCGAGGTGGAGGCGGGGCGCTGCCTCGCGCTCGCCGGTCCATCCGGGGCCGGCAAGACCTCGATCCTGCGCGTGGCCGCCGGGCTGCTGCGCCCCGAGCACGGCGCGGTGGCGTGCGGCGAGGAAATCTGGCTCGACACCGCGCGCGGGATCGACGTCGCGCCGGAACGCCGCGGCTGCGGCTACGTCTTCCAGGAGTACGCGCTGTTCGGCCACCTGCGTGCGTGGCAGAACGTCGCCTACCCGCTGACGGGCATCCCGCGCCGCGCCCGCCGCGAGCGCGCGCAGGAGCTGCTCGAGCGCTTCGGGATCGGGGCGCTGGCCGACGCGCGCCCGCGCACGCTCTCGGGCGGCGAGCGCCAGCGGGTCGCGCTTGCGCGGGCGCTCGCGCGCGGCCCGCGGGCGCTGCTGCTCGACGAGCCGCTATCGGCGCTCGACGCGCGCACGCGCGCGGCCGCCGGGCGCGAGCTGGCGGGCGTGCTGCGCGAGGCGGGCGTGCCGGCGCTGCTGGTCACGCACGACTTCACCGAGGCGGCGCTGCTCGGCCACGAGGTGGCGGTCGTCGACGGGGGGCGGATCGTCCAGCGCGGCGACGCAGCACGGCTGGCGGCCGAGCCGGCGTCCGCGTTCGTGGCCGACTTCACCGGCGCGGTCGTGTTGACCGGCGTCGCGCACCCGATCGCCGGCTCCGCGACCCAGGTCGAGCTCGACGGCGGCGGCGTCGTGACCGCGCTGGACCGCGCCAGAGGCCCGGTCGCGGTCAGCGTCTACCCGTGGGAGATCGCGCTCGCGCCCGAGCATGCCGCCGACCCGGGCTCGACCCGCAACCACCTGCCGGTCGAGGTCGTCTCGATCACCACCGTCGGCAACCGCGTGCGGGTCGGGCTCGCCGCGCCGCAGCCGCTGACCGCGGAGCTCTCCGACGCCGCCGTGCGCGAGCTCGAGCTGCAGCCGGGCTCGCGGGCGATCGCATCGTGGAAGGCGGCGGCCACACGGCTGCTGCCGCTCAGCGTTCACCAGACGGTGTCCGACAAGCCCTCGTGAAGCAGCGCCTGGACGGCCAGCGCGGCAGCCACGGGCACGAGCAGCTCCGGACGGCGATCCAGCGCGCGTGCCGCCGCCAGGCAGACGAACGGCGCGAAGAACAGCCAGATGCGCTCCGTCTCGGCCTTCGTGAAGCCCATCAGGGCGGCGATCGCGAGCACGGCGAAGATCGCCACGGCCTCGGGCGTGCCGCGCGCGAGCTCGCGCAGCGCGAGCCAGGAGATCGGCAGGCCGAGCACGAGCAGGAACCCGACCGGCGAGCCGAACAGCCAGTACCAGTACGGCCGCACGGAGGCGACGCCGAGCCGGTAGACCTCCTCGGTCGCGCGCACGGTGCCGACCGGGTCGAAGCCGGTCAGCGCGGCGAAGGCGCCGTGGAACGCGAGCAGCACGACGCCGCAGATCGCCGACAGCTCGATCGCCGAGCGCAGCCCCTGGCGGCGCCAGGCCAGGATCGCCGCCCATGCGCCGATCGCCAGCAGCGACCAGGCGAACAGCGACGCCAACGACAGCGCCACGGCGCCGACCACCCGCGCAAGAAAGGTGTCTGACACCTTTCTTGCACGGGCGAGCGGCCAGGCGGCGAGCAGGCCGAGCGTGCAGTAGACGGTGTCGGCGGTGGTGACGCCGAACATCAGCGCCTGCGGCGAGAGCGCCATCAGCAGGCCGGCCAGGCGCGCCCCGCGCTCCGGCAGCAGCTCGCGCGCGAGCGCGTACGTGAGCGGTGCCGAGATCGCGCCCACCACGATGCAGAACGCCGCCAGCCGCGCCGGCGTGTCGAGGCCGAGGTAGTGCATCACCAGGAGCAGACCGGGCGGGTGCCCGGCGACGTGCACGGGCATCGAGGGCACCAGCTCGGCGAAGCGGTCGACGAAGTAGCCGGGCCCGAGGTCCACGGTCGGCAGCGCGGGCAGGTACTCGTTGGCGGCCTCGAACGAGCGCGCGGTGTCGAACACCTGGTCCCACTCGCCCGTGCCGCCGCGGCCGGCGGCCAGCGCGAGCCGCAGCGCGAGCGTGCCGACGAACAGGATCAGCGCGACCGCGCCCGGCCGGACCCGCTCGTCGAGCAGCCGCGGCGCCAGCACGACCGCCGCCGCGAACAGCGCGAGCGAGACCGCGAGCAGCGGATGCACGCCGAGGTCGGGGTTGCCGAGCGCGGGCGGCCAGGGCACGCCGATCGGCGTATCGGTGAAGCGCCGCACGATCAGCCCGACCGCGATCGTGACCGCCCCGACCGCGAACACCGCGTGGGGCAGCCACCGACGCACGACCACCGCGCGCGGACGAGGGGTCGCGGCCGTCACGGCCGGGCGCCTTGACGCTGGACGGGGCGTGCCATGCTGGCGGCATCTTGCCGGGCCGCCCGCTGATCCTGCTGTGCGCGCTGGCGCTCGCGGGCTGCGGCTCGGCGCCGACCGCCGAGCTGCCGCCCGCCGCGACGCTCGCCGGGGAGACAGCGCGCGCCGAGCCGATCAGCGCGACCGCCGCGGGCCGCACCTTCACCGTCGACCGCGCGGCCGACCGCGTGGGCGTCACGGGTGGCGGCGAGCTGCGCACGGGGCTCGAGCCCGCGTCGATCACGAGTCTCGCCGGTGGTCGCCAGGTCGCCGTGCTCTCGGTGCGCGGGCGCGTGCTCGAGCTCTTCGACGCGCGCACGCTGCGCCGGATCGGGCGGGCTGACGCGGGCAGCGGGCCCGTCCGGGTCGCCTCCAACGGCGACACCTACCTCTACGTCACCGACGCGGTCGGCGGCTCCGTACTCGTCTTCAGCACCCGGCCGGAGCTGCACCTGGTCCGCCGCTACGGCCTCGAGGGCAAGCCGTGGGCGATCGCGCACGACGCGCAGCGGCGCCGGCTGTGGGTCACGCTCGCCGGCGCGGACCGGCTCGTGGAGATGACCACGGGCAGGCGGATCCGGAAGCTGCGCGACCACCCGGCTGCGGCGCAGCCGACCTCGGTCGACGTGCAGTACCCGATGGTCACCACCTCGGGGCGCTCCGGCGTCCGTCACTTCGTGCCGCGCACCAGGTAGACCGCGCCGGAGATCGCGAACAGCACCGCCGTGATCAGCAGCCACCGTCCCAGGTAGCCCTCGTAGGTGAGCCCGCTCGTGCGCTGGAACGACGGCTCGCCCTTGCCGGAGATCGCCGGGAGGAAGACGAGCAGCAGCAGGCCCGACAGCAGCGCCGGGACCCTGACGTAGTTGACCGCCGGGCGCGGCGCGGCGAGCTGCCCCGCGCGGTCGAGCACGCTGTAGAACGGCAGCAGCACGAAGTCGTGGACGACGGCGCTGACCGCGAGCCACAGCAGGATCCGCATCGCGTCCGGCCGGTCGACGACCTGCAGCAGCGCCCAGGCCACCAGCGGTAGCACGGCCAGGTGCGCGAGCAGGTGCAGCGGCGACGCTCCATAGCGGGCCCTCACGAGAACTCGATCCCTCCGACCCACTTCGTGTTGTGCACGCCCGGCAGCGCCGGGACGATGATCCGCGCCGGATAGCCGTGGTCGGGTGAGAGGTCCGCGCCGTTGACCTTCAGCGCCAGCAGGGCGTCGGGATCGCGGAGCTGGCCCGCGCGCAGCGAGGCGAGCCGCAGCGCCCCGCGCGGCTGCAACGAGCGCACGAGCGCCGTCCCGGCGCCCTCTGCGCCCGCGATCCGCGCGAGCTCGGACAGCCGCACCCCGGTCCACTTCTGCGTCGTCGTCCAGCCCTCCACGCAGGCGATCGGCAGCGTCGCGGTCTGCTGGTCCATCGCCAGCAGCTCGTCGCGCGTGAGCGTGACCTCGCGGCCCTCGAAGCGCAGCGCCAGCCGGTAGTCAGGTCCGGTCATCGCCGCCGTGACGCCGGCGCCGCCGGCGGTGCGGTTGACCTGGAAGTCGTTCGGACCGGGCCCGATCACCTGCCGCCGGGGTGCGAGCAGGGAGAGCCGCCGCAGCGGCCCGCCGACGGTCTCGCCGACGTTGGCCAGCAGCAGCGCCGCCGAGCCGGCGCCGACGACCGCGAACAGGCCGCGGCGCGAGATCGTCGGCGCGGCAGGCGCGACCGGCACCAGGTCCGTGCGCGCCGCATCGCGCTCGCGGTAGGCGCGCACGATCACCGGCATCTTCAGCGCGATGTGCAGCAGCAGCGACGCGACGAAGACGATCGCGCCGTAGTAGTGGGCGACGACGAAGTTGAAGCGGAAGCCGTACCAGTACTGCACGTTCATCACGCCCGTGACGAACTCGAACACCGAGCTGCCGACGAGCAGCCCGATCGAGAGCCGCTCGAGCGCCTGCGCGGGCGACGCGGCCGGCGGCCAGACGAACAACCGCGGGATCACCGACCACAGCTTCGCCAGCAGGAACGGGATCGCGACCAGCCCGACGTTGACGTGCAGCCCCTGCGTCACGGCGTACAGGTACGTGAACCCCGTCGGCCAGACGAAGTTCAGCGGCAGGTCGCGCGCCGGGTCGACGATCGCGTTGCCGGGCAGGTCCGGTTGGTAGGCCGCGTGCGAGACGAACCCGGTCGCTGCGACCACCGCGACCAGCACGAGCAGGACCGAGCCGAGCAGGGCCGTCAGCCACGGGCCGCGCAGCGGGGAGCGCCAGAACGTGGGGCGGAAAGGCCCCGGCGGGGTCATGGCCGTCGCAGGGCCGTGAACCAGCGCTCCCCCGAGCGCATGGTCCAGTCGGGCTCGAGGCCGGCCTCCGCAGCCACCTCCGCCGCCGTGTCGACGCTCACCTGCGCCCACGGGAACCACTCGCTGACGACGCCCGGCGCCTCCAGCCGCACCCTCGTCATGCCCGTCGCCGCGCCCGGCGGGTCGAGCTCGGCGAGCACCGCGCCGCCCTGCGCGAGCAGCTCGCGGCAGCGCTCGAGCAGCGTCGCGGGCTCGCCGCCGATGCCGATGTTGCCGTCCAGCAGCAGCGCGGTGTCCCAGCGCCCGGCGTCCGGGACGTCCTGGAACACGGAGCCGCGGAAGGCGTCGGCGCCGCGGCCGCGCGTGATCTCGACGGCGACGGGGGAGAGGTCGATGCCCAGACACGGGTGGCCGGCCTTCCACAGCTCGGCGACGTGGCGGCCGGGGCCGCAGCCGATGTCCAGCGCGGCCCCCTCGACGCGCTCGAGCAGGGCGGCGTCGGCGTCGTCGACGGGGCCGAGCCAGCGCGCGAGCGGCAGCGGCTCGACGCGTCCGTCGGCGCGCCGCACGCGGCCCTGATGCGGCGGCCCGGCGCCCTCCAGGTGCTGGGCGGCGGTGCTCAAGAGGCGACCGTAGACGAGATCGGCGGGGAGCGCGCTCATGCGGCCAGCGCCTCCGGCTCGACCTCCGCCAGCGCCGCGGCGAAGCGGCCGTCCGGCGCCTCGCGCGCGACCGCGCGCGCGTCCGCGATCGTGTCGATGTCGCGCAGCGGCGGCAGGATCGCGGTCCGCAGGCCGAGGATCGCGAGCCGCGCGCGCTGGACCGCGCCCGTGTTGTCCTCGCTCATCGGCACGCCGTCGAACGCGCGCGCGTCGGCCTCCCGCAGCCCGATGCCCCAGTAGCCGCCGTCGAGCGCGGCGCCGAACACGGCGTCGTCGGCGAGCACCGCGTCGAGTCCGGTCTCGAGCAGCTCCGGCGTGACCTGGGGCGTGTCCATGCCGACGAGGAAGGCCGGGGCGCCCGCGTCGTCGAACGCCGCGGCGAGCCGCTCCGCCAGCCCGTCGCCGCGCTGCGGAATCACCTCGAAGCCGTCGGGGATCCAGGCGCCGGGCTCGCCGTCGAGCACGAGCACGCGGCGCGCGTCACGCTGCACGGCCAGCGCGGCCGCGAGCGTGTCCTCGAGCGCCGCGCGGGCGAGCGAGGCCGCCTGCGCAGGCGTGCACGGCGGGCTCAGCCGCGTCTTGACGCGGCCCGGCACCGGCTCCTTCGCGATCACCAGCAGGGCGGGCATGTCACTTATGCGCGCAACGGGCGCGATCGGTTCACCCGAGGACGCCGGCCATGTCGCGCACCGCCCGCAGGGTGCCGCGCACGGTGCCGGTCACCTTCGAGCGTCCCTCGCGCGCGAGATACGTCACCGGGGCCTCCTCGATCCGCCAGCCGGCCGCGGCCGCGCGCAGGACCATCTCCAGCGGCCAGCCGAAGCGGCGGTCGCGGATGCCGAGCTCGAGCAGCGCCTCCCGGCGGGCGGCGCGCATCGGGCCGATGTCGGTCACGCGCACGCCGGCGCGGCGGCGCAGCTCGAGCGCGAGCACGGCGTTGGCGGCGCGAGCGTGGGGCGGCCACGCGGCGCCCGGCGCAGGGCGGCGGGCGCCGAGCACGAGGTCGGCCGTCCCGTACGCGACCGGATCGGCGACGCGCCAGAGCTCGCGCGGGTCGAACGACGCGTCGCAGTCCATGAAGCAGACCAGCTCGCCCTCCGCGGCCGTCAGGCCCGCGAAGCAGGCGGCGCCGAAGCCCGGTACGGGCTCGCGCACCACGCGCGCGCCGAGCTCTGCGGCCAGCTCGCCGGAGCCGTCGGTGGAGCCGTTGTCGACCACGATCGGCGCGTAGCCGGCGGGCATCCGCCCGAGCACCCAGGGCAGGGCCTCGCGCTCGTTGAGCACGGGCAGGACGACGTCCGGCATCTCGTGGCAGTACCCGCGATGGTTCATTTGAGCCCCGATGGGCTACCGTCTCGCCGCCATGATCCTCGTTACAGGCGGCGCCGGATTCATCGGCTCGCACCTCGTCGACGAGCTGCTCGGGCGCGGCGAGGCGGTGCGGATCGTCGACGCGCTCCTGCCGGCGGCGCACCGTGAGCGGCCGGACTACGTGGATTCGCGGGCCGAATTCTTCGAGGGCGACCTGCGCGACCCGGCCGTGGCCGACGCGGTCTGCGACGGCGTCACGGCCGTCAGCCACCAGGCGTCGATGGTCGGGCTCGGCGAGGACATCTCCGACATCGCCGACTACGCGGGCCACAACGACCTCGCGACCGCGCAGCTGCTGCGCGCGCTCGCGGCGCGCTCGTTCGCGGGGCGGCTCGTGCTCGCGTCGAGCATGGTCGTCTACGGCGAGGGCCGCTACGCGTGCCCGGAGCACGGCGAGGTGCGGCCGGGCCCGCGCGCGGCCGGGGCGCTGGACGGTGGCGAGTTCGAGCCGCCGTGCCCGGTGTGCGGTCGCGCGCTGGCGCCGCGCAGCGTGCCCGAGGACGCGCCGCTGGACCCGCGCAGCGTCTACGCCGCGACGAAGGTCGCGCAGGAGCACCTGTGCGCCGCCTACTCGCGCGAGACCGACGTCCCGGTCACCGCGCTGCGCTACCACAACGTCTACGGGCCGCGGATGCCGCGCGACACGCCCTACGCGGGGGTCGCGAGCATCTTCCGCTCGTCGCTGGCGGCCGGCGAGGCCCCGAAGGTCTTCGAGGACGGCGGCCAGCGGCGCGACTTCGTGCACGTGCGCGACGTCGCGCACGCCAACGTGCTGGCGCTCACCGCTCCCGAGCCGGTGCCGGGCGCCTTCAACGTCGCCAGCGGCACGCCGCGAACCGTGCTCGACATGGCGCGCGCGCTCGCGCGGGCCTTCGACGGCGCGCCCGAGCCGCAGGTCACGGGTCGGTGGCGCGGCGGCGACGTGCGGCACGTGTTCGCCTCGGCCGGCCTGGCGGCCGAGCGGCTCGGCTTTCGCGCGCGCGAGGACTTCGACGCGGGCATGCGCGAGTTCGCGACCGCCCCGCTGCGCGCATGACGCGGGTCGCCGTCGTCGGCCACGTCGAGTGGATCGAGTTCGCCCGGGTCCCGCGGCTGCCCGTGTCCGGCGACATCGTGCACGCGACCGAGGTCTGGGAGGAGGCCGGCGGCGGCGGGGCGGTGGCGGCGGTCCAGCTCGCCAAGCTCGGCGGCGGCGCGGATTTCTTCACCGCGCTCGGCAGCGACGAGCGCGCCCGGCGCTCGGCGGAGCGGCTCGCGCGCCACGGCGTGCGCGTGCACGCGTCGCCACGCGACGTGCCGCAGCGGCGCGGCTTCACGCACATCGATGCCGACGGCGAGCGCACGATCACCGTGATCGGCGAGCGGATCGTCCCGCGCGGCGCGGACCCGCTCCCGTGGGAGCTGCTGGCCGAGACCGACGGCGTCTACTTCACCGGCGGCGATACGGGCGCGCTGCAGGCCGCGCGGCAGGCGCGCGCGCTCGTGGCCACGCCGCGCGCGGACGCGACGCTGCTCGCCGCCGGCGTGCAGCTCGACGCGCTCGTGCGCAGCGGCAGCGACGCCGGCGAGCGGCTCGACCCCTCGCGGCTGGACCCGCCGCCGCGCTACGTCGTCACCACCGCGGGCGGCCGCGGCGGGCGCTGGGAGGCCGCCGACGGCAGCAGTGGCGCCTGGGAGGCGGCGCCTTTGCCCGGGCCGATGCGCGACGCCTACGGCGCGGGCGACTCGTTCGCAGCGGCGCTCGCCTACGGGCTCGGCGACAGCCGCGGGATCGGCGGCGCGTGCGCGCTCGCCGCGCGTGCGGGGGCGCACAAGCTCGCCGGCCGCGCCCCGTTCGAGAACCAGCTCGAGGACCCCGGCCCGCGGGCGGACGGCGGCTAACGCCGCTTGACGGGCGCCCGCGCCGGCACCGGGTGCGGGATCCCGCGGCGTCGCTGGGGCTCGGAGCGGCCGGCCACGCCGCCCAGGTGGTCGCGCCGCCGCACCGGCCATGGCTTCGCGTCGGGCAGCGGCAGGCGCAGGCCGGGCGGGGAGCCCTTGGGATCGGGCTCGTCCGGCTCGCCGGGGCCGCCGCGGAAGTCGTCGCCGTCGTCGCCGTCGTCGTCACGCAGTCGGAAGAACCAGACCAGCCAGACGATCAGCGCGCCGACGTCGAACACGCGCAGCCCGACCATGAAGATCCACCCCTCGAGCGTCACCTCGACGCAGAGGTTAAGACCTTTCTCACGCGGAATCCAGCCATCCGTCCAAGAGCCGGCGCGCGATCGCCAGCGGCGGCGGCAGGCGCAGCGGTCCGCGCTCGGCGACCGCGTCGCGCACCTGTCCGCGCGTGAACCAGCGCGCGTCCTCGAGCTCCTCGTCGCCGACGACCGGCTCGCCCGACACCCACGGCGCCGCGAAGCCGAGCATCAGCGAGGCCGGGAACGGCCACGGCTGCGAGGAGACGTAGCGCGGCGGGCCGACCACGACCTGCGCCTCCTCGAGCACCTCGCGCGCGACGGCCTCCTCGAGGCTCTCGCCGGGCTCGACGAAGCCGGCCAGCGCCGAGTAGCGGCCGGGCGGCCACGTCGCCTGGCGACCGAGCAGCACCTCCTCGCCGCGCAGTACGAGCATGATCACGACCGGGTCGGTGCGCGGATGGTGCTCGGCGCCGCAGACGGGGCAGGAGCGCACGTGCCCGGCCTCGCGGATCTGAGTCGGGTTGCCGCAGTTGGCGCAGAAGCGATGGCGGCGGTGCCAGTTGAGCAGGGCGGCCGCGTAGGCGGCGAGCCCGCCGTCGGCACGGGGGAGTGTGGCGGCCGCCTCGCGCAGGCCTGTCAGGGCGCCCTCGGCCGCCTCGGCCGCGAACACCGGCGCGCCGCCGTCGAGCCCGAGCAGCAGCGGCTCCTCGCCCACGTCGCCGAGCGGCACAAGCGCGAGCCGCCCGTCGCGCACGCGCACGCCGTCCGGTCCGGCGACGACCGCGCGGGCGGCGGGGTCGGCGAGCTGGGCGGCGACCCAGGCGTCGTCGCGGCGGCGGTCGCCCGCGCGGTCGAGCGCCGCGCCCGTGAACGTGTTCGGCGACGTCACCGCAGGTGCCCCGCGACGTCCCAGGTCCAGAACTCGACCAGGTGCCCGTCCGGATCCTCGACGTAGGCGGCGCGCCCGTGCGTGGTGCCGAACACCATCGTCCTGACCTGCTGCCCGCGCGACTCGAGCAGCGCGACGGTCGCGTCGTAGTCCTCGTCGGCGATCTGCATCGCGAAGTGCACGTGCGTTCCGCCGCGGCCGCCGAACAGCCCGACCTGCGGCTTCCAGAGGCCGATCCGCGTGCGCTCGCCGGCCATCACCCAGATCGCGTCGCGTTCGGGCCAGCGGTCGACGACGGGGAAGCCGAGGACCTCGGCGTAGAAGCGCTCGGCGGCGTCGAGGTCGGCGACCTCCAGCACGAGCTCGCTGACGCCGCTGACGGGGATCGAGTCCATGCCGGTCACGGTAGATCACCCGCGCCGCTGCAAGGCGGCGAAGGCGACCGCGCCGCCGATCGCGGCCAGCGCACCCGCGACGCAGGCGACGCGGAAGCCCGCGGAGGGCTCGCCGGGCACCGCGGCGGCAAGGACGACGAAGGCGGACACGCCGAGCGCGTTGCCGAGCTGCGCGGCCGTGTTGAGCAGGCCGGAGACGAGGCCGCCGCGGTCCTCGCCGCCCGCCGCGGTCCCCGCCTGCGTCGCCGCCACCGCGCCGCAGCCGACGCCCAGGCCCATGAGCGCGAACGCGGGCAGCGCGGCCGCCGCGCCGAGGGAAGGCACCGCGACCAGCCCCGCAGCGCCGGCTGCGAGCGCCAGCAACCCCGCGGTGGCGCCGACGAGGACGCCGCGGCGCCCGGTCACGCGCGTGCCCGCCGCCGACCCGGCGATCACGGCGAGATTGAAGGGCGCGTAGAGGAGGCCGGTCTCCGCCGCGCCGAGCCCGCCGTCGCCCTGCAGCCAGAGCAGGCAGGCGAACAGCGCGCCGGTGCTGGCGGTCGTGATGGCCAGCGACCCGAGCAGGCCGCTGGAGAGGCGCCGGTCGCGCAGCGTGCCCGGCGGAAGCAGCGGGTCGGCGGCGCGGCGCTCGATCGCCGCGAAGGCGGCCAGCAGCGCCGCCGCGGCCGCGAGCGAGCCCCACGCGGAGGGCGCGCCCGGCGAGGCCTGTTCGGCGCGGGTCAGGCCGAGCACGAGCAGCGCCAGGCCGCCCGTGGCGGCGAACGCGCCCGCGACGTCGAGCGGGCCGCGGGCGCCGCGGGCGCCGCCGGCCGGCAGCAGCCGGAACGCAAGGACGATCGCCAGCGCGCACGGCCCGACGTTGACGAGGAACACCCATGGCCAGCCGGGCCCGGCCGCGATCAGGCCGCCGAGCACCCAGCCGAGCGCGCCGCCGCCCGCCGCGGCGGCCGTCCACAGGCCCAGTGCGCGCGTGCGCGCCGGGCCCTCGGGGGTCGCCGCGGTCAGCAGCGCGAGCGCGGCGGGCGAGACGGCCGCGGCGCCGAGGCCCTGGACCGCGCGCCCCGCCACGAGCTGCCACGGCGCCTGAGCGAGGCCGCACGCGAGCGAGGCGACGCCGAAGACGGCGAATCCGGCCACCAGCACGCGGCGCGGTCCGAGCAGGTCGGCGGCGCGGCCCAGCAGCATCAGGAAGCCGCCGAACACGAGCGCGAAAGAGCTCACGACCCACGGCAGGGTGGTCTCGGAGAACCCGAGGTCGCTCCCGATCGACGGCAGCGCGACGGCGACGATCGTCCCGTCCAGCACGACGACGAACTGCGCCGCGCACAGCAGCGTCACGGCGGAGTGCCTAACGGTCTGCGCTAGCATTGCCGTTAGTGACTCCCCGCTGGCATGACCACGAAACATGGGACTGGCTCGGCGAGGCGCTCGCGGTCGACTTCGCGAACACGACCAAGCGCTCCGGCGGTGACGAGCACGAACTGCTGCAGGCGGCCGAGGACCTCGTGACCTGGGCGGAGCTCGAGGCCGGCCGCGTTCCGGAGATCGAGCCGGAGGCCGTGCGCCTCGGCGAGATCCGCATCTTCCGCGACGACGTCAAGGCGCTGTTGCACGCGGCCGTGGACGGCGAGCGCGCGCCCGTGCCGGCGGTCGAGCGCGTCAACGCCCGCCTGCGGGCGGCGCCGCTCGTGGCCCAGCTGCGCGACGGCACGGCCGTGCTGGCCCCGGCGGCCGAGACCGCCCCGCTCGACGAGCTGCTCGCGCGCGTCGCCCACTCCGCGGTCGAGCTTGCGGCGCACGGCGGCGTCGGCTTCTGCGACGCGCCGAGCTGCGGCCAGTTCTTCGAGCGCAGCCGGGCCTCGCAGCTCTGGTGCTCGCACGCCTGCGGCACACGCGCACGGGTCGCCCGCCACGCTCAGCGTCGCAAGGCTTGACCCTCACGTGACGTCAGGGTCTACGGTCCGTTCCGTGGACGACACCGCCTACACCGTCGGCGCCCTGGCGAAGGCGAGCGGCATCACCGTGCGCACCCTGCACCACTGGGACACGATCGGGCTGCTCGAGCCCGCCGAGCGCGCCGGCAACGGCTACCGCCGCTACGGGGCGGCCGACGTCGGGCGGCTGTACCGGATCCTCGCGCTGCGCCGCCTCGGGCTCTCGCTCGAGGAGATCGCCGCGGTGCTCGACCGCGAGGGCCCCGAGCTGGAGGCCGCGGTGCGGGCGCACCTCGCGCGCGTGGAGGACCAGCTCACCGCCGTCACGGCGCTGCGCGACCGGCTCGTCCGCATCCTCGACGCGCTCGGCTCCGAGGCCGGGCCGTCCTCACGACAGCTCATCGAGACCATCGAGGTGATGACGATGCAAGAGCAGTACTACACGCCGGAGCAGCTCGAGCAGCTCGCGGCGCGCCGCGAGGCCCTGGGGGAGGAGGGCATGCGCAAGGCGCAGGACGACTGGGCGCAGCTGATCGCCGAGGTCGAGGCCGAGCGCGACGCCGGTACCGACCCCGCCGACCCGAAGGTGCAGGCGCTGGTGGACCGCTGGCAGGCCCTGATCCAGGCCTTCACCGGCGGCGATGCCGGGATCATGGCCTCGCTGAAGCGCATGTACGGCGAGCAGGGCGCCGAGCAGGCGTCGCGCGGCGCCATGTCGGCGGGGTTGCAGGAGTACGTGGGGAGGGCGATGGCCGCTCGCGGGGCTTGACACGACCGCATCGTTGCCGCTACGGTTTGTCGCGCAAACCAGTTTGGAGGCGGCGAAGTGCAGCGCGACGAGCTCGAGCGGACGGCAGCGATCTACACCCACCTGCGTGGCGCGCTG
>DATFQI010000320.1:0-10739 GCA_035264365.1 Solirubrobacteraceae bacterium
CCGATGCGCAGGGGGCCGTACTTGGCGATGACGGCGAGCGCCGTGAAGCCCTGCGAGCCGAGCTCGGCGAGGGCGTGACGGGCGATCGCGCGGTGCACCAGCCCGAGCTGGTTGCGGCTATGCAGCTGCAGATGAGAGGGCCTCACATGACCAAGGGCCGCCCGATGGACGGCCCTTTCGAAGGAGGCTGGTGCCGGTCTGCGGCTAGCCGAGGGGCGGCGGCTGCGAGGCCGCGAGCGGGATCGGGCTCGGCTCCGAGCCCGTCTCGTCGTAGACGCCCAGCGTCTCGAGCTCGAGCACGAGCACGACGTGGCGCACCGCGATCGCCAGGTACTCGTGGCGCTCGGGCCGGCGGCTGCCGTCGAGCCAGGTCAGCTCGGCGTCCGTGACCGCGAGGAAGTCGCGCTCGTGGGCGTTCAGGAAGTCGGTGGTCCGGGACCGGTAGCCCTCGTTGGGGAGCTGGAGCGTCCCCTCGATCTCGTGGCGCTGGGTCTCGATGCGGACGCGCTCGCGGCGGAAATGCATGAGCGCAGTATCGGTCACGGCCAGCGCTCCCTATAGCCTGGCCGCCGATGCTCGACGTCGACGCCATGCTGATGCCCTACCTCGACCGGCTCGCCGAGGCGACCGGCGGCCTCGCGCTCTACGACGCCCACACCCACGTCGGGGCCAACGACCCTGACGGGTTCAGCCAGACGCCCGAGCAGCTGCTGAAGGCGCTCGGTCCCGCAGGGGCGCGCGGCGTCGTGTTCCCGATGCACGAGCCCGAGGGCTACCGCGAGGCGAACGACTTCGTGATCGAGGCGGCCGCCGCCTCGCGCGGCGTCCTCGTGCCGTACTGCCGCGTCGACCCGCGCGATTCGGCCGTCGCCGAGGCCACCCGGGCACTCGACGCCGGTGCGCGCGGGATCAAGCTGCACCCGCGCGCGGAGCGGTTCGCGCTCGACGTGCCCGCGGTGCGCGAGCTCGTCGCGCTCGCGCACGACCGGCGCCTGCCGGTGCTGATCCACGCCGGCCGCGGGATCCCGGCGCTCGGGCAGCACACCGTCGCCCTCAGCGGCCAGTTCCCGGACGCCAAGCTGATCCTCGCCCACGGCGCGATCTCCGACCTCGCGTGGCTGTGGAAGGTGATGCCCGAGCACCCGAACCTGTTCGTGGACACCGCCTGGTGGAACCCGGCCGACCTGATGGCGCTGTTCTGCCTCGCCCCGCCCGCGCAGATCCTCTGGGCGAGCGACTCGCCGTACGGCCTGCCGGTGATGTCCGCCGTGGTCGCGCTGCGCTGCGCGCTGCAGGCGGGGCTCTCCGCGGACGCCCTGCGCTCGATCGCCGGCGGCCAGATGGAGCGGCTGCTGGAGGGCGAGCCGGGCGCCGACGCCGGGCCCGCGCCGCGGCGCGTCGCGCCGCTGGACCCGCACCTCGAGCGAGTGGTCACGCACCTCGTCACCGCGATGGGGCGCGCGTTCGCGCGCACCGACCCGGAGGAGGCGATCGCGCTTGCGCGGCTCGCCTGCGCTGTCGGCGAGGACGAGGAATGCTCACCGGTGTGCTCGGCCGTGCTCGAGCTGCTCGACCTCTACGAGCAGCACAAGCACGAGCCGCCCACCGATGGTCGGCCGTTCCCGCCCGCCGGCCGCTTCGTGGTCACGGCGCTGGCGGTCGCGCGCACGCCGGACGTGCCGCTGCCCGCGCGGCCGCAGGCCCCGCCGCCGACGCGCGCCGAGGCCGAGCAGGCCGAGGGCGTCTAGCCCTCGCCGGCGCCGCCGAGCCCGTTGCCGCCGCCCGTGTCGGCCGGCCGCGTGCAGTCGGAGAAGACGCGCGACGAGTGCATCCGCTGGCCGCCGAGCGTCTCGGAGGTCACCGACAGCCGGGCGCCGGACTGCGGGATCCGCACAGTTGCGCTGGCGGCGCGCGGGACACCGGTCAGGCGCGCGGCCTGACGGCCGTCGACGACGATCCGCACGAAGCCGAGGATGGCGCCGGTCGGCGGCGTGACCCGGACCGTGGCGTTGCGGACCGAGCCGCAGCCGGGGGCGGAGTCGGGGAGCTTGAGCACCTGGGCGGCGGTGACGGCCGGCTCGGGCGAGTCGTACGGGTTGCCGCCGCCCTGCGCGAGGGCGGTGGCGCCGACGCCGAGCCCGGCGATGACGGCGAGGGGCAGGGCGCGTCTCATCGCGCGAACGTAGTCCACGGCGCGCCCGCCGTGGGAAAACCTGCCGCCGGTCACACGCGGGGAACCTGCGCACCGCCCGGTCCGGGCCGGCCTCCCGGGACGCCGTCCGGCGCTGTTAGGTTTGCCCGCCGGGATGGCGTCTCGATGGTGAAGTTCCTCGCTCGGCGGCTGGTCGCGCTCGTGGGCGTGGTCGTGATGGTCACGGTCGTGACCTGGATCAGCATCCACGGGCTGCGGCCGGAGGCGTTCGCCTTCGACCAGCGCCCCACGCTCGAGCAGCTCGGCGACTACCTCTACCAGGCGTTCGTCCACTTCGAGCTCGGCAACTCGTTCCAGCGACCGAACCCGCCGGTGAGCGGGATGCTGCGCGAGGGTCTCCCGGCCGACCTGGTGCTGCTCGTCGGCGGGATGGCGTTCGGGCTGGTGCTCGGACTGGCCGCGGGCACCTTCGTCGGCTCGCAGCCCCGGCGTCCGCTGGCGCGCGCGGTCGAGGCGGTCTCGATGTTCTTCCTCTGCGCCCCGGTGTATGTCGTCGGGCTGTCCACGCTGCTGCTGTTCGGCACGGGGATCGCGGTCTCGGACATCGGGTTCATCCCGGTCAAGTACGTCCCCTTCGAGGAGAGCCCGGCGCGCTGGCTGGGCTCGATGATCGTGCCCTGGATCGTCGTCGGCCTGCCGCTGGCGGCCGTCTGCGAGCGGATGATGAACAGCTCGATCCGCGAGGTCCTGCACGAGGAGTTCATCCGCACCGCGCTCTCGAAGGGGATCTCCCACCGCCGGATGCTGCGCCGCCATGCCGTGCCCGCGGCCGCCGCCCCGGTGCTCACGGTGGCCGGCGTGTCGGTGCCGGTGATGGTCACGAACATGGTGCTCGTGGAGCTGACCTTCAGCATCCCCGGCGTC
Source organism: Solirubrobacteraceae bacterium (assembly GCA_035264365.1). Lineage (GTDB taxonomy): Bacteria > Actinomycetota > Thermoleophilia > Solirubrobacterales > Solirubrobacteraceae > DATFQI01. The sequence continues at coordinate 3,077 of DATFQI010000320.1, forward strand.
TTCCAGACGTTCCGGTCGAGCATGGACAACGAGGACTACCCGGTGATCATGGGCATCGTGATCGCCGCCGCCCTCCTGGTGGCGCTAGGCAGCCTGCTGGTCGACCTTGCGCTCGCCTGGCTGGACCCGAAGACGCGCGCCAGCACGGCCTAGGCCGTGACGCCCGTGCGGGCCGGGGTGCCGGTCGTCAGCGCGTAGTCGCCCGGCTCGAAGCGCGCGGCGCGGCGCCGGAAGGCGAAGGTCCAGTCCGGCCACAGGGTCGAGTTGCGGCCCGTGTCGTCGAGGTACCAGCTCTTGCAGCCGGTGCTCCAGACCGTGTCCTGCATCTGCTCGTCGAGATGGTCGTTGAAGTCGCGCACCGTCTCGGGCCTGACCTCGAGCGTCTCGGCGCCGCGGCGGCGCATCTCCTTCAGCGCGCCCATCACGTGGGCGACCTGGGACTCGATCATGTAGACCATCGAGCTGTGCCCGAGGCCCGTGTTGGGGCCGAGCAGCATGAACAGGTTCGGGAACCCGGGCACGGTCGAGCCGAGGTGCGCGCGCGGGCTGCCGTCCCAGTGCTCCTCGAGCGTCTTGCCGGCGCGCCCGCGGACGTAGCGCGCGACGGGCATGTCCGTCACGTTGAAGCCGGTGCCGAAGATGATCGCGTCGACCTCGTGCTCCTCGCCCGCGCCGGTCACGATCGAGTGCTCGCGCACCTCGGCGACGCCGTCGGTGACGAGCTCGACGTTGTCGCGGCCGAGCGCCGGATACCACCTGTTCGAGGGCAGGATCCGCTTGCAGCCGATCGTGTAGCCGGGCTCGACCTTGCGCCGCAGCTCGGGGTCGGAGATCTGGGAGTCCATGTGCTTGCGGGCGAGCCGCTCGACGACCTTCATCAGCCGCGGCTGCTTGACGAAGCCGAGCACGAGCAGCTCGCGGGCCGAGTAGATGCCGCCGCGCACCAGCCGCTGCAGGATCGGGAAGCGGCGGTACAGGCGCCGCTCGCGCGCCGAGATCGGGCGGTCGGTGTGGGGCATGATCCACGGCGCGGTGCGCTGGAAGACGTGCATCTGCGCCACCTCCGGCGCGATCGCCGGAACGAACTGGATCGCCGACGCCCCGGTGCCGATGACGGCGACGCGCTTGCCCTTGACGTCGTAGTCGTGGTCCCACTGCGCGGAGTGGAACGTGTGGCCGCGGAAGCGCTCCAGGCCGTCGAGGTCCGGCGTGCTCGGGTCGCTGAGCGCGCCGGCGGCGGAGACGAGCACGCGGGCCCGCACCTCGCCCCGGTCGGTCGCGACGACCCAGCGGTGATCGCCCTCGTCCCAGTCGGCGCCGGTGACGGTCGTGCGCAGGCGCACGGAGCGGCCGAGGTCGAAGTCCTCGGCGACGCGCCGCAGGTAGGCCTCGATCTCGGACTGGCGGGAGTACGTGCGCGACCAGTCCGGGTTGGGCGCGAACGAGAACGAGTACAGGTGCGAGGGGACGTCGCAGCCGCAGCCGGGGTAGGTGTTGAACCACCAGGTGCCGCCGACCGCCTCGCCGCGCTCGAGCACGACGAAGTCGTCCATGCCGGCCTCGCGCAGCTTGATCGCCATGCACAGGCCGGAGAAGCCGGAGCCGACGATCGCGACGTCGACCTCGGGCGGGGGCGCGGCGGGGTCAGCGGTCTCTGGACTGGCGGCGACGGTGCTCATGGACTCTTACATAACCGTAACTTACAGTCCTGTAACATGAGCGTGAGGATGGCCACACGAGCATCGGCGCGGATGACGGCGGATGCCCGGCGCGAGCAGCTGCTCGACGTCACGAAGGCGATCGTCGCCGAGCGCGGCTTCCACGCCGTCTCGATCGAGGGCGTGGCTCGCGAGGCCGGCATCAGCCGCCCGATTGTCTACGGGCACTTCGACGACCTCGCCGGCCTGCTCGACGCGCTCGTGCGCCGCGAGGGCGCCCGCGCGCTCGGCCAGCTCGCCGAGGTGCTGCCGGCGGCGCTGGCGCGCAGCGACCCGGGGGAGCGGCTCGTGGCGTCGCTCGGCGGCTACCTCGAGGCGGTCCAGGCCGACCCGCTGACGTGGCGGCTCGTGCTCGTCCCCCACGAGGGCGCCCCGCGCGTGTTGCACCAGGCGATCTCGCGCGGCCGCGCCGCGGTGGTGGCGCAGCTCGCCGAGGCGCTCGAGGGTGGCGACGGCGCCCTCGACACGCCCGACCCGGACCTGGCCGCGCACCTGCTGTCCGCACTCGCCGACGAGGCGGCGCGGCTGCTGCTCGCGGAGCCCGAGCGATACCCGCGCGAGCGCATCCTGGCCCTCGCCCGCTGGTTCCTCGGGCGTGTGGTTCCGCCCGTGTGACCTCCGGACCGGTGGGTGCGCCGCGCGCGTGACGCCCGCCGGTCGGCGCAGCAAGATGGCCCGGCGTGGTGGGGTTCCTCGTGCGGCGCGTCGTCTTCGCGGCCTTGACGGTGATCGCGACCGCGTTCTTCGCCTACGGGATCATCCGCGTGCTGCGGCCTGAGCTCTACCCGGGGGAGGCCACGCTGGGCGGCCTGTGGGGCGACGTCTCCGGGGCGCTGCTGCATCTCGACCTCGGGGAATCGTGCATGTTCGTCGGCTGCCCGCCGCTGAAGCGGATCTGGCTCGACGGCCTCTGGGCCGATCTGTTCCTGCTCGCGGGCGGCGTGGCGGTCGGGCTCGCGCTCGGCGCGCTCGGCGGGCTCTGGTGCGCCGCGCGGCCGCGCTCCCGCGCCTCGCGCGCGCTCGAGAGCGTCGCCATGCTCTTCTACTGCTCGCCGGTCTATGTCGCGGGCTATCTCTCGCTGCTGCTGTTCGCTCCGCCGTTCGGGCTCGTGCAGCTCCCGTACTTCTTCGACCCGCACTCCTACGCGCCGCCGCTCGAAAACCCCTGGGACTTCGTGCGCTCGATGCTCCTGCCATGGCTGCTGGTCGGCGCGCCGCTCGCCGCGGCGGTGCTGCGGCTCACGCTTGCGCTCACGATCGACGCGCTGGGCGACGACCACGTGCGCACCGCGCGGGCCAAGGGACTTCCGCACGCGACGGTCGTGCGCCGCCACGCCGGCCGGGGCGCCTACGTCTCCGTCGCCTCGCTGTTCGGCGTCTCGGCGCCGCTCATGGTCACGAACATGGTGTTGATCGAGTACGTGTTCTCGGTGCCGGGGTTCTTCCGGCACATGAAGCGGGCGCTCGGTCAGGCGCCCGGCTGGCCGCCGGCCATCGACCTTCCCACGCTGCAGGCGCTGGCGCTGTGGGCCGCCGTGCTGATCGTGACGCTCTCCCTGCTGGCCGATCTGGCGATCGCCCGCCTCGATCCGCGGATCCGGTCCGGGGGCCGGCTCCTCTAGCCGGTGCTCGGGTATATCGCCCGGCGGCTGCTGTGGGCGGTCGCGACCGTCGTGCTGACGGCCTGCTTCGCCTACGGGCTGATCCGGCTGCTGCGGCCGGAGACCTACGGCGGCGGCGAGAACCTGTTCGTCGGCACCTGGCACGACGTCGACCGGGCGGTGTTCCAGCTCACGCTCGGCGATCCCGAGCTGCGCGAGATGTGGCTCGAGGGGCTGTGGGCCGACGTGTTCCTGCTCGCCGGCGGTGCCATCTCGGCGGTCGTCCTGGGCGTCGCCGGCGGCATCTGGTGCGCGAGCCGGCCGCGCACGCGCTCCGCCCGCGCGCTCGAGTCGTTCGCGATGTTCTTCCTCTGCACCCCGCCCTACGTACTGGCGCTGGGCATGCTGCTGCTGTTCGAGCCGACGTTCGGGCTCGTCAAGCTGCCGCTGTTCTTCGAGGTGCACGTCTACCGCCCGCCGCTCGAGGACCCGTGGAGCTTCTTCCGCTCGATGCTCGTGCCATGGCTCGTCGTCGGCGCGCCGCTCGGCGCGGTGATCCTGCGGCTCACGGCGGGCCTGACGATCGACGCGATGGGCGAGCACTGGGTCCGGACCGCGCGCGCCAAGGGGCTCGCGCGCACGCGCGTGGTGCGCAAGCACGCCGCTCCGTCGGGCTACGCGACGATCGCCTCGCTGTTCGGCGCCTCGGCGCCGATACTGGTCATGAACATCGTGCTCGTCGAGGTCGTGTTCTCGGTGCCGGGGTTCTTCCGCCACCTGCGGCGCGCGCTCGGCCAGAACGTCGGCGGGGACGACAAGGTCATCGACATCCCCATGATCCAGGCGATCTCGATCTGGGCGGCCGTGCTGATCGTGCTCCTGAGCCTGATCGGCGACCTCGCGATCGCCCGCCTGGACCCGCGGATCCGCTCGGGCGGACGGCCGATGGCCTGAGTCCGGCGGGCCAGGCGCGGGTAGCCCGGGCCGATGTCCCGCGCCGCCGTCCTGCTGCTGATCTGCCTGCTCGCCCTCGCGGCGCCCGCCTGCGGCGGCACCGACGAGCTGCGGGAGCGCGGCGAGGCGCTGCGCGAGCGCGCGCGGGAGGCGCGCGACCGCGCCGAGCGCTCGGCGGACCGGGTCGTGGAGCGCGTGCGCGCGGCGCTGGACGACCTCGAGCGCGCAGTGCCGCAGGCGACCAGCGACGAGCAGGCGCCGGCCCGGGGTGACGAGCGCCTGGAGGACTACCTCACCCACGTCCTGCGCTCGGTCGACGGGTACTGGACGCGCACCCTGCGGCAGTCCGGCCTCGAGGAGCCCCGCGTCTCGTTCCTGTGGATCCCGCCCGGACGGGGTGCGCGCACCGGCTGCGGCGCCGTCGCCGACGAGAACGCGGCCTTCTACTGCCCCACCGATGACACGATCTTCGTGGGCGAGGAGCTCGCCGCCGACATCCTGCGCGGGACGGGGCGCACCTTCCCGGGCGAGCGGGCCGGCTACGGACGCGCGCAGGGCGACTTCGGCCTCGCCTATGTGATCGCGCACGAGTACGCGCACAACGTCCAGCAGGAGCTCGGGCTGGCCCGGGTGGACCCGCGCTACGGCGTGGAGCCGCTCGAGCTGCAGGCCGACTGCATGGCCGGGCTGTGGGGCAACAGCGTCTACCGGGAGGGCAAGCTCAAGCCCGGCGACGTCGAGGAGGCGATCTCGACCGTGCTCGCCGCGGGCGACTTCGACACGTCCAACCCGCAGCACCACGGCACGCCGGACGAGCGGCGCGCCGCGTGGCTGCTCGGCTACCGCTCGGGCGACCCGCAGCGCTGCGCCGACGCCTCCGGGGTCTAGACGGTCTCGCCGTGCAGCAGCCGGCGGCGCAGGCGCTCGCGCGCCTCGCCGAAGCGGATCGCCTCGTAGGCGACGAGCCCGACGAGCAGGGCCGCGAGCCCGCCGAGGCTGGCGAGCGAGGGCAGCGCGTGGGCGAGGGGGATCAGGAACGGCAGCACGATCGCCATCGCCAGGCGCTGGCGGTTGAGCGTGTGGATGTTGCGCCAGCGGAAGGCGACGTGGGCGAGCAGGTAGATCGCGGTGCCACCCAGCAGCGCGGTGGCGGGCACCCACTTCAGCGCCTCGTCGGTGTGCTCGAGCGTCTTCTTGAGCCCGAGCGCGAGCAGCACGATCCCGGCGACCATCGCGAAGTGCAGGTAGGAGAACGAGTCGCGCGCGATCTCGTTCTGCTCCTTGCCGGGCTTCGCGTTCTCGAGCCGGCGCGCGGCGACGAGCGCGACGACGTCGAAGTACAGCCACCACAGGGCGCCCGCGAGCGCGGTGCCGAACACAGCCGCGGCGATCACGCCGGCCGTCAGGCCCACCACCTCCGCGCCGACGCCGATCGCGACGATCGACTCGCCGAGCGCGATGATCACGATCAGCCCGTGGCGCTCGGCGAAGTGCTCGGGCATCAGCCGCCAGCCGCTCGAGTCGATCACGAGCGGGCCGCCGACGTCGAGCACGATCGCGATCGCCCACAGCGCGCCCTGCAGCTCGGCGTCGGCGAACGCGGCCGCGGTGAGCAGCCCGACGCCGATCGCCGTCGAGACGGCCAGGCCGGTCGCGGAGTGGCGCAGGCCCTCGTCCTCGCGGCCGGCGATGATCAGCAGCGCGACCTGCATGCCCCGCACGATCCCGTAGGCGAGCGCGAAGATCAGCGCGTCCTCACCGAAGGCCTGCGGGATCGCGAGCGCGACGACGAGCAGCGCCGCGATCGCGGTGAAGATCACCAGGCGGACCGAGCCCTCCTCCGGGTTCACCACGCTGCACAGCCACGTGTAGCCGACCCACGCCCACCACATCACGGCGAGGATCGCGAGGCCCTTGGCGAGCCCGGTCCAGGTCGGCTCGTGCGCCATCAGTGCGGTGCACTGGGTGAGGGCGAGCACGAACACGAGGTCGAAGAACAGCTCGAGCGGGCTGACGCGGCCGTCGTCGCGCAGGACGGTCGTGAGGTGCGGGCGGCGGAGGCGGGTCGTCGTGCTCACGGCTCGCATCCTCGCACCGCGGGTTGACCGGCCGGCCGCCGGGGCCGGGCGGGATGTTCGGCGGCGCCTCCGCCGCGCGTGCCCTCACCGGTGGCGCGTCCGCGCGCGGATCTCCTTCCGGTAGCGCTTGTGGAACGCCCGCGAGCGCTGCCGCCGCTCGGCGGCGCTCAGGCCTTCGCGCTCGAGCTTGCGCATCGCCGGGAGCCGGTCCGGCGCGAGCTCGCCCGCCTCGACCGCGGCCGCCACGCCGCAGCCGGGCTCGCCGGCATGCCGGCAGTCGGCGAAGCGGCAGCGCTCCGCCGCCGCGGCGACGTCCGCGAACGCGTCCTCGACGCCGGCCGCGGAGGCCATCCGCGGCAGCCGCAGCCCGGGGGTGTCGATCAGCAGCGCGCCGCCGTCGAGCGCGAACAGCTCGCGGTGGGTGGTGGCGTGGCGGCCGCGGGCGTCGCGCTCGCGCACCTCCAGCGTGCGCTGGCGCTCCTCGCCCAGCAACAGGTTCACGAGCGTGCTCTTGCCGACGCCAGACATACCGAGGAGCGCGCTCGTGCTCCCGGGCTCCAGCCGCGCGCGCAGGCCGTTGACGCCCCAGCCGTCGCGGGCGGAGAGCACGATCGCCTCCGCGCCGGTGGCGGCCGAGACCGCGGCCGCGTCGGCGACCGGGTCGCGGGCGAGGTCGCCCTTGGTGCACACGACGAGGACCGCGACGCCGCCGGCTCGCGCGAGCGCGACGAAGCGCTCGAGCCGGCGCAGGTTGAGGTCCATGTCGAGCGAGGTGGTGATCAGGCACAGGTCGACGTTGGCGGCCAGCGTCTCCTCGCGCGCGTCGTCGTCGGCGCGCGAGAGCACGGTGCGCCGGGGGAGCACGTGGCGGATCGCCTCGCCGCGGCGCAAGGCGACCCAATCGCCGGTGGCAGGCAGCTCGGCGGGGCCGCGCGCGGCGGCCTCCAGCGCGCCTGCGGCCGGCACGAGCGCGTCGATGTCATCGCCGCGGACTGCGTAGCGCCCGCGGTGCACGGCGGTCACGCGAGCGGGGACGAGCGTTGGGTCTTCATGGTCGGCGAGGGCCTGCGCCCATCCGCCGTCCCACCCGAGGGTGGTGAGGTTCAACTCTGAGCTCCTTCGCGGAAGTGGAAAAGGGGTGCGGCGGTCGGAGGCCGCGCGGCGCGAGTAACTCAGGGCCGCGCGGCGGACTCAGGAGGCCGCGGCGAAGGTGCGGTGCTGTCGCGAGGTGGAGAGCACGAGCGCGAACGGTAGGGCATGCCCCGCGGCGCGTCCAGTGCGGCTGCCACGAGTCCGTGCAAGAAAGGTGTCA
>DATFQI010000321.1:0-2274 GCA_035264365.1 Solirubrobacteraceae bacterium
AGCCCGCTCGTCGGCGGCAGGATCGTGTTGAGCCGCTGCAGGATCGCCGAGCGCTGCACCTCCTGGCGCAGCTCGCCGCCCGAGCCGAGCGCCACCGCGCCCAGCACCCACACGATCCCGAGCCCGACGCAGGCGGTCAGCAGCGCCCCGAGCGCCCCGTCGAGCGTCGCCGCCGCGGGCGTGCGCACGCGCGAGCGCAGGCGCGCGCCGAGCCCTTCGAACCCCATCGCCAGCACCGCGCCCGCGACGAGCGCGCCGATCAGGCCGAAGGCCGGCGCCCAGCCGTTGTCGGCGCCGTCGGGCAGCACCAGCGGGCCGACGCGCGTGCCCACCCAGGCCCCGATCGCGAAGCCCACCAGAGCGAGCGCCCCGGAGACGAAGCCCTGCGCCCAGCCGAACAGGGCGAGCAGGATCACGATCCCGAGCACGATCCAATCGAGGCCCGTCATCCGGCGAGCGTGCGCGTGACGTACGTGGAGGTGCCGGGCCCGATCATCGCTGCTCTGAGGCTACCCTCGCCCGACCCCCGAAATGGCCGCCCACCCTCCGTCGCCCCTCGTCGGTCCTCCCCCACGCCGCCCGCCGCGCCGCAGCCGCATGTTGCAGCGGCTCGTGCCGCTGCTCGCGTTCGCGGCGGCCGCGTTCGTCGTCGGGATCGTGCTCGGATCGCGCCACGAGCCGTCCGAGCGCCGCGTGGCCGCGCGCTTCGCGACCGCCTGGGAGCGCGGCGACTACGCCACGATGCATTCGCTGCTGACCGCCGGCGCGCGCGCCGAGTACCCGCTGCGCCGCTTCGAGCGCGCCTACCGGCGGGCGGCCGACACCGCGACGCTTGCGAAGGTGACCGCGTCGCCGCCGCACGTGCTCGACGGCGGGCGGGTCAGGCTCGACGTGCGGCTCGGCACGCGGATCTTCGGAACGATCCGCGACGACGTGACGCTCACCGTCGAGGAGGACGACGACGGCGCGGCGGGCGTCGCCTGGCGCCCGGAGCAGGTGTTCCCGGGCCTGGAGGCGGGCCAGCGGCTGGAGCGCACGAGCGAGATGCCGCCGCGCGCGGCGATCCAGGCTCGCGACGGCACGGTGATCGCCCACGGCGAGGCGCGGCTCTCCGAGCTCGGCCCGAGCGCCTCGGAGATCGCGGGACGGCTCGGCCCGGCGCCGCCGGAGCGCGAGGAGGAGCTGGCCCGCCGCGGCGTCCCGGAGGGGACCCCGGTCGGGCTCACTGGGCTCGAGCGCACGTTCGACGAGCGCCTGGCGGGCAAGCCGGGCGGCATGCTGAAGGCGGGCGCCCGGGTGCTGGCGCGCAGCGAGCCGGAGGCCGGCTCGGCCGTGCGCACCACGATCGACCCGGAGGTCCAGGAGGCCGCCGTGATCGCGCTCGCCGGCCGCTTCGGCGGGATCGCGGTCATGCGCCCGCGCGACGGCGAGGTGCTCGCGCTCGCCGGGATCGCCTACAGCGCGCCCCAGCCGCCCGGCTCGACGTTCAAGATCGTCACGCTCGCCGGGCTGCTCGACGCCGGCGTCGTCAAGCGCAACGCCAAGTTCCCGATCGAGACCAAGACGACGCTCGAGGGCGTCGAGCTCGAGAACGCCAACGGCGAGGCCTGCGGCGGCTCGCTGAGGGCCTCCTTCGCGGAGTCCTGCAACTCGGTCTTCGCCCCGCTCGGCGCCGAGCTCGGGGCGGAGAAGCTCGTCGCGACCGCCGAGAAGTTCGGCTTCAACGAGGAGCCCGGGCTGCCCGGCGCCGCCCGCTCCACGATCCCGGCGGCCGCCGAGGTCGGCGACGACCTGGCGGTGGGCTCGACGGCGATCGGCCAGGGCAAGGTGCTCGCCACGCCGCTGCTGATGGCGGACGTGGCGTCGGTGATCGCGCGGGACGGCCGCCGCCCGAAGCCGACGCTGCTCAAGGGCGCAGGCGGCGTCGCCGGCCGCGCCACCACCCCGGAGACCGCGAGGTTCATCGCCCGCGCGATGCGCTCGGTGGTCACCGACGGCACCGGCATCGGCGCCGCCGTCCCCGGAGTCAGGGTGGCCGGCAAGACCGGCACCGCCGAGCTGCGCTCGACGGTCTCCGAGGACCCGATCCCCGAGGACCCGACCCAGCCACCCACCGAGGAGGACCTCACCGACACCGACGCCTGGTTCACCGCCTTCGCGCCGCTGCGCGATCCGAAGGTCGCGGTCGCCGTCCTGCTCGTCGGCCAGGGCGCCGGAGGCGCCACCGCGGCCCCGGCCGCCAAGACGGTCATCGAAGCCGCCCTCAAGAACTGA
>DATFQI010000322.1:0-2687 GCA_035264365.1 Solirubrobacteraceae bacterium
CCAGGTCTTGAGCGCCACGAAGCGGGTGACGGTGGCCAGCAGCGAGCCGAGCACGAGCACGGTCAGCTCGAGCGCCCTTGGCGGCGTCGCGTCGATCCCGTGCAGGACGAGCAGCGCGCCGTTGGAGAGCGCGAGCGTGAGGACGAAGACGGCGGCCCCGCGCCGGTGGTGGCGCAGCGCGTGCTCGCGCCCGCGGATCCCGAACGTCAGCCGGCGGTTGGCGGCCGTGTTGGCGACCGCGGTGATCGCGAGCGCCGCGGCGTTGGCGCCGGCCGCGCCGAGCGGGCCGTGCAGGAGCAGGAACAGCAGGGCGAAGGCGAGCGTGCTCACGACGCCGATGCCGAGGAAGCGCACGAGCGGTGCCGCGGTCGCCAGCCGGGCGACGCCGCGCAGGTCGTCGACCGCGGTGCGCACGATCTTCACGCGCGAGTCCTCGTCGTCGACCCAGTCCACGGGCACCTCGTGGATCCGCAGGCCGCGGCGCTGGGCGAGCACGAGCAGCTCGGTGTCGAAGAACCAGCCGTCGTCGCGGACGGCGTCGAGCAGGCCGGCGCCGAGGGCATCGGTGCGGGCCGCCTTGAAGCCGCACTGCGCGTCGCTGAAGCGGGCGCGCAGGACCGCGTGCAGGATCGAGTTGTAGCCGCGCGAGATCAGCTCCCGCTTGGGGCCGCGCACGACGCGGGCGCCGTGTGCGAGCCGCGTCCCGATCGCGAGGTCGCTGTGGCCGGAGAGCAGCGGGGCGACGAGCGGGAGCAGGCCGCGCAGGTCGGTCGAGAGGTCGACGTCCATGTAGGCGACGACGCGCGCCTCCGACGTCGTCCAGGCGGCGCGCAGCGCGCGCCCGCGTCCCTTGCGCTCCAACCGCAGCGACCCGACGCCGGGGAGCGTGGCCGCCAGCCGGGCGGCGATCGCGGGCGTGGCGTCCGTGCTCGCGTTGTCGGCGATCACGATCCGCCACGAGAACGGGAACTCGGCGGACAGGAAGCGGTGGAGGCGGCGCACGCTGTGCTCGAGGGCGGCCTCCTCGTCGAGCACCGGCACGACGATCTCGACGTCGAGGGCGCGCGCCGGGGCGATGGTGGGGAGCGGGGCGAGCGAGGTCATGGCCAAAGCCTCGGCCCGCCGCGTGTGAGCGCGCCGGGAGCAAGCTCAGAGCTTGCTGAGAGCGGGCAGCTCCACGACGAACGCGGCCCCGCCGCCGTCGGCGTTCGCGGCGCTCACGCGGCCGCGGTGCGCGTCGACGATCCCGACCACGATCGCCAGCCCGAGGCCGGCGCCGCCCTTGCCCTGCTTGCGGCCGCCCTCGGCGCGCCAGAAGCGCTCGAAGATCTCGTCCGCGTCCTCGGTCGGCAGGCCGGGGCCGTGGTCGCGCACGACAAGGCTCACGACGTCGCCTGCAGGGATCACCGACACGTCGATCGGCGTGCCCGCGGGCGTGTGCACGAGCGCGTTGCGCAGCAGGTTGGCGAGCACCTGGCGCAGCTGATGGCCGTCGCCCAGCACCGGCGTCGGCTGCGCCTCGAACGTGATCGCGCGGTCCGGCGCGGTCGCGCGCGCGTCGTCGACGGCGTCGCCGGCCAGCACGGCGAGGTCGAGCTCCGTATGGGGCGCATCGGCGATCTCGTCCAGCCGTGCGAGCGTCAGCAGGTCCTCGACGAGTACGCCCATCCGCGCGGCCTCGTCCTCGATCCGCCGCAGCGCCCGCTCGCGCTCGGCGTCGGGCACCGCGCCCATCCGGAACAGCTCCGCATAGCCGCGGATCGAGGCCAGCGGTGTGCGCAGCTCGTGGGAGGCGTCGGCGATGAACGTTCGCAGCCGGTTCTCGCTCTCCTGGCGGCGGGTGAACGCCTCCTCGAGGCGGTCGAGCATCCGGTTGAGCGCGATCCCGAGCCGCCCGACCTCCGTGCGCGGGTCGGTCGCGTCGACGCGGTGCGAGAGGTCGCCGCCGGCGATCCGCCCCGCCGTGTGGCCGATGCGGTCGAGCGGGAGCAGCCCGACCCGCACCACGACCCAGCCGGCGAGGCCGAGCAGCAGCAGCACGACGCCGATCACCAGCGCCTCGACGAGCAGCAGCCGGTCGAGCTGCTGGTCGGCCTCGCGCAGCGGCACCGCCGAGACGAGGATCCCGCCGCTGCGCGGGTCGCGCTGGGCGAGCACGCGGTAGCGCCCGTCGTCGCCGGCGACCGTGACCAGCTTCCCCAGCGGCAGGTCGCGGGGGAGGTCCGGCTTGGCGGTGATGCCGGAGCCGACGGGCAGCGTCACGGCCTTCGTCCCCGCCGGCGTGCGCAGCTCGCCGTAGGTGCCCGCGGGCGGGCCGAGCGGCCCGCCGTCGTTGCCGCCCGGACCGCCCGGTCGCGGCCCGTCGTCGCCGTCATCGCCGTCGAGCGCGCGCCCGAGCACGAACGGCGCGTCGCGGGTCTGCTCGTCGGCGCGCTGGAGCAGGAACGAGCGCTGCTCGGCGTAGGTGACCGCCCCGGCGATCAGCATCCCGGCGGCGGTCAGCGCGAGCAGCCCGGCCAGCAGCCGCGCGCGCAGGGATGCGATCACGTGCGCGGTCTCCGCAGCGCGTAGCCGACGCCGCGCACGGTGTGGATCAGCGGCGCGCCGTGGGCGTCGAGCTTCTTGCGCAGGTAGCTGACGTAGGTCTCCAGCACGCGCGCGTCGCCGCCGAAGTCGTACTCCCAGAC
>DATFQI010000323.1:0-7164 GCA_035264365.1 Solirubrobacteraceae bacterium
AAGGTGGTCAAGGGCGGCCGGCGCTTCTCGTTCACCGCGCTCGTCGTGGTCGGTGACGAGAACGGCATCGTCGGCTACGGCTACGGCAAGGCCAACGAGGTCCCGCTCGCGATCCAGAAGGGCGTCGAGCGCGCGAAGAAGAACCTCTTCCGCGTGCCGCGCCACGGCGCGACGATCACGCACCAGACCACGGGCATCTACGGCTCGGGCCGCGTGTTCCTCAAGCCCGCCTCGCCCGGTACCGGCGTGATCGCCGGCGGCGGCGTGCGCGCGGTGCTCGAGCTCGCCGGGATCCACGACATCCTGTCGAAGTCGCTCGGCTCGCAGAACCCGATCAACCTGGTCAAGGCGACGATCGCCGGCCTGCAGGACCTCCGCAAGCCGGAGGAGATCGCGCAGCTGCGCGGCCTGTCGGTCAACGCCGTGCTCGGCCTGTCCGAGGGCGTGAAGGTCGTCGACGACTCGCAGGTCGAGCCCGAGCCGGCCGCCGAGGAGCCCGTCGAGGCATGAGCAGCCTGCTGATCACCCAGGTCAAGTCGGCCAACGGCACGAACAAGGCCCAGCGCAGCACGCTGGAGTCGCTCGGCCTGCGCGGCATCAACAAGTCGGTGGAGCGTCCCGATTCCCCGCAGCTGCGCGGGATGGTTCACGCCATCCGCCATCTCGTCACCGTGGAGGAGAAGTAATGGCCGACGACATCAAGCCCGAGGAGATCGGCCTCCACAACCTGCAGCCCGCCGAGGGCTCGCGGCGCGATCGCAAGCGCATCGGCCGCGGTCACGGCTCCGGGCACGGCAAGACCTCCGGCCGCGGCCACAAGGGCGCCGGCGCGCGCTCGGGCAGCAAGACCCGGGTGAACTTCGAGGGGGGCCAGAACCCGCTCCACATGAGGATGCGCAAGCTGCGCGGCCCGAACAAGAAGATGTCGATGCCGTTCGAGCCGTTCCGCACGCACACGCAGCACGTGAACCTCGACGATCTCGCCCGCCGCTTCGACGACGGAGCCTCGGTCGATCTGGACGCGCTCAAGCGGACGGGCCTGGCGACCAAGCGCGGGGTGCCGGTGAAGATCCTCGGCCGCGGTGAGCTCGACAAGAAGCTCACGGTCCACGCCCACAAGTTCTCCAAGACGGCCCGCGAGCGGATCGAGTCCGCCGGCGGGACCTGCCAGCTCGTCGAGTCCTAGGGGGCGCGTAGGGCGATGGTCGGCACCATCCTCAACGCCTTCAGGGTCGCGGAGATCCGCAAGAAGCTCGCCTTCACGGCGGCGCTGCTCGCGCTCTACCGGCTCGGCTCGTTCATCCCCGTGCCAGGGGTGGACACGGAGGCGGTCAAGGCGCTGGAGGAGAACTACTCCTCCGGCAACATCCTCGGCTTCCTGAACCTCTTCACGGGCGGAGGCCTGTCGCGGATCGCGATCTTCGCGCTCGGGATCATGCCGTACATCACGGCCTCGATCATCCTGCAGCTCCTGACGGTGGTCTCGCCTTCGCTGGAGAAGCTGCAGAAGGAGGGCGAGGTCGGCCAGGCGCGCATCACGCAGTACACGCGCTACCTGACCGTCGGCCTCTCCGCCGCGCAGGCGATCGGCTACGTCTTCCTCTTCCGCTCGCAGGGCAACAACGCGGGCACGCCGGTGATCGAGAACTTCTCGCCCGGCGGGATCATCCTGATCGTCGTCTGCCTCACGGCCGGCTGCGTGCTGCTGATGTGGATGGGCGAGCTGATCACGCAGCGCGGCATCGGCAACGGCATCTCGCTGATGATCTTCGCCTCGATCGTCGCCGGCCTGCCGAACGGCGTGCAGGCCTGGTGGACGAACCCGAGCCAGGTCTTCAAGGTCATGATGCCGTTCCTGGCGCTGGGCGTGATCGCGGCGATCGTGTTCGTGCAGGAGGGCCAGCGGCGGATCCCGATCCAGTACGCCAAGCGCGTGATCGGGCGCCGGATGAGCTCCGGCGGCCAGACCTACCTGCCGCTGCGCGTGAACATGGCCGGCGTCATCCCGGTCATCTTCGCCGCGTCGATCATGGCCTTCCCGCCGACGATCGGGCAGCTGGTGCCGGGCGCGCAGGGGTTGGCGAACTTCTTCAACCCGAGCGGATGGGCCTACATCGTCGGCGAGACGGTGTTCATCATCCTCTTCACGTACTTCTACACCGCGGTGACCTTCAACCCGGTCGACCAGGCGGACAACCTCAAGAAGTACGGCGGGTTCATCCCCGGCGTGCGCCCGGGGCGCCCGACGGCCGAGTTCCTGGACCGCATCCTCGCGCGGCTGACGTTCCCGGGCGCGCTGTATCTGGCGGCCGTGGCGGCGTTGCCGACGATCCTCATCAACCAGACGTCGGCGAACTTCTACTTCGGCGGCACCTCGATCCTGATCGTGATCGGCGTGGCCCTGGACACCATGAAGCAGCTCGAGGCGCAGCTCATGATGCGCAACTACGAGGGCTTCCTGAAGTGAATATGGTTTCGCCCTCCGGTCGCCGCAAGCGAGCGACCTCCGGACGACGTCACTCATGAGCGAGTTGAACCTCATCCTGCTGGGTCCGCCCGGTGCCGGCAAGGGCACCCAGGCCTCCCGCCTGACGGAGGACTTCGGGCTGCCCTACATCGGGACGGGCGACCTGCTGCGCGAGCACAAGCGGCAGGGGACCGAGCTCGGCAAGCAGGCCAAGGAGCACATGGACAACGGCGGCCTCGTGCCCGACGATCTGGTGATCGCGATGATCCTGGAGAAGATCGACGAGGACGGCGACGACGGGTTCCTGCTCGACGGCTTCCCGCGCACCGTGCCGCAGGCAGACGCGCTCGCGGAGGAGCTCGAGAAGCGCGACCGGCGCCTGACCGCGGCGCTGCTGATCGACGCGCCGGACGAGGTCGTGGTCCAGCGGCTGTCCGGCCGGCGCCAGTGCTCGGAGGGCCACCTCTACCACGTCGACTTCGACCCGCCCAAGCACGAGGGTCGCTGCGACCGGGACGGCAAGCCGCTCAACCAGCGTGAGGACGACGAGCCCGAGAAGGTCAAGAAGCGCCTGGCGACCTATCACGAGCAGACCGAGCCGCTCAAGGACTACTACGAGGAGCGGGGCCTGCTGCGTCGCTTCGACGGCACGCGCGACAAGGTGGAGGTCCACGACCACATCCGCGCGACGCTCGCCACGCTCCGCCTCGAAGAACGGCTGTAGCCATGATCATCAAGAAGTCCACGGCGGAGATCGACAAGATGGCCGCGGCGGGCGCCATCCTCGTCAAGACGATGGACCTGCTCGCGGGCAAGATCCGCCCGGGGGTGACCACCGGCGAGCTCGACTCCGCCGCCGAGAAGTTCATCCGCTCGCAGGGCGCCACGCCGGCCTTCAAGGGCTACCGCGGCTTCCCGGGCTCGATCTGCGCGTCCCCGAACCACATGGTCGTGCACGGGATCCCGGGTAAGTTCAAGCTCTCCAAGGGCGACGTGATCTCCGTCGACATCGGCGTCATCTACGACGGCTGGGTCGCCGACGCCGCGCGCACCTTCCCGGTCGGCGAGGTCTCGCCGGTCGCGTCGAAGCTGCTCGAGGTCACCGAGGGCTCGCTCTTCAAGGCCGTCGAGCAATGCCGGGTCGGCAACCGCCTGGGCGACGTCTCGCACGCGATCCAAGAGCACGTCGAGTCTGAGGGCTTCTCGATCGTGCGCTCGCTGGTCGGCCACGGGATCGGCCGCGCGATGCACGAGGAGCCGCAGATCCCCAACTACGGCCCGGCCGGCAAGGGGATCCCGCTCGAGGAGGGGATGGTCCTCGCCGTCGAACCGATGGTCACCGCCGGCCGTCACATGGTCCGCATGGGCGACGACGGCTGGGCGATCTACTCGCAGGACGGCTCGCTGGCCGCGCACTTCGAGTTCACGATCGCGATCACGGCCGAGGGTCCCCGGATCCTCACGCCGTGGCACGAGAGCAAGTCGCACTCCGCCGCCGCCTAGCGCCCGCGCTGGTGCGCAGCGCGTTACGCGGCCGCGTCTTGCGCCGCCGCGGCGCCTTGCGGCGCGGCTTGCTATCTCGCTGATATCGCGATATCGTGCACGGCGATGACCACCGAGAAGCCACTGTTCGTGCGGCTGCCGGCCGCGGAGGCCGACAAGCTCGATCGCGCCTCGCACGAGCTCCGCGTCGCCAAGAAGCACCTCGTCACCGCGCTCGTCGCCCGCGCGCAGTTCGACGACATGCGCCGCGTGGTGATCGAGACGGGGACCGACGAGCTGACCGTCGGCCGCGCCGACTTCCGCCCCAACCCAGCGCCCGAGGTGCTCACCCTCGAGGGCGCCGCCGAGCTGCTGCAGCTCGAGCCCGACGCCGTCGCAGAGCTCGCGGCCGCGGGCGAGCTCCCGGGCCGCAGGATCGGCGACGAGTGGCGGTTCTCGCGGGCCGCCGTGCTCGGCTGGCTCGCTGGCTAGGGCCGCGCCGCCGGCGAACGTCAACTGCGCTGGGTGGGGAGGGTGGTGTTTTGGGGCCGTTTCGTTGCATTTGGGCGTTGTTCGGTGGCGCCGGCGGGGCCAGGATCGTGGGGTGGAGACCTTTGACCGGCCTATAGCCCGCAAACGGTCCCCACTTGCGGTCGCGGCGGCGATCGCGGGTCCGCAGCACGGGGTGGTGGCGCGCCGCCAATTGCTGAGGGCGGGCTTGACGCGGGACGAGGTCGATCATCTCGTCGCGGCCGGTAGGCTGATCTCCCTTTACCGCGGGGTGTACGCCGTGGGTTACCGGCCGGTCGGGCCTCGCAGCCGGGAGATGGCGGTCGTACTGATGGCGGGCGTGGGCGCGCTTGCCTGGCAGAGCGCGTTGGCGCTGTGGGCGATGAGCCGCCCGTGGCAGGGGCCGGTGCACGCCATCGGCGCGAAGTTGCGCAGCCGCGGCGGCTACGTGATCCACCGCACGCGCGACCTGCGACCGGGCGACGTCACCACCCACTGGGGGATCCCGACCACCACGCCCCTTAGAACGCTCCTCGACCTCTCCGGCACGCTCCCCGCCGATGCCCTCGACGCCGCGCTCGCCGAGGCGCTGGTGCGCAAGCTGGTCACGCTCGAGCAGCTCGAGCCGCGCGCGACCGGCGACCTCGCGAAGCTCATCGACACCACCGCGCCGACCAGGTCACGGCTCGAGCGCGACCTCCGCCGACTCCTCCGGGACCACGACCTGCCGCAGCCGATCAGCAACAGCTTCGTGTGCGGCTACGAGGTCGACCTGCACTGGCCCGAGCACCGCCTGGTAGCCGAGCTCGACGGCTACGCCTACCACGACCACAGACGCGCCTTCGAAAACGACCGCGAGCGCGACATCGTGCTCGCCGCGGCAGGCCACCGCACCGTGCGGGTCACCGACCGGCAGCTCAGCGAGCAACGCGCTGACACCGCGGAGCGGTTCACGGTCCTGCTCGCCCGCTCCGGGTCAGCCGCCTTCCCTACCCAGGGCAGTTGACGTTCGCCGGCGCCGTCGCCACCACCCGAGGCCAACCAGCGCGAGCAACGCGGCGGCGAGCCCGGCGGCGGCGGCGGCGTTCTCGGCTCCGTCGCAGGCTCCGGTGGCCACGCAGCGCCGCCCGGTGCACGGCCGGGCCGAGCCGGCGAAGGCCTCGGGGTGGTCCCAGCGCTCGCCCTGGAACGCGGGCCCGCGTGGCGAGGACTGCTCGGGCGGGAACCACCCGGCGCGGGCGCCGCCCCAGCGGCCGCGGTAGCGCATCCACGGCGGCGCGGCCTCGCTCACGGAGGCGGCGATCGGGCGCTGGATGGCCCCGCGGCCGTCCGCCTCGTCGTTGGGGTCTGGCCACATGCGGTCGCGGACGCCCGCGTGGAAGTACGCCGCGTGCGACCCGTTCGCCACGTACACGACCGGCCGCCCGCCGCGGAACTCGATGTCGCGGCGCTCGCAGCGCTCCGCGCCGGCGTGCTGGGCGTAGACGGCCTCGGAGCCGTCGTCCCGGTACTGGACGAGCTCCCAGTCGCCGGCATGGCGCCCGCTGCGGAGGATGCCGCGGTCCTGGCGGTTGTCCTCGAACCAGATCCAGTACTGGATCCAGCCGTCCGCCCGCCGGGCATAGACCGCATCGGCGGGGCCCACGGCGCTGGTGCCGGGGACGCCGGAGCCGGCGACCGACGAGGCGAGGTCGCGCTCGGCATCCGAATGGACGAGGACGGGGGCCGGAGGAGCGTCCGCGGAGGCGGTGGAAACGGCGCTGCAGAAGGCGGCGAGGGCGATCGCGAGGACGGCGCTGAGCGGTCGCATGTCGCGTCGGGACCGTTTGGTATTCTGCTTGGTCGCGCTCGGGCCCGCGAGGCCTTGGTGCGCACATGTCTGCGCTCCGGGGGCATGGTAGCGGTGGCCTTCACGGCCACCAGAGCCACCCCGTCTGGAACAACTCCGAAAGGGATCATGAAGGTACGACCGTCGGTAAAGCCGATGTGCGAGAAGTGCAAGATCATCCGCCGTCACGGGCGGGTCCTCGTGATCTGCCAGAACCCACGACACAAGCAGCGGCAGGGGTAAAGAACTTGGCACGCATCGCCGGCGTCAACATCCCGCTCAACAAGCGGGTCGAGATCGGACTCACCTACATCTACGGGGTCGGCCAGCCGACCTCCAAGAAGCTTCTCTCCGAGCTCGGCATCAGCCCTGACACCTACGTGCGCGACCTCACCGACGACGAGGTCGCCAAGCTCCGCGACAAGATCGACAACGACCTGCTGGTCGAGGGCGATCTCAGGCGCGAGCGCTCGCAGGCGATCAAGCGCCTGATGGAGATCGGCTGCTACCGCGGGATCCGTCATCGCCGCGGCCTGCCGGTGCGCGGCCAGAACACCAAGACCAACGCTCGCACGCGCAAGGGTCCGAAGCGCATGTCGATCGCCGGCAAGAAGAAGGCGGGCAAGAAGTGAGCCCCGCTCCCCGCCGCCCCCAGCGCGGCCGCCGCAAGGTCAAGAAGAACGTCCCGATCGGCCAGGCGCACATCAAGACGTCCTTCAACAACACGATCGTCGCGCTCACGGACCGTGAGGGCAACGTGATCGCATGGGAGTCCGCCGGCGGCGCCGGCTTCAAGGGCTCCCGCAAGTCGACGCCGTTCGCCGCCCAGGTGACCGCCGACGCCGCCGCCCGCAAGGGCATCGAGCAGGGCATGCAG
>DATFQI010000324.1:0-6525 GCA_035264365.1 Solirubrobacteraceae bacterium
GCCGCCCGACGAGGGCCGCGCGATTCCGGTCGAGGCGTTGATGGCGAGCAGCCAGGGGGTTGCGCGCCGCGTCCACGAGGCGGCGAGCGAGTGGGCGAGGCGGGAGGCGACGCGCCGCGTCGACGCGGTCGCGGATCGCGCGGCCGCCGGTCGCAACGAGGCGCGCGCACTCGAGGCTGAGCTGGCCGGGAGCGTCGTCGCGCTGCAGTCCGCGCGGGAGCGCGCGAGCCTCGTGGCCGGCTCCGGCGACGACGACTCAGTGCCGATCGTCTGCCCGTACAAGGGCCTCGCGACGTTCGACGCTGACGACGCCGGGTACTTCTTCGGGCGCGAACGGCTCGTCGCCGAGCTGGTCGCACGCCTCGTCGGCTCGCCGATGCTCGCGATCGTCGGCCCGTCCGGCAGCGGCAAGTCGTCGGTCATGAGAGCCGGGCTGTTGCCCGCCCTCGCCGGCGGGGTGGTGCCCGGCAGCGAGAACTGGACCCAGGCGATCATCCGGCCCGGGGAGGAGCCGCTGCTAGAGCTCCGCCGCGCGACCCGGCGGCTCGCGCGCGAGTGGCGCGGCGTGCTGGCGGTCGACCAGTTCGAGGAGATCTTCACCGCCTGCCGGGACGATGCGCAGCGCACCCAGTTCGCCGACGCGCTCGTCCGTTCCGCCCGCTCCGGGACGGTCGTCATCCTCGCCGTACGCGCAGACTTCTATGGCCGCTGCGCCGCCTATCCGGGGCTCTCGCAGCTGCTCGGCGCAAATCACGTGCTCGTCGGGCCGATGTCGCGCGACGAGCTCGGCCGCGCGATCGAGCGCCCGGCGCAGCGCGTCGGCCTGATCGTCGAACCCGAGCTCGTCGAGTCGCTGCTGGGCGACGTCGAGGGCCGGCCCGGCGCTCTGCCGCTGCTCTCGACCGCGCTGCTCGAGCTGTGGCGCGAGCGCGACGGGCGGCGCCTGCGCCACGCCGCCTACGCGCGCGGCGGCGGCGTCCAGGGCGCCGTCGCGCGGCTTGCCGAGGAGGCCTTCGTCGGGCTCGATGACGATCGCCAGGCAATCGCCCGCAAGCTGCTGGTGCGCCTCGCTGACGAGGACGAGAGCGGCGCTGTCGTGCGCCGCCGGGTCGCGCTCGCCGATCTCGGGACCGGGCGCGGCGACGACCTCACCGATGTCGTCGAGCGGCTCGTCGACCGCCGCCTGCTCACGGTCTCCGACGGCGCCGTCGAGGTCGCCCACGAGGCGCTGCTGCGCGAGTGGCCGCGGCTTCGCGAGTGGCTGGCCGACGACGCCGAAGGCCGGCGCGAGCATCGACGGCTCGGCGATGCCGCGCGCGTGTGGGACGCGGATGCGCGCGACCCGGGATTGCTCTATCGCGGCGCGCGCCTGGCCGCGGCGCTCGACTTGGCGGCGGGCCGTGACGGCGACCTCAGCCCGACCGAGCGCGCGTTCCTCGACGACAGCCGGAACGCGAGCGAGCGCGCCCAGCGCCGGCTGCGCATGATGCTCGCCGGCCTCGCGACCCTGCTGGTCATCGCGGTGATCGCTGGCGTGGTCGCGCTGGATCAGCGCGGCGATGCGCGCGCCGAGGCGACCGCCGCCGACGCGCAGCGCCTCGGCGCCCAGGCGCTCGCGGATGCCGACCTCGACCGCAGCCTCCTGCTCGCCCGGCAGGGCGTGGCGCTGGACGACTCGGTGCAGGCGCGCGGCAACCTCTTCGCCACGCTGCTCAAGAAGCCCGCCGCGATCGGCGTGCTCGGGGGCGACGGCGATCCGTTGACGAGCCTCGCCCTGAGCCCCGATGGGCAGACGCTCGCCTACATCGACGACGACGGGACCCTGAGCTTCGCCGACACACGCTCGCGGCGCCCGAGCGCGCCACGCCAGACCCTCCCCGGCTTCCTGTACGGCCCGAGCGCCGGCGACACCTTGAGCTTCAGCGATGACGGCTCACTCCTCGCGATCGGCGGGTCGATGCCCGTCATCCTCGATGCGACGGGCCGGCGCATCGTCGCGTCCCTGAATGCCTCGAGGGAGCCGCGTTTCGCCAGCGGCGTGCGGTTCTCAGCGGACGGGCGCGAGATCATCGCCACGATCGACAGCCAGTCGCCGGGCTCGAAGGTGACGGTCCAGCGCCTCGGCGCTCGCGACGGCCGTCGGATCGGCGAGCCACGCGCCGCCGGCCGCTCCGGCAGCAACGTGACCACGATGGTCGTGCCCGGTGGCGCCCGCGTCGTGACCACCGTCGAGGGAGGCCCCACGGTCGTCCGCGATGCGCGCACCCTGCGACCGCTGCGCCGCCTGCCCGACGGGGGCGACACCGCGGCGCTGAGCGGGGACGGGCGCATGATGGTGGCCGGCGGTCGCGACGGCACGGTGCGGTTCGTCGACCTCGCCTCCGGCTCCGCGCGGAGGGGCCTCGGTCGCCATGACGGCATCGTCGACCGTGCCGCGTTCAGCCGGGACGGCGGCACCGCGGTCACGGCCGGCGAGGACAATCGCATGATCGTCTGGGACATCGGACGAGCGGCGATCCGGGAGACGCTGCAGAGCGCCGTGCAGATCACCGGGCTCGCGATCTCTCCTGATGGCCGGACGCTCTACGCGGGAGGTGCGGACGGCAAGGTCGTCATCTGGGATCTCGCCGGCGATCGCCGGCTCGGACGCGTATTCGGCGTAAGGCCAGGAGAGCAGCCCGGTCCGTCGTTCGACCCGTTCGTGATCCACGCGATGAGCCCTGACGGCCGCCTCCTGGCGATCGGGCGTCGGGATGGGACCGTCGCGCTGACTGACGCACGGACGCTCCGGGAGCTGCGGGAGTTCCGCGGGGTCCCGCAGGGGCCGGTCTCCGGCCTGGCGTTCATGCCTGACGGCCGGAGCCTTGCCGTTGGCGGCGGAAGCGGCTACCTCGCTCTGGTCGACCCGCGCCGGGGCACGGTGATCGAGCGTCTACGCGGCCACGGCGACTCCGCCGTGCGTGAGCCCACCTTCAGCGCCGACGGACGGCTCATGCTCACGGTCTCCGTCTCCGACACGGTCCTGCTGTGGCGATTGCAGGAGGGGCGGCCGACCGGGGTTCCGCGACGCCACGCCGGCACGCCCGCCATGGACTCCGCCGCGCTCAGCCCGGACGGCCGCACGATCGCCCTCAACGGACCGGGCGGCGTCGACATCATCGACGCGGTGACGATGCGCCGGCGCGCGACGCTGCCGGGCTCCGAGACCGTGCGGGTGCTCGTGCGCTTCACGGCCGACGGGCGCAATGTGCTGGGCGGAAGCTTCAAAGGCTGGACGCGACTGTGGTCGACCAAGACCTGGAAGCCGGTTTCGGCGCTGCTCAGCGGGCACACCGGCGAGGTGCTCGGAGCATCGACGAGCCCGGACGGCCGCATCCTCGCCACCGGAAGCATCGACGGCACCGTCCGGCTTTATGACCTGCGTACCCATCAAGGGATCGGCGCGCCCCTGCCCGCCGTGGCCAACCGCGCGGTCGTACCACAGTTCACGCCCGACGGCGCCTACCTGTTCGCCCTGACCAACGTCGGGCGCGGCTACCGATGGGACATGCGCCCGGCGTCATGGGAGCGGCAGGCGTGCGCTATCGCCGGCCGCACGCTCAGCCGAGCCGAGTGGAACGCCGCGCTGCCCGGGCGCGACTACCGGCCGGCATGCGTCGGGTGAGGGCGGCGGGCGGCGACGCTTGAGCCGCCGTCAGGCTCCAGAGGACGGAGAGATCGACGACGAAGCACTGTGAGGGCATCGGTGATTTCGTCAGCAGATCCGGTCTATACGCCGTGCTCCCCGGCCTCTAGGATCGGTGGATGGCGACGCCGCAGCTCGAGCGGACGTCCGGGTCGTTGGTTGGCCGTGAGCACGAGTGCGCCGCCATCGATCGGCTGCTGGAAGCCGCGACTCGCGGCGAGAGCAGCTGCCTCGTGTTCCGCGGCGAGGCCGGGACGGGCAAGACCGCGCTGCTGAGGCACGCCGCGCAGCGTGGCTGCGCGAGGAGGGTGCTCCGCACCACGGGCGTCGAGGTGGAGTCCGACCTCGCCTTTGCTGGTCTGTACGGGCTGCTGCGCCCGATCGTGGCCAAGCTGGGCGAGCTCCCCGCTACGCAGGCGGATGCGCTGGCGGGGGCGCTCGGGCTCGCTCCGTCGGCTGGCTCAGACCGTTTGCTGGTCTCGGCAGCCACGCTGAGCCTGCTCGCGGCCGGCGCCGACGAGGCTCCGCTCCTGTGCCTGATCGACGACGCGCAGTTCCTGGACACGGCCTCGGCGGAGGCGCTGGTCTTCAGCGCGCGCAGGCTCGGGGCCGAGCCTGTGGCGATGCTGTTCGCCGTACGCGAGGGCGAGGATCGCACGTTCGAGGCGCCCGGCGTGCCCGATCTCGTGCTCGAAGGGATCGCCGCCGAGCCTGCCGCCCGGCTCCTACGGGAGAGCGCGCCGGCCGCGGCCGATCCCGTCCGCGAGTGGCTGCTTGCCGAGGCGGCTGGGAACCCGCTCGCCCTGCTCGAGCTGCCAAAGGGCTTGTCCGAGGCCCAGCTGGAAGGTCGCGCCGCTCTGCCCGAGGCGATCCCGTTGACCGCCCGGCTGCGGTCGGCATTCGAGCAGCGCGTCGCGCGTTTGCCGGTGGCGACCCGCACCACATTGCTGATCGCGGCGCTCGACGACGGCGAGAGCGTGGCCACGGTGGTTCGTGCCGCGGGTGAGGCGGGCTTGCCGGGCGACACGCTGGACTCCGCCGAGCAGGCGGGCCTGCTGCGTGTGGTCGGGGGCAGGATCGATTTCCGCCACCCGCTCGTGCGTTCCGCGCTGCTCGAATCGTCGACGCTCAGCCAGCGCCGGGCCGCGCACGCGGCGCTCGCAGCGGCGCTCAGTAGCGCCGAGGACGCCGACCGCCGCGCCTGGCACCAGGCGCTGGCCGCGCTGGAAGCGGACGAAGACGTCGCCGCGGCGCTCGAAGCGTCAGCGCGTCGCTACGAGGCGCGGGCGGGCCACGCCTCGGCCGCAACGGCGTTCGTCCGGGCGGCCGAACTGAGCGCCGACGAGGGCCACCGAACCGATCGTCTCACCGCTGCGGCGGGGGCGGCGTGGGCCGCTGGGCAACCCGAGCGCTCCCGGGAGCTGATCGCGCGGGCGCTCCCGCTCACGACAGGTCACGCGCGAGCGGAGCTCTTGCATCTGCGCGGCGTGATCCAGGCGAGAACCGGCGACTTACGCGGCGCCGTCGTCGTCCTGGTCGAGGCGGCCGGCGCCAGTGAGGACCCGTCGCTCACGCTCGAGATGTTGACCGAAGCGACCGAGGCCGCCGAGTACGCCGGCGACTACCCGGAGGCCGCGGCCATTGCCGCGCGGGCCGAGGCGATCGAACCGCGGAGCGAGACCGATCGCTTCCGTGTGGCGGCGCTGACCGGCTTGGCGGCCGAGCTGGTGGTCGACCATGAACGCGCCGAGCCACTCCTGCGGGAGGCGATTCGGCGTGCAGACCTGCTCGAGGATCCGCGCCCGCTGGTCTGGGCGTCCTTGTTGGCGACCATGGGGAGCATGGCGCCGTTCGGAGAGGGGCTGCCCTACGCCACCCGCGCCGTCACGATCGCGCGCCAACGAGGCCTGCTCAGCATCCTTCCGATGGCACTGTGGGCTCAGGCGAACGCTCTGGTCAGCCTGGGCCGGTTCAACCTTGCGCGTTCCGCCGCGGAGGAGGGAGTCAGGCTCGCCAGCGACTTCGGACACCGTTCAGGCGCGCGCTGGAACCTGACCGTGATCGCCCTGCTCGACGCGCTCCGAGGAGACGAGTCGGCGGTGCGCGCGCATGCCGAGGAGGCCATGCAACTCGCCTCGATCAGCGGCGCCACCCTGATCCACGGCTTCGCCGAGTGGACGCTCGGATTGCTCGAGTTGACGCTGGGAAGACCGGCGGAGGCGACCGATCGTCTGCTGTCCGTGAGCACCGTCGAACAGTCCGAGTCGAATCCGTTGATCGGGCTGTGGTCGGTGCCCGATCTCATGGAAGCGGCAGCACGCGCGGGGCGGCTCGAGGACACAGCGGGTCGGTTCGACCGCTACGTGGGCTGGGTGCGGCACTCGAAGTCGCCGGCGCGGCAATCGGTGCTCGCGCGCTGCCGCGCGCTCGCGGGGGAAGGAGACGTGCGCGAGCACTTCGAGACGGCGATCACCCTCGGCGCGACCCTTTCCCCGTTTCTGCAGGCCCGCACCGAGCTGCTTTACGGCGAGTGGCTGCGGCGCGAGCGGCAGATGCGCGAGGCGCGCCGGCATCTACGCAGGGCGGCCGACCTCTTCCACCAGGTCGGCGCACCGCCGTGGGAGGAGCGCGCCGGGGCGGAGCTGCGCGCCACCGGCGAGACGGCCAGACGGCGAAACCCCTCGACGCTCGACCAGCTGACCCCGCAGGAGCTGCAGATCGCGGGGCTCGTCGCCTCCGGCATGACCAACCGCCAGATCGCCGCACAGCTCTACCTCAGCCCGCGCACGATCGACTACCACCTGCGCAAGGTCTTCAGCAAGGTCGGCCTGAGCTCACGA
>DATFQI010000325.1:0-2195 GCA_035264365.1 Solirubrobacteraceae bacterium
ACGTTCGAGTTCGGCGAGGAGCCGGCGTTGATCAAGTACACCACCGACGGGTCGACCCCGACGGAGTCGTCCCCCGCGTGGGACTCGACCGGCCCGCGCGAGCCGGGCGAGGTGTTCCACATCACGAAGACCACCACGTTCAGGTGGATGGCGACGGACATCAAGGGCAACCGGTCCTTCGGCGAGCAGACGTTCACGATCGTCTCGCCCAAGAGCTGACGCCTGACGCGTCGCGGGCGGCCCGCTCCGGCGGGCCGCCCGCACTACGGTGGGCGCCGTGAGCCGGCGCTCGCTGTTGACCTTCGTCGCGGTGGCGGCCGTGCTCCTGGCCGCCGCCGGGGTCGCGGGCGCGGTCTTCATCGGCGACGGCCGCCCCGACCCGCCGGCATCGCTGCGGGCGCTCGATCTGGAGAGCTGCCGCGGGCTGGGCGGCGACGAGGCCCGGTCGTGCTTCGCGGAGCGCTTCCAGAGCGTGCTCGAAGGTCGTGACGACCCGCGCCCCGGCGTGCAGTCGATCGCGGACCTGGCGTGGGACGAGGGCGGCTTCCTGCTGACGAACTGCCACGTCGTCATGCACACGGTCGGGCGCAGGTACGCGCGCGAGGAGGGCGTGACGCTGGCCACCCTGATGGACCACCTGCCGCTCAGCAACGATCCCGGCTGCAGCGCGGGCTTCGCGCACGGGCTGGTGACGGGCGTGGCGCCCGACCTCGACCCGTCCCACCCCGCGGAGTCGGCGAGCGTCTGCCAGGACGCCGGCACGCGCTGGCAGCGCTACAGCTGCGTGCACGGCTTCGGGCACGCGTTCATGCGGCTCTACGCCGACGAGCTGAAGCCCGCCTTGGCGCTGTGCACCGATCTGGGCACGACCGCCGCCCCCGACTGCGCCCAGGGCGCGTACCACGACTACTGGCTCGCTGCGTCGGGCGCCGACGGCGCCACGCTGAGGGGCCGGCCCGTGACAGATCCGCGCCGTCTCTGCGCCGGCCAGCCCGAGGCGTTCGTGCGGGCGTGCTGGTACCGCGGCTTCCTCGAGACGCGTCCCGACGGATTCCAGACGGAGGCCCCGCGCGACCTCGAGGACCTGTGCGAGGACCTCGACGGCCTCCAGCGGGGGGGATGCATCGCCGGCGCGGCCGTGATCGGCCCGCCCGACCCCGCCGCCCAGCTGCAGATGTGCGCGGGCCTCGCCGCGACGGCCGACGCCGCGAGCTGCGTGCGCGGCACGAAGGTCCAGAACCTCTTGAAGGAGCCTCCGGGAACCTACGAGCGCCTGATCGGGGGCTGCGCCCGGTTCGCCGCCGAGGCCCGCCCGGCGTGCTACCGCTGGCTCGGGAAGGCGCTCACCGTCGTCACGGACGGCCGCTTCGCGCGCACCGGCTGCTCCACGCTCGAGGCCGAGGCGGCGCGCCAGTGCGCCGAGGGCGCCCGGACGGTCGACGAGCCGCTCGAGACGTTCAGCTGACATACATACGTGCGTGTATGTATGATGCCACCACATGCGCCTCCCCGACAGCGCCCACCTCGCCCACCCGTGGCGGATCCACGCCCTCGCGCCGGACTTCGTGCTCGAGGACGTGTGGGCGCTGCCCACGCCGGGAGGTGCAGAGGACTTCCCGAAGCTGGTCGAGCTGGTCGCGGCCGGCGACCCGGCCCAGGGGTCGTCGAAGGTCGTCGGCGTGCTGTTCGCGCTCCGCTGGAAGCTCGGGCAGCTGCTCGGCTGGGACGACGAGGAGGACGGGCTCGGCGGACGTGTGCCGACGTTGCGCGACCGGCTCCCGGAGGACCTGCGCGAGGGGCCGGCGGGCCCCCAGGCCGGCTCGCTGCCGTTCCGGCCGCTGTACCTGACCGGCGACGAGTTCGCCGCCGAGATCGCCAACAAGACGGTGCACGGCGTCATGCACCTCGGCTGGGTCGCCGACGGCGGCGGCGGCCACCGCGGACAGATGGCGGTCCTGGTCAAGCGCAACGGCCGCTTCGGCGCCGCCTACATGGCCGCGATCAAGCCGTTCCGGCATCTGCTCGTGTACCCGCTGATGACGCGCGAGATCGGACGCCGGTGGCGAGCGCGCGGCTGACCCAGGCCCACCGCCGCGCGCGCTCGCGGGCGGCGCTGCTGGAGGCGGCGGCGCGGCAGATCTCGCGCGCCGGCTACGGCGGCCTGAAGCTCGAGCAGGTGGCGGCGGAGGCCGGCT
>DATFQI010000326.1:0-22887 GCA_035264365.1 Solirubrobacteraceae bacterium
CGGCTGCGCGTGAGCAGGTTGAAGGCGAACAGCACCGGCGGCTGCTCGACGTAGCGCGCGATCCCCTCGAACCACTCGAGGCTGCCCTGTGCCGCGCGCTGGGTGCTCGCCACGATCGGGCGACGGTCGGCCTCATAGGCGGTCAGCGCTGCGCGCAGGTCGCCCGGATGCTCGCGCAGCGCCCACGCCAGCCCGATCGAGTCCTCGAGCGCGAGCTTGGTGCCGGAGCCGATCGAGAAGTGCGCGGTGTGCGCGGCGTCGCCGAGCAGCACGACGTTGCCGTGCTGCCAGGCCTGGTTGCGGACGGTGACGAAGTTGATCCAGCGCGAGTGGTTGCCGATCAGGCGGTGGCCCTGGAGGGCATCGGCGAACAGCTCCTCGCAGAACGCGATGCCGGCGGCGTCGCTCTCCCCCGGCGCCAGGGCGCCGGTGCGGTCGAGCCCGGCGCGCCGCCACGTCTCCTGCGAGGTCTCCACGATGAACGTGCTCATCGTGTCGCCGTAGGGGTAGCCGTGGACCTGGAAGACGCCGTGCTCGGTCTCGGCGATGAAGAACTTGAAGGCGTCGAAGACGAGCTCGGTGCCGAGCCACATGTACTTCGAGCGGCGCGGGTCCAGCGACGGGCGGAACGCGGCCTCGTGGCTCTTGCGCACCGTGCTGTTGACGCCGTCGGCGCCGACGACCAGGTCGGCGTCCGCGAGCGCGCGCGGGTCGGCCTCGGCGTTGAAGCGCAGCTCCACGCCGAGCGCCGCGGCGCGGTCCTGGAGTGCGCCGAGCAGCGCGCGCCGGCTCAGCGCCGAGAAGCCGTGGCCGCCGGAGGTCACGACCTCGCCCTTGTAGTGCACGTCGATCTCGGCCCAGCGCGCGAACTGCGGCGCGATCGCCGCGTACGTCTCCGGGTCGGCGGCCTCGATCCCCTCCAGCGTCTCGTCGGAGAACACGACGCCGAAGCCGAACGTGTCGTCGGCCGCGTTGCGCTCGTGGACGACGACCTCGTGCCCGTCGTCGAGGCGCTTGGCGAGGATCGCGAAGTACAGCCCGGCCGGGCCACCACCCACGATCGCGATCCTCACGGCTGCTCCTCCTCTCCCGGCGGGATCGGGCGATCATATGCAGGACCCGCAGGGTGACGGCGCCGGGGGCCGTCCCGAGGGCTAGCCGAACTCGTCCTCGTGCGCGCTCAGCAACGCCCAGATCACCAGGACGTCGAGCGCCAGGACCGCGATCGCCCACAGCGGCACGACGAAGATCACGAACACGGTCAACATCGCGCTGAACCCGGCGATCGTCACGCCCATCGCGAGGCCCCACTCGTTGCGCATCAGGATCAGCACGCCGGCGGCGAGCTGGACGATCCCCGCGAGCAGCCAGAACCAGCCCCAGGTGCCGATGTCGATCCCGTAGAGGACATCGGTCGCCTGGGCGGCGATGGTGTCGTCGTCGGAGATCGCCGCGATGCCGCTGAGCGCGTTGTAACCGCCCGCGACGAGCATGACGACGCCTGCGGTGGTTACCCAGCCGGAGCGTCTCTTGACGGTGGAGGTGGCCATGCGCAAAGCGTCCTGCGCGGCGGGGTGCCGCTCAACGGTGCCTGCACCCCCGCGGCGGTCGTGCGTGCGCTCCGCCCGCCTGACCAGTCAGCCGTGGACGTTGACGGTATGGCCCTCCCGCTGCTCGATGCGCTCGGCCGCCGCGTGCAGCAGCTGATGGGAGAGGTCCGAGAGTGCCCGGGCGGCGGCCAGGTCCTGGCCGATCAGCGGGATGATCGGGTCCTCGGGCGCCTTCTTCGCCCGGCCGTAGCCGTGGAAGCGGTGGTCGGCGAGCTCGAGCATTGCGTCGGCCCGGGTGCGGTCGCCCTCCTCGGTGAAGGTGACGCTCACCTGCCAGATCTGGTCGGCCATGGGAACCTCCTCGGGGTCGTGAGAGGCCGCACCCTCATTCTGCCTCCGGACGGTCGCAGCGTCTACGCCGCCCCGGCCGTCTGGGCCACCGCCGCCTCGGCCCGGTCGACCCAGGCGAGGTTGGCGGCGTCGAGGCTCTGGAGCGGCGGCCAGAGTCCGAGGCACTCGCAGCTCCACGGCTCGCCGTCGAGCACGCCCCCGCGCGGCCGAAGCACCACCCGCGAGAGCGCCCAAGGCGTCGGGCGGCAGGCGGCTTCGAGCAGCGCGTCGAGCACGTCGGCGGTCTTCGCGCTCGCGCCCGTGGTGACGATCGTCGGCTTCGAGACCGTCGGGCACCGCCACATGGCGGAGGCGATGCGGCGGCTCTGACCAAGGGTGGCGTGTTCCCGGCCGGCGCGAGAGGATCCCGCCGTGCCCTCCCGCAGCACGCTGCTCGTCGTCCTCGCCGCCCTCGTGTGCGGCGCGGGCGCGGTCGCGCTGATCCTCTCCACCGACTCGTCGGGGTGTCCGGCGGCGCGTCGCTGGCCGCCGTCGCGGTGATCGTCTTCGGCGCCGGGGTCCGTGCCGCTCGCGGCGCTCGCCGGCGCGCTCGTCAGCGGCGTGGCCCTCTACGCGCTCGCCTGGCGCGGCGGCATGCAGGGCCAGCGCTTCGTGCTCGTCGGGATCGGGATCGCGGCGCTCGCGCAGGCCGGCGTCGGCTACGTGCTCACGGAGGGCCGGATCTTCGAGGTCGCGCAGGCCTACGTGTGGCTGGTCGGCTCGGTCAACGGGCGCGACTGGGGGCAGGTCTGGCCGCTCGCGGCCACGCTCGCGATCCTCACCCCCGCACTGGGCGCGCTGGCCCGCCGCGCCGACGCGCTCGAGCTCGGCGACGACCTCGCCCGCGCGCTCGGCGTCGGGGTGGAGGGTTCGCGGCTGGCGCTGCTGGCCGCGGCGGTCGCGCTCACCGGCATCGCCGTGGCGGCCGCCGGGCCGGTCGGCTTCGTCGCCTTGGTCGCGCCGCACCTCGCCCGCCGGCTCGGCCGCCCGGCCTCGCTGCTCGAGCTGCTCCCGCTCGCGGCCGCCTGTGGCGCCGCGCTCGTGGTCGCGTGCGACCTCGCCGGGCGCGTGGCCTTCGCGCCGACGGAGATCCCCGTCGGCCTGCTCACCTCGATCGTCGCCGCGCCGTACTTCCTGCTCCTGATGCGGAGGGCGGCGTGACCGCGCCATTGCGCGCGACCGGCCTCTCGGTCGCCTACGAACGCGAGCCGGTGCTCGACGGGCTCGAGCTCGAGCTGCCGCGCGCGCGGGTCACCGCGATCGTCGGCGCCAACGGCTGCGGCAAGTCGACGCTGCTGCGCGCGCTCGCCCGCCTGGTCACGCCGCGCGCCGGCTCCGTGCTGCTCGACGGGCGCGAGATCCGCGAGCTGCCCTCGCGCGAGGTCGCGCGCCGCCTCGGCGTGCTGCCGCAGGCGCCCGTCGCACCCGACGGTCTGACCGTCGCCGACCTCGTCGCCCGCGGCCGCTACCCGCACCAGGGCCTGTTCCGCCAGTGGTCGCCCGGCGACGAGCTCGCCGTCGAGGACGCGCTCGCCGCCACCGCGACGCGCGAGCTGCGCGACCGCCCGCTCGACGAGCTCTCCGGCGGCCAGCGCCAGCGCGCGTGGATCGCGATGGCGCTCGCGCAGGAGACCGAGCTGCTGCTGCTCGACGAGCCGACCACCTTCCTCGACCTCGCGCACCAGCTCGAGGTCCTCGACCTGCTCGACCGCCTGGTCGCCGAGCGCGGCCGCACGGTCGTGATGGTGCTCCACGACCTCAACCAGGCGTGTCGCTACGCGGACCTGCTCGTCGCCGTGCGCGGCGGGCGCGTCCACGCCGCCGGCGCGCCCGACGAGGTCGTCGACGCCCAGTTCGTCCGCGACGTCTTCGGGCTCGAGGCCCATGTCGTCGAGGACCCGTGTCCGGCACCCCGCTGTGCCTGCCCAACGCCGTCCCCAGGAGAACCCGATGCGCCTGAGACTCGTCCTGCTCGCCCTGCTCGCGCTCCCGCTCGCCGCCTGCGGCTCCGAGGAGGACTTGCCCGCGGGCGCCGCCGCGTGGGGCGGCGCCTTCCCCGTCACCGTCGAGCACAAGTTCGGCAAGACCACGGTCGAGAAGGCGCCCGAGCGCGTCGTCACCGTCGGCTACACCGACCAGGACGCGGCGCTCGCGGTCGGGGTCGTGCCGGTCGCCGTCGGCGACTTCCTCGGCGGCTACGACTGGCGCGCGCGGCCGTGGGCGCAGGAGGCGCTGGGCGGCGCGGAGCCGAAGGTCGTCGCGGGCCAGCAGATCAACTTCGAGGCCGTCGCCGCCCAGCGCCCGGACCTGATCATCGCCATCAACGCCGGCCTGGAGCAGGACGACTACGACAAGCTCGCGCGGATCGCGCCGACCGTCGCCCAGTCCGGTGACTACATCGACTTCGGCATGCCGTGGGACGAGCAGACGATGCTCGTCGCCCGCGCGCTCGGGCGCGAGCAGCGCGGTGAGGAGGTCGTGGAGCGGGTCGAGGCGAAGTTCGCGCAGGTGCGCGAGGAGCACCCGGAGTTCGCCGGCAAGTCGGGCATCCTCGCCTACGGCGGCCCCGACGGCTACGGCGCCTATGCGACCGGCGACACCCGCAGCCGCTTCTTCACCGACCTGGGCTTCGAGCTGCCCGAGCAGGTCGACGAGCTGGCCGGTGAGAGCTTCTTCACCGAGTTCAGCCAGGAGCAGTTCCGCCTGCTCGACCAAGAGCTCGTCGCGATGTACGGCTCCGAGGACGACGTCCTGGCGAACCCGGTCGTCAAGCGGCTCGACGCGGCCAAGCAGGACCGCATGGTCTTCATCGAGCTCACGGACCAGTTCGCCGGCGCGCTCGGCTTCGCGAGCGCGCTCAGCCTCGACTGGCTGCTCGACAACGAGGTCGATGCGATCGCCGCCGCGGTCGACGGCGATCCCTCCACGGAGGTTCCCCAGCCCGAGTGACCTACCGGACGCCCCAGCGGGCGAACCCGCGCGACATCGCGGCCATGCCCTCGGAGATCCAGCCTGACGCGACCAGCAGCAGCAGGCCGGCGGGCACCAGGGCGAGGCCCTCGTACCAGGTGTCAGGCTCCCAGATGCCGAGCTCGATGCCGTCGAACGGCGCGGAGATCGGGGCCGAGATCAGATAGCCCGCGGACGCGTAGACGCTGACGGCGACGCAGAACGTGAGCATCCCGAGCGGGAAGCGGGCGAGCAGGTAGGCCATGCCGCGCCAGGTCGAGCCGTCGGTCCAGTAGGCCTTCAGGCGGCCGAGCCAGCCCTTGCCCTCAGGGGCGACCGCGACCGGCGCGATGTCGGTGCCGAGCAGCGCGTTGGCCAGCGCCCGCTCGGCGCCGAGCAGCGGCCGGACGCTGGCCAGCACGAGCGTGAGCAGCGGGATGCCGATCAGCGTGATCGCGAGCCCGAGGCCGGTCGCGAGCCCGGTCACGAACCAGGTGAAGTAGGCGATGCCGAGCGGGAGCCCGGCCAGGTGGTGGGTGACGGCGGTCCAGCCGCGCGTGGTGATCAGCGGGCGCAGCGCGGCGCGCCAGAAAGGCTCTGTGGTGAGGGTCGCACCCATACCGGCGATGATCGGGGCCATGCGCCTCCGCGGCCACGGAGCCAGCAGGCCGACCGCGCTTGCGGGCAGCCTCAGCCGCGGGGCGCGGAACGCCTTCGTCGTGGGTGTGCTCGCCCTCGCCGGGTGCGCGGGCGGCGAGCCCGGCCCGAGACCGCTCGTCCGGATCGAGGCGGGCGAGAACCTCGGCGCGATGACGGCCGCCGGCGGCGACGTGTGGGTCAACGACTTCGGCACGGAGCGGCTCCTGCGCGTCGACGGGCACGACGGCCGGGTGCTCGAGCGACTCCCGCTGGGACGGCGG
This sequence comes from Solirubrobacteraceae bacterium, assembly GCA_035264365.1. GTDB lineage: Bacteria > Actinomycetota > Thermoleophilia > Solirubrobacterales > Solirubrobacteraceae > DATFQI01. Next base: position 5,810 of record DATFQI010000326.1, read on the forward strand.
CTGGCGCTGGCGGCGGACCGTCACGCGGTCTGGGCGCTGCGCTGGGGCGGGCGCTTCTTCCGCACGCCGAACGGGCCGCTGTACCGGATCGACGCCGCGACGGGTCGAATCACGCGGCGGATCCTGCTCGACCCGCGACAGATCTACTTCGGTGTGATCGCGGGCGGCGGCGACGTCTGGGTATGGGGCCCGCGGCACCTCGTGCGCATCGACCCCAGCTCCGGCTTCATCACCGCCGAGTTCGACGCCGCCGAGGAGGCGGGCGAGCTGACCGGCGCCGTGCGGGCACCCGGCGGGCTGCTCGCCTCGACCGCTCGCGGGCGCCTGCTCCGCATCACGCTCGCGGGCGTGCTCCCGGGCCCGCGCTCGGACGCGCTCGCGCGCTCGGAGCTGCTCGCGGTCGACCGCGGCCGCGCGCTCGCGTCCGTGGCCGGCGCGCTCGTCGCGGTGGACGTCGAGACCGGCCGGCTGCTGTGGCGGCGCCCGCTCGGGTTCCGGATCTCCACCATGCTCCCGCGCGAGGGCATCCTGCTCGCCCACGGCGCCGCGTTCCGCGACGCCGGCGACCGCGTCTGGGCGATCGACACCGCCACGGGCCGCGTCCTCGGGGCCGCGGTCGTGCCCAGCTTCGGCACCACGAGCATGGCCCTCGCGGGCGGCGCGCTCTGGTTCGCCACCTCGGCCGGCGAGCTGATCGCCGCCCCGCCGCTGACCGTGCGGCTGTTCCTCGCCCGCGCCCGTGCGGCTTGACCCTGCGCTCGCCCTGGGCGTAGGGTCGGAGACGCGCTGCGGAGGCGTCTCCACCAAAGGAGGGATCGGATGGATCGCCTGAAGTCCGTGCTCGCGATCGGCGCCTGTGCCGCGGTCGCCACCTTCGGCGTCGCGCCCGCGCTCGCCGGCGAGGTCACCGGCAGCGGCAAGAAGGAGAACCAGAACCAGGGCAAGTCCTGGTGCTCGTTCTCCGGCCTCAACGACGACCCGACCGCCCCGCTGGACGGCTCCGGCCCGAACGGCCCCGGCGGCCAGTCGCAGTCGTTCGGCCAGGAGAACAAGCTCGGCATCGCGGACCCGCACACGGGCAACCCCGGCACGTTCTGCAATCCGAACCGGACGCCGCTGCCGCCGCAGCCGAACCGGACCAAGTGAGCGCAAGGGCCGGCCCCGGGTGTCGAGGCCTGCCCGCCGGCTTCCTCACCCGCTGCCGGCCAGGTAGCGGGTGAGGAAGCCCTCGACCCGCCCGCAGACGCCGCAGCCGTCGAGCAGATCGCCGTGCGCGGCCCCGGGCACCACGACCAGCTCGTGCGGGATCGTCTTCGGGATCGCCGCCGCGGAGGTGCGGCTCGCCTCGGCGGTCTCGATCGCGTCGCGCGTGCCCGCCACGATCAGCGTCGCCGCGGTGGTGGCGCTCATCGTGCCGTGACCCGCGGTGCCGGCCATCGAGACGACCGCGCGGAAGCGCGGGTCCTGGGAGGCGGCCTCGCCCGCGGTGACGCCGCCGAACGAGTGCCCGGCGATCCCGATCCGCTCACGGTCGTAGCGGGCGCGCAGGTGGTCGAGCACCCACAGGACGTCGTCGACCCGCTCGCCGGCCTGCAGGGAGATGCGGTCGACGGCGCGATCCTCGTGGTGCGGCGCGACGACGAGGAACCCGGCGCGGGCGAGCCGCGAGCAGAGCGCCGCGCAGCTCGCCGGCTCGCCGTGGTGCCCGTGCGAGAAGACCACGAGCGGCCGCGTACAGCGGCTGCCGCGCGGCGAGAGCACGAGCGGGTCGAGCCGTCGCCGGTCGCCGGTGACGACGCTCCGGCGGCCCATCGGCAGCCGGGAGCGCGCGACCGCGAACGGCGCGCCGTCGCGCACGCACGCGCGCGCCGCCGGGAGCCGCTCCGGCGCCTCCGGGGTGGGCGCCGGCGAGGCGGCCGCGGGCGTCGCGGCGGCGGGGGCGCGGCGCTCCCCGCAGCCCGCCAGCGCGAGCGCCAGAACCATCCACACGGCCGGTCCGCGAGCCGTCATGATCGGCAGCATGCCCGGTTACTCAGCGAAGTCCATCGACGAGTTGCCGACCCTGTGGGACGGGTTCGCCAAGCTCGTGCGCGCCGGCCTCGACATCACCGCGTTCGGGGCGAACATCATGGACCTGCCGCCCGACTACTCGACGAAGTCGCACGACGAGGCCGACTCGGGCCAGCAGGAGCTCTACGTCGCGCTGCGCGGTGCGGGCTCGGTCGACATCGACGGCGTCCGGCACCCGCTCGACGCCGATCATCTCGTCAAGGTCGACTCGGGCACCGCGCGCGTGCTCTCCTCCGGGCCCGAGGGCCTGCGCGTACTCTGCGTTGGCGGCGTCCCGGGCAGCGTCTACCAACCACCTGACTGGAGCTCCGGCGGGGAGTAGAGTCGCTCGCATGGAGACCCAGGAAGCGCATCGCCTGGAGCTCTCGCCCGCGGAGCTCAAGGTCACGTACATGGCCTTGAAGACGTTCCTCAACGACTTCGGCCACGACGAGTACGACGTGCAGCGGCTCGTGCGGTCGGTGATGGACAAGCTCCCGCCGGGCGAGCAGATCGAGGCGATCGACCTCGCGCTGCCGCGCGGGCGCCCGCGGCTGTAGCTCATACCGTCGTCCGGCCCGCTCCCACTGGCCCTAGTGGGCGCGCGGCCGTCCCGCCCCCTGACGGCCGGCGCGACCCCAGGGCGGGGTCAGTAGTAGTGCCTGCGGCCTCCGACGGCGCGACCGGTCGAGCCGACGACCCAGAGCACGGCGCCGACGATGATCAGGATGATCCCGATCGTGTAGAGGATCCCGACCCCGAGCAGCAGGCCGAGCAGCAGTAGGACGATTCCGGCGATGATCAATGGGGCCTCCGTGTGTCGCTTACCTGACAGCACCGTGTTCCCCGTTCCGGGCCCCCGGCATGCCTCATGAGCGATCCGCTCTCAGCCGGGGCGCTTGAACTGCGTCGCCACGAACGCGTCCCAGCCGCGGTCGGGCAGCAGCCGCCGCTGCGTCACGAGCACGTGCGCGGAGGCCGTCACGCGCGTGCGGATCGGCGCCCGCCGCGCCGTGATCGCCTTCTCGACCGCCTTGGCGACCGCGTCGGGCTCACCGCCGAGCCGCGCCAGCGGGCCCTTCTCGTAGGCCTCCTTGGTGGTGCGGCCGACCTCGGCGTTGAACGCCGCGTAGGGCCCCTCCCCCTCGGGCAGCCGGTCGGCGACCGTGCTGGCGAACTCCGTCCGGATCGCCCCGGGCTGGATCACCGTGACGCCGACGCCGAAGCCCTTGACCTCGAAGCGCAGCGCGTCGGAGATCGCCTCGATCGCGTACTTGGACGCGTGGTAAGCGCCACCGCCCGGGAACACGAAGTTCCCGCCCATCGAGCTCATGTTCACGATCCGGCCGAAGCCCTCGCGGCGCATGCCCGGCAGGACGAGCTGGCACATGCGCACGAGGCCGAACACGTTGGTCTCGAACTGGCGCCGGAGGTCCTCCATCGAGAGCGTCTCGATCGCGCCCGACTGCGAGTAGCCGGCGTTGTTGACGAGCGCGCCGACGGCGCCCCGCTCGGCCTCGACGGTCTCGACGGCGGCCTGCATCGACGCCTCGTCGGTGACGTCGAGTGCGAGCGTCCGGCACCCCGCCCCCTGCAGGTCCTCGATCGACTCGAGCCGACGGGCGGTCGCGTAGACCGTGTGGCCGGCGCGCGCGAGCCGCTCGGCGCAGGCGCGGCCGATGCCGGTCGAGCAGCCGGTGATCAGGACGGTGCGCGGGGTCATGGCCCGGACGCTACCGCGTGGTGGCGGACAGCCGGTCCAGTTCCTGCGGCGTGAGCTCGAGCGTCGCCGCCGGCAGTAGCTGCTCGAGCTGCTCGACCGTGCGCGCGCTCGCGATCGGCGCCTTCACGCGCGGATGGGCGAGCAGCCAGGCGAGCGCGACGGCGGCCACGGGCGCGTCGTGCGCGCCGGCGACCTCGTCGAGCGCCTCGAGCACGGCCTTGCCGCCGTCGTCGAGATAGGCCCGTGCACGCTCGGCGCGCTCTGACTCCACCTTCTGGCCGCCCGGCCGGTACTTGCCGGTCAGGAAGCCGCGCGCGAGCCCGTAGTACGGCAGCACGGCGAGGTCCCACGCGTCGGCGACCGGCAGCAGCGTGCGCTCGAACGCGCGCTCGACGAGGTTGTACTGCGGCTGCAGCGCCGTGAACTCGGCCAGCGCCTTCTGCTTCTGCAGCTCGAGCGCCGCGATCAGGCGCTCGGGCGAGTAGTTCGAGGCGCCGATCGCGCGCACGGTGCCCGCCTGCACCAGCGCGTCGAAGGCGCGCAGCGTCTCCTCCAGCGGCGTGTCCTCGTCGTCGAAATGCGCGTAGTAGAGGTCGATCCGGTCGGTCTGCAGGCGCTCGAGCGAGGCCTGCGCCTCGCGCTCGATCGTCTTCGCGCTGAGGCTGCGCAGGGCGCCCTGGCCGCCGCCGACCTTGGTGGCGATCACGAGCCGGTCGCGGTTGCCGCGCTCGGCCATCCAGCGGCCGATGATCGTCTCCGAGCGGCCGTGCTCGACCAGGTAGGAGTTGGCGGTGTCGACGAAGTTCCCACCCGCCTCGACGTAGGCGTCGAGCACCTCGACGGACTGCGGCTCGTCGGCCGTCCAGCCGAACACGTTGCCGCCGAGGCAGATCGGGAACACGTGGAGGCCGGTGCGTCCGAGAGTGGGCATGCCACGCGGTCTACCCGCCCCACCTGGCAGGATTCGCGCCATGAACCGGAACCCGGCTCCACTTCGGCGCATCGCCGCGATCACGATCCTCGCGGCGCTGGCCGCGGCGGGGCCGGCGGCGGCCCAGACGCCGCCGGCCGCCGTCACCCTGAAGGCCCCCGCCCAGCAGGGCTACGGCAAGTCGCTGAAGCTGACCGGCACGGTCACGCCGCCGGCGGCCCAGCCCGTCCAGGTCACGGTGACGCCGCCCGGCGGCACGCCGCAGCGGATCGCGGCGGGCACGACCCGCGCCGACGGCACCTTCTCCCTGACGGCGCGCGCGACCGCGCCGGGCCAGCTCGTCGCCCAGACGGCCGCGGCGGCCTCGCAGCCCGTGGCGCTGACGGTCGTGCCGAAGCTGACCGCGCGCTGGGGCGGCACGCGGCTGCCGGGCGGCGCCATCGCACTGAAGGGCCGGCTGGTCCCGGCCGCCGCGGGCGCGATCGCCGTCGGCGGCAAGCCCGTGAAGGTCGGCCGCGACGGCCGCTTCAAGGTCCGCACGCGCGCGACCCGCGCGGGCCGCACCTGCACCGGCGTGAGGCTCCAGCGTGCGCCCGGCTGGGCGGCGGTGGCCAAGCGCAAGCGCTGCGTGACGATCGCCGCCCCGTCGCTGGCGGCCGGCTCGCGCGGCCCCGCGGTGCGCTTCCTCGAGCGCAGGCTCGACCGCCTGCACTACCTGCTCGCCAACCGCAACGCCTCGTTCGGCGCCGACACCCGCGACGCCGTGTACGCGTTCCAGAAGATCGAGGGGCTCGCGCGCACCGGCGTCGTCGGGCCTACGATGTGGAACGAGCTCGCCCGCGCCCACACCCCGCGCGCCTCGCGCCGCGGCACCCACATCGAGGTCCACAAGGGCCGCCAGGTGCTGCTCGAGGTCCACGGCGGCCGCGTCAAGCACGTCGTGAACACCTCGACCGGGCTGACCGGCAACACGCCCGTCGGGAAGTGGGCGATCTACCGCAAGGACGCCGGCTTCAACTCGCTCGGGATGCTCGACGCGCTCTACTTCATCGGCGGCTACGCGGTCCACGGCTATCACTCCGTGCCGCCGTACCAGGCCAGCCACGGCTGCGCGCGCGTCCCGCTGTGGGCCGCGCGCGGCATCTACGACCGCTGGAGCATCGGCGACACGGTCTACGTGCTCTGATGCCGAGCGTGCTGATCGTGGGCGCCGGCTTCGGCGGGCTGGCGGCGGCGATCGAGCTGCGCCGCCACGGGCTCACGGACGTCCGCATCCTCGAGAAGGCGGACGGCTACGGCGGCACGTGGCGGCACAACACGTATCCCGGCGCGGCCTGCGACGTGCCGAGCCACCTGTACTCGTTCTCGTTCTCGCAGCGCAAGGACTGGGAGCGGCTGTGCCCGACGCAGCCCGACATCCTCCGTTACCAGCGCGAGGTCGTCGCCGAGCACGGGCTGGAGCCGATCATCGAGACCGGCACGCACGTGAGCGCTTGCCGCTGGGACGAGCGGCAGCGCCGCTGGGCGGTCGAGACGAGCCGCGGCGAGCGGACCGCGGACGTGGTGATCGTCGCCACCGGCCAGCTGCACCAGCCCGCCACGCCGCGCCTGGAGGGCGACTTCGCCGGCCACAGCTTCCACTCGGCCGGGTGGGACCACGGCTACGACCTGCGCGGCAAGCGGGTCGCGGTGGTCGGCACGGGCGCGAGCGCGGTGCAGTTCGTCCCGCCCGTGGTCGAGCAGGCGGCGCACACGACGGTCTTCCAGCGCACGGGCAACTGGTTCGTGCCGCGCCGCAACCGCGCCTACCCCGCCGTCTACCGCTGGATGATCCGGCACGTGCCCGGCTTCCAGGCGCTGCGGCGCCGGAGCTGGTTCTGGATCGGCGAGGGCCTGACGACCGCGATCCGCCACCCGCGCACGCTCGGGCGCGTCTACGGCGCCTACTCATGGCTGTTCATGCGCCGCCAGCTCCACGGCCACCCCGAGCTGCGCGAGCGGATCTGGCCCGACTACACCTTCGGCTGCAAGCGCGTCCTGTTCTCCTCGACCTTCCTGCCGACGCTGGCCCGCGACGACGTCGAGGTCGTCACGGAGCCGATCGAGCGGCTCGCGCCGGAGGGCATCGTCACGCGCGACGGCCGTACTCATGCGGCGGACTGCATCATTTACGGCACGGGCTTCCGCACCACCGCCTTCATGTTCCCGATGGAGATCACGGGCTCGGGCGGGCGCTCGCTGAAGGAGGCCTGGGCGGCCGGCGCGCACGCGCACCTCGGGATCACGGTCCCCGGCTTCCCGTCGCTGTACCTCGTCTACGGGCCGAACACGAACACGTCGGGCGGCTCGATCATCACCTACGAGGAGGCGCAGGTCGGCTACATCCGGCAGGCGATTGAGCTCCAGCGCGACCGCGGCGGGCCGCTGTCGGTGCGCGCGGACGTCGAGGCGACGTTCGACCGCGAGACGCAGGGCCGCTTCGCCGGCACGGCGTGGACCGCCTGCGACTCCTGGTACCGCGACGAGACGGGCCGGATCGTGACGAACTGGCCGGGCTACATGCGCGAGTACATCGAGCTGACCCGGCGGCTGGACCCGCGCGAGTTCGAGCCCGTCTGACGCACGTACTCGAGCGCGTACTGCGCGCCCGAGACGACCGTCAGCCACACGACCGTCATCAGCAGCGCGGTGACCCAGACGGCCTCCGGGTCGGGCACCAGCATCACCGTCGCGATCGCGGTCATCTGCAGGCAGGTCTTGACCTTGCCGAGCTGGCTGACGTGGAGCACGATCCCCTGGCGCCCGGCGTGCCAGCGCAGCAGCGCCACGCCGGCCTCGCGCAGGCCGATCACGAGCGCGATCCACAGCGCCAGGCGGTCGATCGCGACCAGCGTGGCGAGCGCGGTGCCGACCAGCAGCTTGTCGGCGAGCGGGTCGGCGATCCGCCCGAACGTGGTGACCAGGCCGCGCGAGCGGGCGATGTGCCCGTCGGCCGCGTCGGTCAGCGCGGCGGCGCTGAAGACGGCGGCGGCGGCCGGGAGCGGGCCCGCCTCCTCCCCCAGCAGCAGCACGAGCATCAGCGGCACGAAGGCGATCCGGCTCAGCGTCAGCACGTTGGGCAGGTTGAGCGGCACGGGGCCCTCTCCTACCCGCGCGCCTGCGCTGCCATCCGTCATGCGCGCTCGAGCTGGAGTCGAGCGGAGGCGCCGCTGCGCTCGATCCGCCACCCGGTCATGACGGCGCCGAGGTAGACCGAGGCGAACCCGATCGCGAAGCCGCCGATGTCGTCGACGACGTAGTGCCAGCCGAAGTAGATCGTCGCGGCGAAGGTCAGGCCGAGGTAGACCCACATCGCGATCCGCAGCATCCGCGGGGCGCGCAGCAGGTGCGCGACCAGGGCGCCGGCGAACACGATCGAGACGTGTAGCGACGCGAAGGCGGCGATGCTCTGGAGCTGGCCGCTGCCGACCGGGTCGGCCACGAACGCCCTCCGGTCCTCCATCAGCGCCCCCTGCAGGCTCGCGGTGCCGGTGTCCGGCAGCTGGGAGAACAGGTGCGGCTCCACGAACGCCGGGCCCATCGAGGGCAGCAGGAAGTAGCTCGCCACGCCGAGCACCCAGTTGATGCTCAGCACGCTCACCCACCAGAGCCCGCCCGCGCGGTCGGTCGACCATACGAGCGCCACGCCGACCGAGATCGGCACGAAGGTCAGGAACAGCAGGTAGACCGTCGAGAGCACCTGCGCCGAGACGCCGGTGCCGAGCAGCTGGTGCAGCAGGGTCGAGGGGTCGGTGCCGAACACGCCGCGCTCGAAGTTCGCGAGGTCGGAGTCGACCGTCTCGGGACGGGCGAGCGGCAGGTAGCTCTTGACGTTGCGGTAGCAGAGGTAGGTCGCGTAGAAGGCGACGATCGCGCCGACGACGAACCCGATCCGCCGCCACGGCCAGCGCTCGCGGACGAGCGCGACCAGCGTCGCCCACGTGGGCGTGCCGTTGGTGCGGGCGGCCGCGAGCGCGCGCGGGATCACGTCGAGCGCGACGAAGCCGCCGACGAGCATCAGCACGAACGAGAAGCGCCAGCCGATGATCCCGTCGGGATCGCGCAGGCCGAGGCCGTACGCGGTGCCCCACGCGAGCGTCACGGCGAGCATCACCACGGCGATCGCCGGGCCCGCCCAGTAGGCGTAGCGGGGCGGCGCGACGGGCTCCTCGGGTGCCTTGGCGGCCAGCGGCTGTTTACGGCTTGCGACCAGCAAGGCGCTGAGAATATGCCCGCAACAGGCTGTTAACGGCATTACGAACCGTTAGCCCGGAAGGGGCGCTCAGTTGAGGTCGGCGCGCTTGAGGACCGCGTCCGCGGCCTCGACGACCTCGGAGACACGGCGGCAGACGTGGATCCCCGGCTGCGGCCGCAGGCGCACGGACAGCCCGCGCCCGCCGAGCACCCAGCCGGCGCCCGGCCAGCCGCGCTCGACCTCGCGTATCGCGAGCATCACGCGGTCGCTCACGTCCGGCATCGTGGCCGTCAGGCAGATCACGGACGGCTCGTGGCGGACGGCGGCCTCGGCGAGCGCGCCCGGCGGCACGTCCGGGCCGAGCATCAGCACCGTGTAGCCGGCGTCGCGCAGCAGGTTGGCGTTCATCTGCAGCGCGACCGTGTGCAGCTCGCCCATCGGCGCGGCGAGCAGGGCCTTGCGGCCGGCCCGCTCGCTCACCGTGCGGACGGCCTCGCGCTGGAGCGCCAGCACGCGCAGCGAGATCTCGGTGGCGAGGTGCTCGTCGGCGACCGAGATCTCGCCGCGCGCCCACAGCCGCCCTACCAGCCACAGCGCGGGCGCGATGATCTCCTCGTCGATCTGGGCCGTGGTCAGGCGCGCGTCGATCGCGTCGCGCACGGCGAGCTCCGCGCCGATCTCGTCACCGGCGAGCAGGGCCCTCGCGTACGCGCGCCCGAGATCGGCGAGCAGCTGCTCCGCGTCGCTCTCCTGGCAGCCCATGACTCCTCTTGCCGAATGTACGCCGACGCGGGCCCCGCGTCACACTCAGTCCGGGCGGCGGTGCGGGAACGTGATGTCGCGGGCGATGCGCGGCCGCGACGCGGTCAGCGTCGCGGGTCGAGCTTGCGGCGCTCCGGCGACATGCCGAGGCGGCGCAGGGCGAAGCCCGCGATCGGCAGCACGATCAGCACGCCCCGATCATGGTCGGGACGATACCTCCCGGCCCGGCGCGGGTAGAGCAAGGCCGACCTGACTCTGGGAGGAGCCGCTGATGTCACCGCGTGCCGCTGGCCTGCTGGTAACCGTCCTCGCCGTGCTCTGCTGCGCCGTCCCGGCGCAGGCCGCGCGACCGCCCGCGACGGGGGCGCCGGGTACGAAGCACACCTGGGCGCCGGCCGACAAGCACGCGTACGGCACCGCCCACCAGCTCGCCGGCCACGCGTACTTCACGCTGCGCCAGGCGTCGCTCAGCGAGGTCTACTACCCGGACCTCTCGACGCCCTCCTTCCGCGGGCTGCAGTTCGCGATCACGGACGGCACGTCGTTCGTGGACCGCGAGGTCGTGGACGACGACCCGCGCCACATCGAGCCCGTCGCCCCCGGCGTGACGGCCTCCGTGACGCCGCTCGACCGCTCGCTCGCCTACCGCCAGGTGACCGAGAACGCCCGCTGGCGGCTGACGAAGACGTGGATCACCGACCCCGCCCGCGACAGCGTCCTGCTCCGGCTGCGCTTCGAGGCCAAGACGCGCACGGCGCTGCGGCTGTTCGTGCTCGCCGACCCGGCCCCAGGCAACGACGGCAACGACGACCGCGGCATCTCCGGCGAGTCGACGCTGGTCGCCTATGACGACAAGTCGGCGAGCGCCGTCGCCGCCTCCCCCGCACTGGCCCAGACCTCGAGCGGCTACCGCGGCACCGCCTCCGATCCGTGGCGCGACCTGCAGGACTACAAGCTCGAGCGCACCGACGCCACGCAGCCCGGGAACGTCGTGCAGGGCGCGCGGGCCGCGCTCGACGGCATGGACAACCAGACGATGACGCTCGCGATCGGCTTCGGCCGTGACGCGACGGCGGCGACCGCGGCCGCGACCGGCTCGCTCACCGGCGGCTTCGACCCCGCCAAGGCGGCCTACGACAGCGGCTGGAGCGCCTACCTGTCAACGCTGAAGGCGCCGCCGGCGCCGGTGGCGGGCGACGCGCAGATGAAGCGGCTCTACGAGCAGTCGGTCCTCGTACTCGCCGCGCTCGAGGACAAGACCCATCGCGGCGCCTCGATCGCAGCGCCGAACATGCCGTGGATCTGGGGCACGCTCACGCTCGCCGACGACAAGGAGACCTCCGACCCCTACCACCTCGTCTGGCCGCGCGACTTCTACCACGCCGCCACCGCGCAGAAGGCGGCCGGCGACGACGCCGCGGCGAACCGGCTCGTCGACTACCTGTGGGAGGTCCAGAAGCCCGAGGGCGACTTCTGGCAGAACACGCGCGTCGACGGCACGCCGGTGTGGAAGAGCGAGCAGCTCGACGAGACGTCCTTGCCCGTCCTGCTCGCCTGGTGGCTGGGCCGCACCGCTCCCGCGGACTGGGACAACATCCGGGCCGCAGCCGACTACCTGATGACCAACGAGGACGGGCCGCGCACCGGCCAGGAGCGCTGGGAGAACCAGGACGGCTACTCGCCGAACACGATCGCGACCGAGATCGCCGCGCTCGTGTGCGCCGCCGACGTCGCGCGGCGCAACGGCGATGCCGGCCGCGCGGCAGCGTACGAGGCGAGGGCCGACGAGTGGCAGGCGAAGGTCGAGAGCTGGACCGCGACCACCAACGGCCCCTACTCCCCCAAGCCGTACTACCTGCGCGTCACCAAGGACGGCAACCCCGACAACGGCTTCAAGTACACGCTCGGCGACAACTTCCCGCGCCAGGTCGACCAGCGCGAGATCGTCGACAACTCGTTCCTGGGGCTGGTGCTGTTCGGCGTCAAGCCGTGGAACGACCAGACGATCCTCAACTCGCTGAAGGTCGGCGACGAGACGAGCGCCGAGCCGCTGAAGGTGACCACCAAGAACGGCGAGTTCTGGCGCCGCTTCACGTTCGACGGCTACGGGGAGCAGGCGGACGGCGGCGACTGGGACCTGTTCTTCGACAACCCGGCCCGGCAGACGTTCGGCCGCGCGTGGCCGCTGCTGGCGGGCGAGCGCGGCGAGTACGAGCTGATCGCCGGCCAGGACGCGACGGCGCGGCTGAAGGCGATCGCGGGAGCGGCCAACGACGGCCTGATGCTGCCCGAGCAGGTCTGGGACGGCCGGCCGCCGGACGAGGCCAACGGCGAGGGCACGCGCTCCGCGACGCCGCTGGCGTGGACGCACGCGCAGTTCGTGCGGCTCGCGTGGTCGATCCAGGCGGGCGAGCCGATCGAGCGGCCCTCGATCGTGGCCTGCCGCTACCAGAAGCAGCTCTGCGGCTAGCTCATCGGGAGGGAACCCACCCGGCCGGGTACGCCCCGGCCGGGATCTCCCCCGGATAGCCGGGGAACCAGCGGCGGGCCAGCTCCTCGACCGGCCGGTCGCTCAGCAGCGGCACGAGGTCGCCGACGGTGAGCAGCACGCGGATCGTGGCGCCGATCTGGAGGTCGGCGGCGTTGGGCGTCTCGCCGCCGATCGTGCCGTCTCCGACGAGCGCGTCGACGCGGTCGAGCTTGGCGGGAAGGCCGGCGAGGTCGTCGGCGAGTCTCTGGGCCGTGATCCCGTGGTACTTCCAGGTCGCGCGGGCCATGCGGATCGCGAAGTCGGTCCCCGCCGGGTCGAGCGGGCCCGCGCCGCCGAACGTCCCCACCGCCTCGGGCCGGAAGTGCAGAGCGCCCCACGGCAGCCGCCGCCCGAGGTCCTGCAGCTCCTCGTCGCCCCAGCGCTCGGCCTCGCGGACCGCATCCGCTGTCTGCTCGGGATACAGCGGCGGGGCGGGCTGCAGCTGCTCGAGCCGCGCGAGGATCCGCCGCGAGCCGTGCACGGGCTCGCCGTCGATCAGCACGCCGGGAACGGTCGTGTTGCCCTCCCCGTAGAGCTCGGCCATCCTGGCGACGTGCTCCCCCGGCGTGAAGTCGATCCGCTCGTAGGCGATGCCCTTGAGCTTCAGCGCCGCCTCGGCGGTCATGCAGGGGTGCGACGGCGGCAGGGCGTGGAGGACGATCTCGGGCATCGGCGGCGACCCTAGCGGCCCACGAACGTCAACTGCGCTGGGTATCGAGGGGTGGTGAGGCGGGACCGCGCGATTCTCATCCAGATCGCGTGCTCCCGCGGCACGGAACGTGGATGCGATACCCAGCCGCAGTTTCCGGGCCGGTGGCGCGGTCGTAGGCCTCAACCAGCTCCAGCAGCGCGCGGTCTCCGCGCGGGCGGCCGATCAGCTGCAGGCCCATCGGAAGGCCCTGCGGGCCGAAGCCCGCGGGCACGCCGGCGGCGGGCAGGCCCGCCAGCGAGGCGTACGTCACGACCTCCATCCAGCGGTGGTAGGTCGGCATCGGGCGGCCGGCGACCTCGCGCGGCCACGGGGTCTCGACGTCGAAGGGGAACACCTGGGCGCTCGGGAGCGCGAGGGCGTCGTGCTCTCGCAGCAGCGCGTGCAGCGCGGCGGTGACCCGGGTGCGGGTCTGCTGTGCGGCGTGCAGCGTCGGGCCGGTGACCGCGCGGGCGCCCTCGGCCTCCCAGCGCAGCTCGGGCTTGATCCGGTCCTGCGGGAGCTCGAGCAGCCAGGTGGCGTCGTAGTGGCGGATCGTGACCGCGGCGTCCCAGGCCTCCGCCGGGTCGAAGCCGGGCTGCACCGGCACGACCTCGGCGCCGAGCCGCGACAGGGCCGACTCGCACAGCTCGAGGATCCCGTCCTCGAGCGGCAGGTGGCCGCCGAGGTCGCCGAGCCAGCCGATCCGCAGGCCCGCGGGGTCGGGCGGCTGCAGCGGCGTCGCCAGCGCCGCCGGGTCCTCCTCGATCGAGAACGGCAGGTCCGGGTGCGGCCCGGCCAGCGTCGCCAGCAGCGCGGCGAGGTCGCGCGGGCTGCGCGCCATCGGGCCGGCCGTGCCGATCGGCGCCTCGAACGCGCTCTCCGGCGGCGGCGAGCCCACGCGGCCCAGCGACGGCCGGAAGCCGTAGACGTTGCAGAACGCGGCCGGGTTGCGCAGCGACCCCATGTAGTCGCTGCCGTCGGCGACCGGCACCAGGCCCGCGGCGAGCGCGGCCGCCGCACCGCCGCTCGAGCCGCCGGCCGTCTTCGCGGGGTCGTACGGATTGCGGGTCGGCCCGAACACGTCGTTGTAGGTCTGCGAGCCGTAGCCGAACTCGTGCACGTTGGTCTTGCCGATCACGATCGCGCCCGCCGCCCGGATCCGCCGCACCAGCTCCGAGTCGGCCTCCGGCACGTACTCCGCATGGATCGGCGAGCCGAACGTCGTCCGGAGCCCGGCGGTCTCCTCCAGGTCCTTCACGGCATGCGGCAGCCCGTGCATCCAGCCGCGCCGCTCCCCGTCGGCGAGCTCCGCGTCGCGGTCGGCCGCCTCCGCGAGCAGCTCCTCCCCGTCGCGCAGCGACACGATCGCGTTGAGCCGCGGGTTCTCGCGCCCGATCCGCTCGAGCGTCGCCGCCATCAGCTCCACGCAGGACAGCTCCCGCCGGGCGATCCGCTCCGACAGCGCGGTCGCGTCCTCCATGGCGCTGGACGTTAACCCGGCTCAAGTCCCGCGCGCGGGGCGACGAAGGAAGGAGGGACCCATGCCGTCCGCCGTACAGGAGCTCGACGCCGCCCGCCGGGCCTATTGGGAGGACGCCGGGCGCTCCCTCGCCGTCGCGGTCGACGTCCACGAGCGGGCCCGCGCGGCGGGCGACTCGCCGCTGCGCGCGCGGGCGCTGGCGCTGCAGGGTGCGTGCTCGCTGCATCGCGGCGACCTGCACGGCGCGCTCGCGCTGGCGGCCGAGGGCGACCTGCTGGCGGGCGAGTGCCTCGTGGCGCGGACCGAGCTGGCCGCGCTCAAGAGCCACCTGAACTTCTTCTCCGGCTCCTACGCCGCCGCGCTGGCGGAGGCGGAGCTGGCCGTCGAGCTCGCCGACCTCAGCGGCGAGCTGCTGCTGCGCGTCTTCGCCCGCCGGATGGGCTGCGTCGTGTTCGGCAACATGGGCGTCGCGAGCTGGCCGGAGCGCCTCGAGGCGCTGCTGGAGATGACGATCGAGGCCGGCGAGCCGTGGGAGGAGGCGATGTCGCGTAACGACCTCGCCCACCTGCGGATGGAGCAGGGCGACCTCGCCGAGGCCGAGGCGGAGCTCGCGCGGGCCGAGTGGATCGCCCGCGGGCTGGCGCCGCTCAACCACTTCGCGCTCGGCGTCGTCCACTGCACCCGCGCCGAGGTGCGGCTGAACGCCGGCCGTCACGAGGCCGCGCTCTCCGACGCCGACCGCTCGGTCGGGCTGCTGATCGCGATGGGCGAGCCGAACCCGTACCTGCTCGGCATGGCCGTCCTCGTGAAGGTGCAGGTGCTGACCGCCCTCGGGCGCGTCGACGACGTCCTCGCGGCCGGCGAGGAGGCGCTCGAGCGGCTCGCCGACCGCGTGCCGCAGGCGCGCAGCATGATCCTCGGCACGATCGCCGCCTCTCTGCGCGAGGCCGGCCGGGCCGAGCAGGCCTACGACGTGCTGCTGCGCTGCGTCGAGGTCGAGCGCACAGCGAGCCGCGAGCTGTCCGAGCTGCAGCTCGGGCTCGAGCGCGCGCGGATCGAGATGGAGCTGCTGCGCGACCAGGCCGAGCGCGACCCGCTCACCGGCCTGCACAACCGCCGCTACCTCGATCGCGCGGGCGACGGCGTCGGCGGCCCGGTGGCGCTCGCCGTGCTCGACATCGACCATTTCAAGACCGTCAACGACCGCTACGGGCACGAGGCCGGCGACCGCGTGCTCGTTCGCGTCGCCGAGCTGCTGCGCGAGCACGTCCGCGCCGGCGACGTCGTCGCGCGGACCGGCGGCGAGGAGTTCTGGCTGCTGATGCCGCACACCGGCGACGCCGAGGCGCTCGCCTGCTGCGAGCGCGTCGGCGCGGCGCTGCGCGAGGAGTCCTGGGAGGGGCTGGCGCCGGGCCTGCGCATCACGGCGAGCCTCGGCGTCGTGTGCGCGCCCGACGCGACGGACCTGCGGGCGCTCGCACGCGACGCCGACGAGCGCCTCTACGCCGCCAAGCGCGCGGGCCGCGACCGCGCGGTCTCCGACTAGGCGCGCGCGGACGCGCGGCGGCCGCTGGTCACGCGCACGGGCGCGTAGGCTGCGCGTCCATGAACCCTCAGGCGGCAGGCGAGCTCGTGCACCTCTGGCTGCAGGCGCACGAGGACCCGGCCAGCGTGGCCACGCAGCGCGGCCCGGTCTCGCGCGCGGTCCGCGAGCTCGCCCCCGACGGTCACCTGGTCGGCGTCGGCCAGACCACGACCGGGCCGGCGATGGCCGTCCTGCTCGACGCCGGCCTGCTCGTCTTCCAGGCGCGCCCGATGGCGGCGCTGGTGGAGACCTCCGTGCCGGTCCGCTGCCGCCTGCTCCCGCTGCTGCCGGCCAAGCTCGACCTCGAGGTCACGGAGCGCTTCGAGGACCTCGCCGACCTCGACGGCGCGGTCAAGCCGACGCGCGTGCACGTGTGGCAGCTCCACACGGAGGCCGTCGACCTGCGGATCGACGGTCACGAGGTCGTGACCGGCGGCGTCGAGTCCGGCCCGGACGGCAACGAGCAGCTCGGCCGCGCGATCGCGCTGAAGCTCGGCTGGGAGCTCCCCTAGCGCCTCCTTAACGCAGACGGCCCGCCTATCCGAGGCGGGCCGAGCGTGGTTAGTGGGCGTTCAGCCCACCGCCGCAGTAGGGGCAGGACTCCGTGTGTGACACCTGAGTCCCGGCCCACAACCGCAGGCACTTCTGACAGATGAAGCGCATCATTGGTCGCTCCACCTCCTTTCACTTCGCGCGGAGGCCCGGCGTTGCAGCCGTGTCAGCGATGACCTCCGACCACACAGGGTATCGGCGCGGGCGATGGAATGCTGAGGTCAGCGAATCGACGGATGCAGGGAGACCGCGTAGCCGGCGGCGATCGTGGCCACCGTGGCCCGCGGTGTGAGGACGGTCGCGCGCTCGGCCGCGGACGCCGCCACCGGGGCGCCGTAGCCCGCCGCCGACCACGGCCGCAGCGCGCCCGCCGCGAGCAGGAACGGCGCGCGCTCGCGCTCCACGATCACGCCGTCGGGCAGCTCGCCGAGCGCGGCCGCGTACGTGCGCTTGACCTTGCCGCCGAGCCGCGAGGCATGCAGGACGAGGTCGATCGCGTCGGCGCCGGACGCGCCGTGCGGCCAGGCGGCCTGCCAGCGGC
>DATFQI010000327.1:0-28929 GCA_035264365.1 Solirubrobacteraceae bacterium
GGCCGAGGCCGGCAAGGAGCTCCAGGCGGCGCCGTGATGAGCCGGCGGACCCGCTGTGTGCTGGCCGCCACCGCGGTCCTCGCGGGACTGGTGCTCGCTGCCCCGGCGGCCGAGGCGGCGCCGCCGAGCGTGACGTTCAAGTGCACGCCGGCGCCACAGGACTGCTCGGGGTGGTATCGGACCGACGCGGCGATCGCCTGGACGGTGATCGGGGGGCAGGTCCAGGCCGGCTGCATAAACAAGCCGTTCACTACCGACACCCCTGGCACCAGTGAGTTCTGCTCAGCGGTGGATCCCGTCAGCGAGGCGCAGACCACCGTGCAGTTGAGGATCAAGCGCGACGCCACGCCACCGGTGGTCACGGGAGGCTCGCCGGCCCGCGCCGCCGATGCCGGCGGCTGGTACAACCACGACGTCCTGCTGACCTTCAAGGGCGCCGACCAGACGTCCGGCGTCGCCGCCTGCACGTCGACGACGTACGGCGGACCGGACAACTCCGCCGCGTCGGTCTCAGGCACCTGCACCGACAACGCCGGCAACACGAGCAGCCCGCTCCCGTACGGCCTTAAGTACGACTCCACGGGGCCGGAGGTCACGGGCCTCGCGCCGGAGCGCACGCCGGACTTCGGGGTCTGGTACAACCGCCCCGTCCGCTTCGACGTCGCCGGCGCCGACGGCCTCTCGGGCCTCGCGGATTGCCCGCCGGTCGTCTACAGCGGTCCCGATGGCCGTGCCGCGCAACTGCGCGCCGCGTGCAGCGACCGAGCCGGGAACACGAGCACCCGGTCGTTCGTCCTGCCCTTCGACGCGTCCGCGCCGGTGTCCGACCGCTTCAAGGCCGCGGCCGGCGACCACAGGATCGACGTGACCTGGAAGCGCCCGCCCGACGCGACGTCGGTCGAGCTCACGCGCAGCCCGGGTCGGGGCAAGGCCGGTGAGAGCGTCTTGCACAGCGGCCCCGGGAAGACCTTCCACGACCGCAAGGTCGTCAACGGCACGCGCTACACGTACCGGCTGCGCCTGGCGGACGCCGCCGGCAACGTCTCCGCGCGGTCGATCTCCACGAAGGCGGGGCCGCGGCTGATCGGGCCCCGGCCGGGAGCCGAGCGCAGCCGCAAGCACCCGCCGCTGCTGCGCTGGACGCCGGTGAGACGAGCCGGCTACTACAACGTGCAGCTCTTCCAGGACGGTCAAAAGATCCTGAGCGCCTGGCCGGCGAAGACGCGCTTCCGGCTCAAGCGCACCTGGGTCTATGCAGGCCGCAGCCACCGCCTCTCGAAGGGGACCTATCAGTGGTACGTCTGGCCTGGATACGGCGCGCGCGCCGACCGGCGGTTCGGCCGGCTCATCGGGCACAACGCGCTACGGCTCCGCTGAAGCCCGCGATGCGGCGAGCCGGATTCGGAGTCGCCGTGATCCTGGGGGCCCTCGGCGCGGCGCCGGCGCAAGCGCACGACAACCACCCGCGGTGGGCGGCGACCTCGGTCTTGGCGGTCACGGCAGGGCTGCCCGACCTCGAGCAGATCCCGCCCTACAAGATCGGGGTGGTCCATCGTGACGGGCACTGGTACCTCGGGTTCGCCACCGCGGCGCGCAACGCCGGCGCGGGAGGGCTCCGCATCCGCGGCCGCCGGCGTCCGGACGGGACCATGACCGCCGAGCAGGTCAGCGACGACGGGCTGCAGGTCCTCAACCCCGCCATCGGGACGCTCCGCTACGTGACCACGTACGGCCACAGCCACTGGCACTACATGCGCTTCATGCGCTACGAGCTGCGCGGGATCGACGTGCCCGGGGCGCTGCTGGACCGCAAGCAGGGCTTCTGCCTCGGCGACGCGCCGTGGG
This sequence comes from Solirubrobacteraceae bacterium, assembly GCA_035264365.1. Lineage (GTDB taxonomy): Bacteria > Actinomycetota > Thermoleophilia > Solirubrobacterales > Solirubrobacteraceae > DATFQI01. The sequence continues at coordinate 1,846 of DATFQI010000327.1, forward strand.
TCGACGGCTGGTGCTCCCGCGGCAGTCCGGAGATCAGCGCGATCGACGAGGGCATCCGCGCAGGGGGCGTCGACATCTACGAGCCCAACGTCGAGGGCCAGGAGATCGAGGTCGACCGCCACACCGCGCCCGCCGGGCGCTACGTGCTGACCTCGCGGATCGGGCCGACGGGCGTGCTCGAGGAGACGCGCACCGACAACAACGTCGCGTCGACCGTCATCCAGCTGCGCTGGCCGCTCTCCGACGGGCAGGTGCTGACGCCGATCGGCTCCTGCGTCGGCGAGGGCTGCGCCGGTCCGCTGCCCGCCGCGCCGCGGCTGCCGCACATGTCTGCCGCGAAGGCCCAGGGGCTCGCGCGCCAGGCGCTGCGGCGGGAGCTCGGGGCGCTGCGGTCGCATCCACAGATCCGCTGCCGCACGCCGCGCAAGCGGAGCAGCGTCTGCGGCGTCCGGCTCGCCCGCGGTGACGCGCGGTTCGCCGGCAAGGTCAGCGTCTGGTACCGCCAGGTGGGCGCGGCCGCACGCTGGTACTACGGCGTCGACGTGATCCGGCGCCTCAGCGGCTGCCACGGCGGAGGCTGCACGCGCGACGTGCGCCGCCCTAACCGATTGGGCGGGACCGTCCACCGCTGAGCTTGCCTTCGGCGCCGGGGTGGGGGAGAGTAGTACCCCAGTCGACGGAAGCGAGCCACGATCGACGCACGCCCGCAGCACGCGGAAGGGCCCCGCACCTCGGTGCGACGGACTGCTCAGGTCGCAGCCGCGTGTGCGCTGGTTTGCCTGCTGACATTGCTCGCCGCGCCGGCCGCGCAGGCGGTGCCGAGCGTCACGTTCAGGTGCACGCCCGCCCCGCAGGACTGCTCGGGCTGGTACCGCTCCGACGTGACGGTGGACTGGACGGTCCTGCCGACCGACGCGTCCGTGGTGACCGGTTGCCAGGACAAGACGTTCACCGCCGACACGCCAGGGACCAACGAGTTCTGCAGCGCCGACGACGGATCCGCCACGGTCACCGTGCAGCTGAAGATCCGGGTCGACCAGACGCCGCCGGTCGTCACCGGCGGCCAGCCCGCCCGGGCCGCGGACGCCGACGGCTGGTACAACCGCGCGGTCGGGCTGACGTTCGCGGGCAGCGACCTCACCTCGGGCATCGACTCCTGCACCTCGACGACCTACGGCGGTCCGGACAGCGCCTCCGCGAGCGTCGCGGGCACGTGCGTCGACCACGCCGGCAACGTGAGCGCGCCGCTGAGCTACGGGCTCAAGTACGACGCCACCGCGCCGACCGTCGCCGCGGCTCAGCCCGAGCGGCAGGCGAACGAGAACGGCTGGTTCAACCGGGCCGTGGCCTTCGACGTCCAGGGCTCCGACGCGACGTCGGGCGTCGCCGACTGCCCGCCGGTCACCTACAGCGGCCCCGATTCGTCGACGGCCACGTTCATGGGCTCCTGCCGCGACCGCGCGGGCAACTCGGCCGCGCGCTCGTTTGCGCTCAAGTACGACGCGACGGCGCCGGCGGCGACCACCGCGCAGGCGGCGCGCGGGGCGGACGCCAACGGCTGGTACAACCACGGCGTCGGCGTCTCCTTCAGCGGGAGCGACCAGCTCTCGGGGATCGACCGCTGCACGGCCGCGACCTACTCCGGTCCGGACAGCGGCACGGCCTCGCTGCCCGGCACGTGCACGGACAGGGCCGGGAACGTCAGCCCGGCGCTCGCGTTCGGCCTCAAGTACGACGCGACGAAGCCCGTCGTGAGCAGCGGCCAGCCGGACCGCGCGAGCGACTCGAACGGCTGGTACAACCGCTCGGTCGCGGTCGCGTTCTCCGGGACCGACCAGACGGCCGGCGTCGAGGCCTGCACCAGCGCGACGTACGCGGGACCCGACAGCGGCACCGCCTCGCTGTCCGGGACCTGCCGGGACCGTGCCGGCAACACCAGCGACCCGTTCGGCTACGGGCTCAAGTACGACGCCACGGCCCCGCAGGTCACGGCCGCCGACGCGGACCGGCCGGCCGACGCGAACGGCTGGTACAACCGCCCCGTCGGCTTCACGATCCGCGGCAGCGACGCGACCTCGGGCATCGCGACGTGTCCGTCGGCGTCGTACAGCGGCGCCGACTCGGCGACGGCGACGTTCACCGGCACCTGCCGCGATACGGCCGGCAATGTCTCCAGCCGGGCGTTCGGGCTCCAGTACGACCACACGGCGCCGACGGTGACGAAGGGCACCGCGGCGCGCACCGCCGACGTGGGCGGCTGGTACAACCGCCCGGTCGCGGTCGCGTTCGAGGGCACCGACGCCGTGTCCGGCGTGTCGGGCTGCTCCACGCCCACCTACGCAGGACCCGACAGCACGGCCGCCTCGGCGGCCGGCACGTGCACCGACCGCGCCGGCAACGTCGGCGCCCCGCTCGCGTATCCCCTGAAGTACGACGCCACGGCGCCCACGGTGACCGGCGGCACGCCGAGCCGCGCGGCCGACTCCAACGGCTGGTACAACCGCCCCGTCGCGGTCGCCTTCGCCGGCACGGATCAGACGGCCGGCGTCGAGAGCTGCACGAGCGCCAGCTACGACGGGGCCGACAGCGCCACCGCCTCCGTCGCGGGGAGCTGCACCGACAAGGCCGGCAACACCAGCGGCCCGTTCGGCTACGGGCTCAAGTACGACGCGGCCGCTCCGCAGGTGACGGCGGCCGACCCGGACCGGCCCGCCGACGCCAACGGCTGGTTCAACCGCCCCGTCGGCTTCACGATCCGCGGCACCGACGCGACCTCCGGCATCGCCGCCTGCCCGGCGACGACCTACAGCGGGCCCGACGCGGCAGCGGCGACCATCACGGGCACCTGCCGCGACGTGGCCGGCAACGCCGCGAGCCGGGCGTTCGCGCTGCAGTACGACGACACGGCACCCACGGCCACCAAGGGCGTGCCGGCGCGCGTGCCGGACGTCGCGGGCTGGTACAACCGCCCGGTCGCGATCGCCTTCGAGGGCACCGACGGGCTCTCGGGCTTGTCGGGCTGCACGACGGTGACCTACAGCGGGCCCGACAGCACGGCGGCCGGTCCCGCCGGCACCTGCACCGACCGCGCCGGCAACGTCAGCGCGCCGCTCTCCTTCGCCCTCAAGTACGACGCCTCCGCCCCGACCGTGACCGCGGGCACCCCGGCACGGGCCGCGGACGCCAACGGCTGGTACAACCACGCCGTCGCGGTGACCTTCTCCGGCACGGACCCGGTCTCCGGCGTGGCCTCCTGCACAAGCGCCACCTATGACGGAGCCGACAGCGCCACGGCCTCGCTCGCCGGCACCTGCACCGACAAGGCCGGCAACGGCAGCGGGCCGTTCGGCTTCGGCCTCAAGTACGACGAGACCGCGCCGCAGGTGACCGCGGGGACGCCGCGGCGGGGCCCCGACGTCGCCGGCTGGTACAACCGCGCGGTCGTGTTCGACTTCGCCGGCGCCGATGCCACCTCTGGCATCGCCGCCTGCCCGTCCGTGACCTACTCCGGCCCCGACGGCGGCGCCGCGACGGTGACCGGGCGCTGCACGGACCGCGCCGGCAACGGCACCGACCGCGGGTTCGGGCTCTCCTACGACGCGACGGCCCCGGCGGTCACGAGCGCGAACCCGGACCGGCCGCCGGACGCGGGCGGGTGGTACAACCGCCCGGTCACTGTCGGTTTCGCGGGATCCGACGCCGCGTCCGGCGTCGACGGGTGCACGACGAAGACCTATCCCGGTCCCGACACCGCGGCCGTCTCGGTCACCGGCACGTGCACGGACAAGGCGGGCAACGTGAGCGGAGCCGGCGGGCTCACGATCAAGTACGACGCCACGGCCCCGGCGGCGACCGGCGGGCAGGCCGCGCGCGTCCCCGACGCCGCCGGCTGGTACAACCGCGCCGTCCCGATCGCCTTCGCCGGCACGGATGCGATGTCGGGCGTGGACGCGTGCACGGCGTTGACCTACGGCGGGCCGGACAGCGCGACCGCGTCGGTCCCGGGCACCTGCCGGGACAAGGCCGGCAATGTCAGCCCGCCGGCGCAGTTCGGCCTCAAGTACGACGAGACCGCTCCGACCGTGACAGGCGCGCAGCCCGAGCGCCCGCCGGACCACGGGAGCTGGTTCGCGAGCCCGGTGCGGTTCACGTTCACCGGCACGGACGCGACGTCGGGCCTCGAGATCTGCCTGCCCGTCGACTACACGGGGCCCGACGGGGCGGGCGAGTTGCTGGTCGGGCGCTGCCGCGACCGGGCCGGCAACGCAGGGACGCGGAACTTCACGCTCGACTACGACGCCACGCCGCCGGCCCTGAGCCTCAGCGCCGAGAGCGGCGACGGCAGCGTCGCGCTCAGCTGGCAGACGAGCCCGGACGCGACGTCGGTCACGGTCGTGCGCACGCCGGGCGTCGGCGGCCGGCCCTCGAGCGTCGTGTTCACCGGGCCCGGGACGAGCTTCGTCGACGGGCTCGTGGACAACGGGACGCGGTACGCCTACGACGTCCAGGTCGCCGACGCCGCCGGCAACGCCAGCACGCAGAGCGTCGTCGGCTTCCCCGCCGCACCACCGCTGGAGACCGAGAGCAGCTTCTCGGCCGTTCCCGGCGTGGTCGCCCCGGGACCCTCCACGACCTCGCCGCCCAAGCGCCCGGCGATCGCCCCCGCCGCCGGGAGCGTCTTCCCGGTCACCGCGCCGCCGCTGCTGCGGTGGCCGGCGGCACGGCGCGCGGACTACTACAACGTGCAGCTGTTCCGCGGCAAGCGCAAGCTCCTGAGCGTCTGGCCGGTGCGGCCGCGCTACCAGCTCGAGCACAGCTGGAAGTTCCGCGGCAAGCCCCGGCGCCTCGTGGCCGGGACGTACCGCTGGATGGTCTGGCCGGGCTACGGGCGCCGCACCAAGGGCCGCTACGGCAAGCCGATCGTACGCAGCACCTTCGTGATCCAGAAGGTCCCGCGCTGACGGGTTTGCAACGCCGCGTGCATGCCGTCTGGAGCGGTCGGGAGGCTGCTCGTCATGAGCCTCCTGCTGTTCCTGACCGGGATCCTGATCGGCGCCGCGATCGCGGCGGTCCTCCAACGCGGGGCGATCTCGTCCGACACGCTGCGGCAGGTCTCCGTGCAGATGGAGAAGCTCGCCGCCGCGCAGCGGGAGGCCGACCGCGCAACCGCCGCGGGCGAGCTAGGCAAGCGCACCGAGGAGATCAGGCGCAGCCTGGACCCGATTGCGCAGGGCCTTAAGCGCGTCGGCGACGAGGTCGTACGGCTCGAGCAGGACCGGCGCACCACGCACGGGCAGATCTCGCAGATGTTCGAGTCGATGGGCGCCGAGCTCGCGCGCCTGCGCGGGGAGACCGGGACGCTGGTCTCGGCGCTCAAGCGCCCGCAGGTGCGCGGGGCCTGGGGCGAGATGCAGCTGCGCAACTGCGTCGCGGCCGCGAACATGACCGAGCACGTCGACTTCGTCTCGCAGGTGAGCGTGAGCGACTCCGACGGCAGCCGCCTGCGGCCCGATCTCGTCGTGCACCTGCCGGCGGAGCGCGACGTGGTCGTCGACGCCAAGGTGCCGATGGACGCCTACCTGCGCGCGCTGGAGTGCTCCGGCGAGGCCGATCAGCAGGAGCTGCTGCGCCAGCACGGCCGCCAGGCGCGCGCGCACATCGACGCGCTCGCGTCCAAGCGCTACCACGCGCAGTTCGAGGGCTCGCCGGAGTTCGTGGTCATGTTCATCCCGAACGAGGGCGTCTGGTGCGCCGCGCTGGAGGCCGATCCGACGCTGCTCGAGCACGGCGCCGCCAAGGGGGTGCTGATCGCGACGCCGACCACGCTGATCGCGCTGCTGCACGCGACCTACTACGGCTGGCGCCAGGAGAAGATCGCCGAGTCCGCGCGCGAGATCGCGGCCGCCGGGCGGGAGCTGCACAAGCGGATCGCGACCTTCCTGGAGCCCTACGCGAAGCTCGGCCGCCAGCTGAGCTCCGCCGTCGACGCCTACAACCAGGGCGCCGGGTCGCTCGACGCGCGCGTGCTGCCGCAGCTGCGGCGCATGGAGGAGGCCGGGGCCGGCTCCGAGAAGCCGGTCCCGCCCATCACCGGGCTCGACACGCCCGCGAAGCTGATCGTCGCGCCCGAGCTCACCGAGCCTCCACGGCCCGGCGAGCACCCCGCCGAGGCCGCATGAGCGTGAGCGCCGCCGCCGCGAGCGCGAGGACGACGGGCACGACGCCGAGCGCCGTCTCCAGCGACGTCGCGTCCGCTAGCGTCCCGACTGTCAGGGGGGCGAGCAGCACCGCGAAGGACGTGACCGCCACCGCGCGGCCGCTCGCCAGCGCCGCCCGCTCCGGCACCAGCGCGACGGTGACCGAGATGCCCATCGGGAACAGGTTGCCGAGCCCGATCCCCAGCAGCGTGAGGCCGAGCAGCGCCTGGGCGGGCGCCGCCGCCGGCCAGAGGATCGCGAAGCCGGCGGCGGCGACGGCGAGCGCGATCGCGAGCAGCCGCGCCGGATCGTGGCGGCGCGCCAGCCGGCTGCCGAGCGTCCTCCCGGCCACCACGCCGGCGAAGTAGCCGGCCATCACCGCGACGGCGGTGTCCGTGGAGACGCCGGCGGCGTCCTCGACGAAGGTCGCTCCCCAGGCGGTGATGCACCACTCGGCCGCGGTCGTGCAGAAGAGCATCACGGCCGCGATCCAGAACACGCCGGGCAGGCGACCCTGCGCGACGGGCGACGGCGGCGGCGCATCGATCGCGAGCCGTCGGTTGCCCCACCAGGCGAGCAACGGGACCGCGAGCGAGGCGAGCAACGCGACCCGCCAGCCGGCGTCGAGCGCCGCCGTCAGCGACAGCACGCCGATCAGCAGCAGGTACGCGATGCTCGCCGCCACGTTGGCCTCGGCCAGCGCGATCGCCCGGCGCTCGCCGTGGTGCTCCGCGAGCGCCGCCTGGATCGTCACGAGCAGCACCCCGCCGCCGAAGCCCATGACGAGCACCGAGCCGACCGTCGCCGGCGCGACGCGCCCAGCCGTCAGTCCGACCGCCCCAGCGCCCATGAGCGCGGCGGCGGCCCAGAACAGCGTGCGCCGTCCGAGCGCCCGCTCGAGCCGCGCGGCGACGACCCCCGCGACCAGCGCCCCGGCCGCGAACGCGGCCACGTGCAGCCCGCCCGTCGAGTAGCTCAGGCCGAGCTCGTCGCGCAGGTGGCCGATGACGAGGCCGGGCGCCGCCTGCAGGTAGGCGAACCAGGCGAGCACCACGTACGCCACCCAGGTGAGCCGGTCCCGCCGGAAGTCCATCAGGACACCGGCGACGCCTCGCCCGAGCGCGCGAGCGCCAAGCCGCCCACGACCAGGAGGGCTCCGAACGCCAGGAAGCCGAGGTCCCAGCCGAGCGGGGCGCCGAGGTCGTCACGGACGTGATGGATGCCGAGGAGCTGGTGGTCGACGAGCCCCTCGACCACGTTGAAGGCGCCCCAGCCCGCCAGCAACATCCCGATGTGCGCGCGCCACGGCGGCGCCAGCTCGCCCCGCTGCCAGGCCCGCAGGGTCAGGACCGTCGCCGCGACGACGAGCACCCAGGTGGCGACATGGAAGAACCCGTCGGCCAGGGTGTTGGCCTCGAGCCCCGCGACGGTGTTCGCGGGGTGGTCGCCGGTGTCGGTGAGCATGTGATGCCACTGGAGGATCTGGTGCAGCACGATGCCGTCGACGAACCCGCCGAGGCCGAGGCCCATGACGAAGCCGGGCGCCCGCGGCGGCCGGCGTGCCGTCGGTGCGCGCATCGGGCCGGCTAGCGCCCGCCGTCGTGCGTCTGCGCGGCGCGCTGGGCGAGCGAGATCTCGGTGACGACGGAGGCGGCGATGTCGCTCAGCAGCTCGATCTGGTGCGACGTCCAGTGGCGCGGCTGGCTGTCGATGACGCACAAGGTCCCGAGGGCGTTGCCGGCGTCGTCGATCAGCGGGATGCCCGCGTAGGCGATGACGCCGATGTCGCGGATGGCGAGGTTGTCGCGCAGGACCGGGTGCTCGCGGGCGTCGCTGACGATCAGGGCCTCGCGGCTGGCCACCGCGTGCTGGCAGAACGAGTGGGTCAGCGGCGAGCCGCGCTCGGACGCCCACGGCTCCGGCAGGCCGAGGCAGCTCTTGAAGAACTGGCGGTCTGAGTCCACGAGCGACACGAGCGCGACCGGCGCGTGGAGCACATGGGAGGCGAGCCGCGCCAGGCGGTCGAACGACGGGGAGATGTCCGAGTCCAGCAGGCCGGTCGCCTGCAGCGCCTCGAGCCGCTGATCGTCGCCGACCGCGGCGGCGGCGTCGAGCAGCGCCCGGCGGCGCGCCTCGCCGTCTGCCGGCGTGTCGTCCTCGTCGCCGCGGGCGCCCGACACCCGCGAGATCGCCTGCTCGAAGTCGGCGTCGCCTCGACGGCCCATGGCGTAGGCCGTCCGCAGGACCGCGGCGTCGCGGATGTACTGGGCGGCGCTGACCCCGTCGCGCACCGCCTCCTGCTCCACGAGCGTCCACAACGCCTCGTTGAAGCGGACCGTCGTCGCTCTCATCGGCATGTCCCAGAAGTGCCCCGAATCGGGCAGGCGATATCGCATGCGCAATCGGGCAGTCATAAGAGCGACCGCGGGCTCCCGCGCGTGTTCCGCCGCCCGACCACTCGGGGCAACCTCGCGGTCACAGCAGGTCGATCTCGAGCCGCACGGGCGGCGCCGAAGGTGGCGCTGGGATCCCGGCGGCCGCTGAATACGTTCCCCTACAGGGAGGTTCTCCCATGCTCTTCGCCGCCGTCAACGTCGGCGACTCGGTCCAGACCGGACTCGACTCGTTCTTCGGCTTCCTGCCGAAGCTGCTCGGCTTCCTCGTCGTCCTGGTGATCGGCTGGATCATCGCCAAGGTCGTCAAGGGCGTCGTGACCAAGCTGCTGGAGAAGGTCGGCATCGACCGGGCGCTGCACTCGGGTTCAACCGGGCAGTACGTGAACAAGGTCGCGCCGGACGTTCGGCCGTCGAGCCTGATCGGCTCGCTGGCCTTCTGGTTCCTCTTCCTCGGTGCCCTGGCGATCGCCGTCTCCCAGCTCGGCATCGCCGCGCTCGACAACTTCGTCGCCGCAATCGGCGCCTACATCCCCAACATCATCGCGGCCGTGCTGATCTTCGTGATCGCCGGCGCGGTCGCCGCCGCCGTCGGCGGGCTGGTGGCGCGCACGATGGGCGACACCCCGACCGGCAAGGTCGTCGGCTCGGTCGTGCCCGTGCTGGTGATGGCGATCGCGACCTTCATGATCCTCAACCAGCTGAAGATCGCGCAGGAGATCGTCACGATCACCTACGCCGCGCTGATCGGCGGCGTGTTCCTGGCCATGGCGCTCGCCTTCGGCCTCGGCGGCCGCGAGGTCGCGAGCCGGATGCTCTCCGACGCCTACGACAAGGGCCAGGAGCAGCGCGGCCAGGTCCGTCGCGACATGGAGGTCGGCAAGGAGCGCGGCAAGCAGGACGCGCAGCGCGCCACGGACGAGGCGCAGGCCCGCACGGGCTCCGGCAACGGCGTCACCGAGACCCGGCCGATCAGCGGCAGCAGCGGGTCGCGGAGGGTCGACTGATGGAGCGCGGGACCACCCAGGAGCGCACGCGGGGCGCAGTCGCGCCCCGCGAGCGCGCCAACGGCTACCACGAGGTCCACGCCCGCCAGCGCGAGGAGTTCGGCGGCCTTCGCTGGGGCTCGGCGTTCTTCGGCTGGCTCGTGGCGATCGGCGTCGCCGCCCTGCTCACCGCCATCCTCAGCGCCGCCGGCACGGCCATCGGGCTCACCCAGACGAGCCCGTCGCAGGCTGGTGAACAAGCGTCCGGCAACGCCGGCACCGTCGGCATCGTCGGCGGCATCGTCCTGCTCCTCGTGCTCGGCCTCGCGTACTACGCGGGCGGGTACGTGGCGGGCCGGATGGCGCGCTTCAACGGCCCTCGTCAGGGGCTCGGCGTGTGGCTGATCGGCCTGATCGTGACCGTCGTCCTCGCCGTCGCCGGCGTGGTGCTCGGCGCGAAGTACAACGTCCTCTCCCAGCTCAACCTCCCGCGGATCCCCGTGGACGAGGGATCGCTCACGACGGGCGGGCTGATCGCCCTGCTCGCAATCGTGGTCGTGACGCTGCTGGCCGCCATCGCCGGCGGCAAGCAGGGCACGCACTATCACCGCAAGATCGACAGAACAGGAGGCATCGACCGATGACCACTCTGCAACGTGAAGACGTCCTGCAGCTGCGCGGCCAGGACCTGGCCGACCGCGACGGGGACACGATCGGCAAGGTCGAGGAGATCTACCTCGACGTCGAGACCGACCAGCCCGAATGGGCCCTCGTGAACACCGGGATGTTCGGCACCAAGAGCACCTTCGTCCCGCTCAAGGACGCGACGCGCGACGGCGAGACGCTGCGCGTGCCGTACGAGAAGGCGCAGGTCAAGGACGCGCCGCGCGTGGACGCCGACGGCAATCTCTCGCAGCGCGAGGAGGCCGAGCTGTACCGCCATTACGGTCTCGATTACAGCGAGTCGCAGTCCGGCTCCGGGCTGCCGGAGGGCGGCGCCGGCACGGGCACGACCGGCACGGGCACGGCCGGCGGCGGCGACGCCGGCGGCACCGTCGGCCGCGACGTCAGCGGCCCCACCACCGACGACGCGATGACGCGCTCGGAGGAGGAGATCAAGGTCGGCACCACCGAGCGCGAGTCCGGCCGCGCGCGGCTGCGCAAGTACGTCGTCGAGGAGGAGGTCACGAAGACCGTCCCCGTCAGGCGCGAGGAGGTCCGCATCGAGCGCGAGCCCGTCACGGAGGGCAACGCCGGCGCGGCGCTCGACGGCCCGGCCATCTCCGAGGAGGAGCACGAGGTCGTGCTCCACGAGGAGGAGCCCGTGGTCGAGAAGCAGGCCGTGCCCAAGGAGCGGGTGCGGCTCGACAAGGAGACGATCACGGACGAGGCGGAGGTCTCCGAGACCGCCCGCAAGGAGCAGATCGACATCGACGAGGGTCGGGGCTAGCCGTGCAGATCCCCAAGGAGCAGATCCTCGAGCTGCTGCGCTCGCGAGGCCAGGACGACAAGGCCTCGCAGGCTGAGGGCGAGCTGCCCGAGCAGGTCGACACCGAGAAGCACGCGGGCCTCCTGCAGAAGCTCGGCATCGACCCGGGCGACCTCGCCGGCTCGCTCGGCGGGATCGGTAACAAGCTCGGGCTCTGAGCACCGTCGGGCGGGCGCGCGCACGGATGCGCGCGCCCGTACCGGTGCCGTTCGGCTAACCCCCGAATCGCACCGCGGAGGGATGAATCTCGGGCCGGGCGGAGTCTAAGTAGCCATGACCGCCCGCCTCACAGACCTCGATGCGCCGCTCGACGCGGTGATCGTCGGCGGCGGTCCCGCGGGCCTGAGCGCGGCGCTCGTGCTCGGCCGCGCGCGCAAGCGCGTGCTCGTGATCGACGACGATCGGCCGGCGAACGCCGTCTCCCAGGGCGTCGGCGGGCTGCTCGGGCACGATCGGGTCAAGCCGGCCGACCTGCGCGAGAACGGGCGGCGACAGCTGCGCGAGCATCCGAACGTGCGCTTCTGGCAAGGCGGCGTCGCGGTCGCCGACCAGATCGGCGACGTGTTCGCCGTGCAGCTCACGAACGGGCCGCTCGTGATCGCCCGCGCGATCGTGCTGGCCCACGGCCTGCGCTACGACCCGCCGCCGCTGCCGGGCATCGAGGCCCTGTGGGGCAGCTCGGTGTTCCACTGCGCGTTCTGCGACGGCTGGGAGGTGCGCGACCGCGCCCTGGCGCTCCACGCCAGCGGCCCCGGCTCCGTGCGCTCGGCGCTGCTGCTCGCGGGCTGGAGCAACGACGTCGTGCTGTGCACCGACGGCGCGCCCGACCCGGGCGGCGAGCTGCTCGCCGCCGCGGGCGTGCGCGTCCGGACGGAGCCGATCGCGTGGCTGGCCGGAGCCGCCGGACGCCTCACGCAGATCGAGTTCGCGCACGGCGAGCCCGAGCGCCGCGAGGCGCTGTTCGTCAACACGCGGCGCGACCAGCCGAACGGGCTCGCCGCCGCGCTCGGCTGTGAGCTCACGCCCGACGGGACGATCGTCACCGACGGCGACGGCCGCACCGGCGTCGCCGGCGTCTATGCCGCCGGCGACGCGGCGACCGCGCACTCGCGGTCGGTCGCCAACGCGATCGGCACCGGCTCGCGCGTCGCGTACGCGGTCGCGCTGGAGCAGCTCGCGCCGGTCTTCGCCGCGGCCGCCTGAGCGCTACGGCTGCAGCAGGATCTTGATCGCGCCGTCCTGCTTCTTCTGGAAGATCTCGTAGGCGTGCGGAGCCTCGTCGAGCGGCACCTTGTGCGTGGCGAGGTCCTCGACGCCGAGCGGGTCCGCGTCGTCCGAGACGAGCGGCATCAGGTCGTCGATCCACGCCTTCACGTTGGCCTGGCCCATGCGGACCTGGATCTGCTTGTCGAACAGCTGCATCATCGGCATCGGGTCGAGCATGCCGCCGTAGACGCCGCTGATCGACAGCGTCCCGCCCCGCCGCACGGTGTCGATGGCCGCGTGCAGGACGCTCATCCGGTCGACCCCGGCCTTCGTGAAGACCTGCTGCGCGACGGCGTCGGGCAGGAACCCGGCGATGGTCTGGGCGAGCTTCCCGAGCGGTGCGCCGTGCGCCTCCATACCGACCGCCTCGATCACGCTGTCCGGGCCGCGGCCGCCGGTGAGCTCGCGCAGCCGCTCGTCGATGTCGCCGTCCTGGCTGATGTCGATCGGCGTGATCCCGTGTCGCTCCGCCAGCGCGAGCCGCTCGGGCACGAAGTCGATGCCGAACACCTCGGAGGCGCCGCGGTGCCGCGCGATCCGCGCGCTCATCTGGCCGATCGGGCCGAGGCCGAACACGGCGACGGTGCCGCCGTCCGGGACCGCCGCGTACTCGACGGCCTGCCACGAGGTGGGCAGCACGTCGGAGAGGTAGACGAAGCGCTCGTCCGGCGGGCCCTCGGGGACCTTGATCGGGCCGAAGTGGGCCTGCGGCACGCGCAGGAGCTCCGCCTGGCCGCCAGGGACCTGGCCGTAGAGCTTGGTGTAGCCCAGGAACGCGGCGCCCTTCTCGTACTCGTGAACCTGGGTCGTCTCGCACTGCGAGAAGAGGTGCTGGTCGCACATCCAGCAGCTCCCGCAGGAGATGTTGAACGGGATGACGACGCGGTCGCCCGGGGCGATGTGGGTCACGCCGGACCCGACCTCCTCGACGATCCCCATCGGCTCGTGGCCGAGGATGTCGCCCGTGTCGATGAACGCGCCGAGGACCTCGTAGAGGTGCAGGTCGGAGCCGCAGATGCCCGAGCTGGTGATGCGGACGATCGCGTCGGTCGGCTCTTGGATGGCGGGGTCGGGGACGTTGTCGACCCGTACGTCGCGCTTGCCGTGGTAGGTGACTGCCTTCATCAGCTTGGGCTCCCCAATCCCGGGCGTCTCGGAATCGTCCTGCTCATCGCAGCCGCGACCCGAGCCCCGTGAGGAGCTCGCGCACGCGGGCCGGCCCGCCCGCGCGCGGCTCGAGCGGCGGCGTGTCGAGGCCGGCGGGCTCGCGCATGCCGGCCAGCAGGTCGGCGAGCGTGTCCGTGGCATCGTGGCGCGGCGACCAGCCGAGCTGCTCGCGCGCGCGGGTCGTGTCCATTACCGGCACCGCGAGGCCCATGTCGAGCCAACCCGGCGGGGTGGGCTGCAGGTGCGCCCTCCAGGTGAGGTCGGCGAGCGCGCGCAGCGGCTTTGAGGGGACCGTGACGACGCGCGCGCCGAAGAAGCGCCCGAGCGTCGCGTGGTCCAGGACGGGCTCGGTGGCGACGTTGTAGGCGCCGCGGGCGTCCGGCTCGAGCGCGGCGAGGCGGTAGGCCTCGGCGACGTCCTCGGCGTGCACGCACTGCACGACCATCCGCGGCGGCAGCGGGAGCAGCGGGATCAGCTCCGGCCGCAGCAGCCGCGCGGGCAGCAGCGGGCCGGCGAACAGCCGCCGGATCTCGGGGCCCGCCTCGCGCTGGAAGATCAGCGCGGGGCGCAGGCGGACGACGCGCATCCCCGGCGCGGCCGCCTCGACGACGTCCAGATCCCGCTCGGCCTGCGCCTTGTGGCGCGAGTAGAAGGAGCTGGGGATGCCGTCGCGAGGCCACGACTCGTCGACCGGGCGGTCCTTCGGGCCCGGCGAGTAGACGCCGATCGAGGACGCGTGCACGAGCGTCCCGACGCCGCTCTCGGCCGCGGCCTCGAAGACCCGCCGGGAGCCGTCGACGTTGGCACGCTCGAGCTGCGCCCCGTCGCGGCTCGGCTGGATCAGCCACGCGAGGTGGATGACGGCGTCCGCGCCGGCGAAGTGCGGACGCAGGTCGTCGCGGGCGACGTCCGCCTGCGCCCACTCGACGCCGGGCGGCGCCCAGTTCGGAGCGCGCCGTGAGATCCCCACGACGCCCTCCACGCGGTCGTCGCGCACGAGCGCTCGGACGACGGCGCTGCCGACGTTGCCGGTGGCGCCGGTGACGACCACCTTCATGCTCAGAGCCCGGCTTTCTCGCGAAGCTTCTGCGCGCTGAGGTCGTAGCGCGAGATCAGGGGCCTCCGTTCAGGCGCGGCCGCTGGGGATCGGCGGCGAGCAGCCGCCGGCGGTGGCTGACCACGCGGCTGACGGCGGGCGCGGGCGCGCCGGGCGCCTCGCCGGTGAGCAGCCATGACGCGTCGTCGCGGCGCTGCAGCGTTCCCTCGAGGGCGAGCGCGGCGAGCGCGGCCGACACCGTCGGCCGCCGCGCCCCGACGAGCTCCGCCAGCAGGCGGTGGGAGAGCCGCAGCGGGACGACGATGCCGTCGGGCGTGATCCGGCCCCAGCGCTCGGCGAGGTGCCAGAAGAGCGCGAGCAGCCGCCGGTCGACGGAGTTGAGATGGCCGATCGCCTGCATCGTCGCCAGCCGCTGCGCCCGCGCGCAGGCGCGGTCGAGGAGCGCGGCGTTGACCTCCGGCCAACGCCCGAGCACCGTGGCGAAGGCTCGTCCGAGGACGGCGAGCCGCGCTTCGGCAAGCACCTGCCAGCGGACCGTCTGCGTCAGCAGCTGCGGCTCGTCCGCTCCGCCCCACGGCCGGATCAGGTCGCCTGCTCCCAGCAACTCGGTGCTGACGGTGTCTCCGAGGACGATCTCGCGGGCGATGACCCCGTCGGCCACCAGCAGGCCGACGCTCTGCCGACCGGTCTGGGCCAGCGCGTTGCCGGCCCACTCGCCGCGGGGGAGCCGCAGGATGGGCGCGGTCAGCTCCGCTCGCCCGCGCGAGAACTCGTCCGGCGTGAGGGCGGCGCCGAGATCGGGATCAAGGTCGAGCAGCGCCATCCGCTGCGACGGCTTCGCGCCTGCGGCGTGCGTCAGCTGCATCGCGCCTCGCGGAGCCTCTTCATGTTGCGTCGTCGCGCTCATAACCCTCCTGTGAAGGATCTGGAATCGCGACGCTGCGCAGGCTCTGAAGAAGTCCGACCTCGTCGTTTTCTGAACCAGGTCCTGCCGCCGCTGCGCGCTGCAGGACCCGCCCCTGCAGAATAGCTCGCCGAGCGGGGTAGTCCCCGTCCATGTCAGATCGAGATCCAACCCGAGCCGAGCCGGCGCCGCCCTTCCCCGAGCAGGAGCAGGAGCCGCCGGGCAGCGAGGCGCAGATGCGCCCACTCGCCGACCACGGTGAGACCAGCTATGTCGGCCACGGCCGGCTGACGGACAAGGTGGCGCTGATCACGGGCGCCGACTCGGGCATCGGCCGGGCGGTGGCGATCGCGTTCGCACGCGAGGGAGCCGACGTCGTGTGCTCGTACTGGAAGGAGGACGACGACGCCGCGGAGACCAAGCGCCTGGTGGAGGAGGCGGGCCGGCGCTGCGTGACCGTGGCGGGCGACATCGGCGATCGCGCGCACTGCCGCGGGCTCGTCGATCGCGCCGTGGAGGAGCTGGGCGGCCTCGACGTGCTGGTCAACAACGCCGCCTACCAGATGGCCTACGACTCCTTCCTCGAGATCCCGGCGGACGAGATCGAGTTCGTCTTCCGCACGAACGTCATCGCGATGTTCCATCTCTGCCAGGCGGCCGTCCCGCGGATGCCGGCGGGCTCCACGATCGTCAACACGACGTCGATCCAGGCGGCTCAGCCGAGCCCGCAGCTGCTGCACTACGCGGCGACGAAGGGCGCCATCAGCACGTTCACCAAGGGCCTTGCCCAGGAGGTCGCCGAGCAGGGGATCCGGGTCAATGCCGTCGCGCCGGGGCCGATCTGGACGCCGCTCGTGGTCATGAGCTTCCCGGCGGACAAGAACGCCGAGTTCGGCGCCGACACGCCGCTCGGGCGGCCCGGGCAGCCTGCCGAGCTGGCCCCGCTCTACGTGTTCCTCGCCACGGACGACTCGGCCTACATCAGCGGCGAGGTCATCGGCGCGACCGGAGGCAAGCCGCTGCACTGACCCGCCGCGTCCCGGATGTCCGGTGTGGGTAGCCCCGGCCCATGGCACGGCGGCAAGGGCCGTCGCGAACGAGTCGTAGAAGGAGGCACTGCATGTCGGACGATCCAGCACGCGAGACCGCCGACGACGAGCGCGAGCGGCGCGAGCACGAGGCCGAGGCGCGCAGGCGGGACCCGGACGAGCGCCGCGGCGGCGACGGCGAGGACCCCGCCGACGGCGGCCCGCCCGCCAACATCCAGACCGGCACCAACACGGGGAGCTGATCGACATGGCCCAGAAGACCGCCCGAGACATCATGAGCCCGGACTGCACGTGCGTCGGCGAGAACGACACCGTGCTCGAGGCCGCCGAGAAGCTGGCGCAGCTCGACGTCGGCGCGATGCCGATCTGCGGCGAGGACGACCGGCTGAAGGGCATGGTCACCGACCGCGACATCGTCGTGAAGGTCCTGGCCAAGGGGAAGGACCCCTCCTCGACGCCGGTGAGCGAGCTCGCGACCCAGGACGAGGTCGTGACGATCGGCGCCGACGACCCGATCGACGAGGCGCTGCGCACGATGGCGTCGCACAAGGTCCGCCGCCTGCCGGTGATCGACGGCCACGAGCTGGTCGGCATCGTCAGCCAGGCCGACATCGCCACCAACCTCGACGAGGAGAAGGTCGGCGACCTGGTGGAGGCGATCTCCGCCTCCTCGTGAGTCGCAGCGGGCGGGGGCGTCAGCTCACGACCAGCGCCTGCGGCGCGGCCTGCTTCATTGCGGGCCGCTCACCGTCCGGCAACTGACAAGAGAACTGGCGCCGCTCGCGAATCGGCGGAGAATGATCTGGCGGAGATGTCGATCGCCAAGCGAGAGATCGTCGAGCTGCTGCTGGCGCGCAGTGACCATGCGCGAGCCATCCGTGCCGACGAGGAGCTCCCCGAGATGGTCCACGTCGAGTACCACGGGCGCCTGCTGCGGGACCTGGGGCTCGACCCGGCGGTCCTGCAGTGGGACCTGGGCCAGGCGAGTCGCCGGTTCGAGCGCAACCGGTTCGGCCGCGGCCGGCCGGCCGCCCGCCGCCCCGGCAGGCTCGCGGGCCGCTCGTAGCCGAATCCTCGAAGCGCCGGTGCTCAGCGGGGCGCGGGCGGGGGGAACATGTCGGAGGTGCCCGTGATCGCGAAGATCCGCTGCACCGCCGGCGGCCCGGGGACCATCGCGAAGCGCAGGCCGCGATCGGTCGTGGCCTTGCTCGTCTCGATCGCCACGCGCAGGCCCGACGAGTCCATGAACGTCACGCCCCCGAGGTCGAGCACGACCGACCGGTAGTCGTGGTCGATGTGCTCGCCGAGCGTCGTGCTGACCGTCTCGGCCGAGTCGAGCTCGAACTCCCCTTCCACGACGATCCACAGCTCCTCGCCCTGAGGACGCACCTCGCAGCGGAACGGGCGCCAGGGATCGTCGACCGGAGTTGCGCCCATCTGCCCTGTCATCCGAGCCGAGAGGCTACGGGCCCGCAGGCGGCCCGGTCACTCATGAGGGCAGATCGCTGACACAATCGGGCCGGCCGAACCGATCGCCGGGCGCGCGCGTACCGCTGCGTGCACTGCGCTCCCGCCCACCAGCCCCAGAGAGGACATGCACGAAGACGCGCACGCGTTCTGGCTCCGCGAACCGGGTCGCGGCGAGATCCGGCCGGTCGCGCTGCCCGAGCCCGGACGCGGCGACGTGCTGGTCCGGGCGCTGCGCTCGGGAGTCAGCCGCGGCACCGAGACGCTGGTGTTCCGCGGCGGGGTGCCGCCCAGCCAATACGCAGCGATGCGGGCGCCGTTCCAGGAGGGCGACTTCCCGGGGCCGGTCAAGTACGGCTACCTGAGCGTGGGCGCGGTCGAGCACGGGCCGGCGGAGCTGCGCGGCCGCACGGTCTTCTGCCTGTACCCGCACCAGACGGCGTACGTGGTGCCGGCCGGCGCGGTGACCGTCGTTCCCGACGACGTCCCGCCGGCGCGCGCGGTGCTGGCGGGCACCGTCGAGACGGCGGTCAACGCGCTCTGGGACGCGCCCCCGCTGGTCGGCGACCGGGTGGCGGTGGTCGGCGCGGGGATGGTCGGGTGCTGCGTCGCGCGCCTGCTGGCCCGCATGCCCGGGGTGGAGGTCACGCTCGTCGACGTGGTCGAATCGCGCGCCTCGGTCGCGGCGTCGCTCGGGGCGCACTTCGCGCGTCCGGACGCCGTGGCCGGCGGGTGCGACCTGGTCGTGCACACGAGCGCGACGGCCGCCGGGCTCCAGCTCGCACTCGACCTGCTGGCGCCCGAGGCCACGGTGCTCGAGCTCAGCTGGTACGGCGACGCCGAGGTGCGGCTCTCGCTGGGGGGCGCGTTCCACGCCGGCCGGCTCAGGCTCCGCGCGAGCCAGGTCGGGACGGTCTCGCCGGCGCGCGCCGCGCGGCGCACGGCGGCCGACCGTCTGGCGCTCGCGCTCGATCTCCTCCGCGACCCCGCCTTCGACGTGCTCGTGACCGGCGAGTCGCGCTTCGACGAGCTGCCCGGCGTGATGGCCCGTCTGGCCGAGGGCAGCCTGCCGGCGCTCTGCCACACGATCACCTACGACGGGACGTAGCGCGTGTTCAGCCTGACGATCCGCGACCACATGATGATCGCCCACAGCCTGCGCGGCGAGGTGTTCGGGCCCGCCCAGCGCCTGCACGGTGCGACCTTCGTCGTCGACGCCACCTTTCGCCGCGCGGAGCTCGACGCCGACGGCATCGTGGTCGACATCGGCCGCGCTTCGGAGGCGCTGCGCGCCGTGCTGGGCGAGCTCGGCTACCGCAACCTCGACGAGGAGGAGGGCCTCGCGGGCATGAACACGACCACCGAGGCGCTCGCGCGCTTGATCGCGGACCGGCTCGCGGACGCCGCGCTCTCCGGCGGCCTGGGTGACGGCGCGCGGGAGCTCGACGGGCTGGCGGTGACGCTGCACGAGTCGCACGTCGCGTGGGCGAGCTACGAGCGGCCGTTGTGACCGAGGTCCACGTCATCGTGCCCGAGGGCGTCGACGACCCGGCGCGGCCGAGCGGCGGGAACACGTACGACCGCCGCGTCTGCGACGGGCTCGCCGCGCTCGGCTGGACGGTGCGCGAGCACGCCGTGCCGGGCGACCTCGCCGCGCTCGCACGGACGGTGGAGCGGATCCCGGACGGCGCCGTGGTGCTGCTGGACGGCTTGATCGCGTCCCCTGCCCCCGAGGTACTGGTGCCGCACGCGCGCCGGCTGCGGCAGGTCGTCCTGCTGCACATGCCGCTGGGCGATCGCGCCGAGCGCGAGCTGCTGGAGGCGGCCGCCGCGGTGATCACGACGAGCGCGTGGACCAAGCGGTGGCTGGACCTGCCGGGCACAGCCGTGCACGTGGCGCTGCCCGGGGTCGACGCCGCCGCCCGCGCGCCCGGGACGGCGGCCGGTGGCGATCTGCTGTGCGTCGCGGCCGTGACGCCGATCAAGGGCCACGACGTGCTGCTCGACGCGCTCGCCTCGGTGACGGACCTCGCCTGGCGCTGCACGTGCGTCGGGAGCCTCGACCGCGACCGCGCGTTCGCGGACGGCGCGCGGGGCCGCGCGGGGGTGCTCGGCGACCGGGTGCGGTTCTCGGGCCCGCGCACCGGGGGGGACCTCGATCGCGCGTACGCGGCCGCGGACCTGCTCGTGCTCCCGTCGCGGGCCGAGACCTACGGGATGGTCGTGACCGAGGCGCTCGCCCGCGGCATCCCGGTGGTCGCGAGCGACGTCGGCGGCGTGCGCGAGGCACTCGGCGACGGGCCCGGACTGGTCGTGCCGCCCGGCGATCCCGTGGCGCTCGGCGCTGCGCTGCGCGCCTGGCTCGGCGATCCCGTGCTGCGCGCTCGCCTGCGGCGAGCGGCCGGCGAGCGGCGCGAGTCGCTGCACGGATGGGAGGTCACCACGGCAGCCGTCGCGGGTGTGCTCGACGGCGTCGCCGGCGCGCTCGAGGGGACGGCGCGATGAGCACGCAGGTGCGCGTCAGCCCGGGGTGGCTCGACCTGCGCGAGCCGGCCGACGCGGCCGCGCGCTCGGCCGAGCTGGCGGAGCGCCTCGCGCGGCGCCTGGCGCCGGACGGGCTCGTGATCCACGACCTCGGCGGCGGCAGCGGCTCGATGGGCCGCTGGCTCGCGCCGCGGCTGCCCGGGCCGCAGCACTGGGTCGTGCACGATCGCGATCCCGACCTGCTGGAGCTCGCCGTCGCGGGCGCGCCCGAGGGCGTGAGCGTGGAGGCGCGGCGGTCCGACGTCACGCGGCTCGCGCCTGAGGACCTCGCGGGCGCGGACGCCGTCGTCGCCTCGGCGCTGCTCGACCTGCTGACCGCGGACGAGCTCGGCGCGATGCTCGGCGCCTGCCGCGGGCTCCCGATGCTGCTCGCCCTGACCGTCTCCGGCCGCGTCGCGCTGACCCCGGCCGACCCGCTCGACGCCCCCATCGCCGCCGCCTTCAACGCCCACCAGCGGCGCGAGGGCCGGCTCGGCCCCGATGCCGTCGCGGCGGCCGTTCGCGCGCTGGGCGACGCGGAATGCGCCGTCCGGCCGAGCCACTGGCGGCTCGGCGCGGCGGACGCTGAGCTGGCGGCCGAGTGGCTCGAGGGCTGGGTGGCCGCCGCCTGCGAGCAGGAGCCCGGGCTCGCGGCAGGCGCATACCTGAGCCGCCGCCTCGCGCAGGCGGGCGCGGGGGAGCTCACCGTCACCGTCGGGCACGCCGACCTGCTGGTGCTGCCGTGACGGCCGCAGCGGTGCATGCCGGGAGCGGCAGCTCCGATCGCCGGACGGCGTGGCGCCGGGGCCGGGTCGCGCTCGCCGGCGGGACGCTCGCCCTGCTCGTGTGGCACCTCGGGACGGGCCCGTTCCTCGACGGCCTGCGCGCGGTCGACGGCGCCGCGCTCGCCGCGGCGACGGGCATCGCCGTCGTCACGACCACCTGCTGCGCCTGGCGCTGGCGGACGGTGGCCCGCGGCCTCGGCGCCGAGCTGCCGCTCGGCACGGCGGTGGCCGCGTACTACCGCTCGATCTTCCTCAACGTCGCGCTGCCCGGCGGGATCGTGGGCGACGTCCACCGCGGCTTGAGCCACGGCCGGGAGACCCGCGACGTGGGCCGCGGGCTGCGCGCCGTCGCGTGGGAGCGCTCGGCGGGCCAGGTCGTGCAGGTCGTCCTCACGCTCGCGGTGCTGCTCGTGCTGCCCTCGCCGGTGCGGGCGGCCGTGCCGCTCGTCGCGCTCGCGCTGCTCGGCGTGGTGGCCGGTGTCGCCCTGGCGACCCGCCTGCGGCCGGCGGCCGCCGGCTCACGCTGGGCGCGCTGGCGCGCCGCCGCCGCCCGCGAGCTGCACGACGGCCTGCTCGCGCGGCGGGCGTGGCCGGCCGTGGCGCTGGCCTCCGCGCTCGTCGTCGCGGGCCACGCGGCCACGTTCGTGATCGCCGCGAGGACGGTGGGGGTGAGCGCGCCGCTGTCGCAGCTGCTGCCGCTGGCGCTGCTCGTGCTGGCAGCCGCGGCGCTGCCCAACGTCGGCGGCTGGGGGCCGCGCGAGGGCATGACGGCGTGGGCGTTCGCGGCCGCCGGCCTCGGGGCGTCGCTTGGGGTCGCGACCGCGGTGGCCTACGGCGTGATGGTGCTCGTCGCCGGCCTGCCGGGCGCTGCCGTGCTCGCGACCGGCCGGCTCAGAGAAGGGGGGAGAGGTGGCTGATCGGCCGTACACCCTGCTGAGCTGCAGCGTGTCGCTCGACGGCTACCTCGGCGACCAGACGCCGCGCCTCGCGCTCTCCAACGAGGCCGACTTCGACCGGGTCGACGAGGTGCGCGCGTCCTGCGACGCGATCATGGTCGGCGCGGTCATGGTGCGCACCGACAACCCGCGGCTGCTCGTGCGCTCGCCCCGGCGCCGGGAGCAGCGCGCCGCCCGCGGGCTCGCGCCGTCGCCGATGAAGATCACGGTGACCAGCCGCGGCGACCTCGACGCGGACTCGAACTTCTTCACCACGGGCGACGCACAGAAGCTCGTGTACACGTCCCGCGCGCGCGTGGCCGACGCCCGCCGGCGGCTCGGGCCGGTGGCGACGGTCGTCGACGGCGGCCGCCACGTCCGCATGCGCCGGCTCAGCGAGGACCTCGCCGACCGCGGCGTCGCGCGGCTGATGGTCGAGGGCGGCGGCGTCGTGCACACCCAGTTCCTCTCCGACGACCTCGTCGACGAGCTCCAGCTCGTCGTCGCGCCGTTCTTCATCGGGGACTCGCGGGCCCCGCGCTTCGTCAGCGACGGCCGCTTCCCATGGAACGCGGGTCGCCGCGCGAAGCTCGCCGAGGTGCGCCAGATCGGCGACGTGGTGCTGCTGCGCTACGCGCTCTCGCCCCGGTTCGCGGATGCCTGAGCAGGCCACGCTGCGCGCCCGCCGGACCGGGCCCGCGATCGGCCTGGCCGCCCAGCTGGCGCTGCTGGCCGTCCTGCTCGGCTTCGCCGGCCTGGGCGCGCTGGGCTGGAGCGCCGGCGTCGCCTGCGCCGTGACGATCGCGACCCTGCTGGCGCGCAGCCTCGCGCCCGGCCGTCGGCTGGGGCCGGCCTCGTGGGTGACCCTTGCCCGCGCGACGCTCGCCGTCGGCGTCGCGGCGCTCGCCGCGGACTCGCTGGCCCACGATCCCTCGACCGCGGCGCTCGTGGGGCTCGCCGCAGGCGCGCTTGCGCTGGACCTCGTCGACGGCCCGGTGGCGCGGCGTACCGGGACGGTGAGCGCGCTCGGCGCGCGCTTCGACGGCGAGGTCGACGCGTTCCTGATCCTGGCCCTCAGCGTCTTCGTCGCGCCGGAGTACGGGGCGTGGGTGCTCGCGATCGGGCTCGCGCGCTACGCGTTCCTCGCGGGCGAGCGGCTGCTGCCGTGGATGCGCGCGCCGCTCCCGCCGCGCCGGTGGCGCCGGGTCGTCGCGGGCCTGCAGGGGGTTGCGCTCACCGTCGTGGCCGCGGACGTGCTGCCGCACGGGCTCGCGGTCGCGCTGCTGGCCGCCGCGCTCGCTCTGCTGGCGGCCTCGATGGGGGAGTGCGCCTGGTGGCTGTGGCGCCGGCGAGACGGGGCGGTGCCCGAGCGGCGCGCGTCCCGGGCGGGCATCACCGTCGTCCTGAGCGTGCTCGCCCTGCTGCTCGTCTGGGCCGCGCTCGTCGCCCCCAACCACCCGGGCCGCTTCACGCCCGGCGCCTTCGCGCGGCTCCCGCTCGAGCTGCTGGTCCTCCTCGCCGCGGCCGCGCTGCTGCCGCCCGCGCCGCGGCGGGTGCTGGCCGTCGCCGCCGGCGTGGTGCTGAGCCTGCTCGCCGTCGTGAAGCTGCTCGACGTCGGGTTCTTCACGGCCTTCGACCGGCCGTTCGACCCGGTCGACGACTCGAGCTACGTGGGGATCGGCATCGAGACGCTGCGCGACGCCGTCGGCTCCTCGAGCGCCGACCTGATCGTCGTCGGCGCGGCGCTGCTCGTCCTCGCCCTGCTCTCGCTCCCGGTGCTGGCGCTGCTGCGCGTCTCGCGCGTGGCGGCCGACCACCGCGCCTGGGCGTTGCGGGCGGCGGCCGCGCTCGCCGTGGTCTGGGTGGCCCTGCGGCTCGCCGGCGCGGCGGTCCCCACCTCGAGCGCCTCCGCCCTGGCGGTCGACGAGGTCCGCGCGGTGAAGGCCGGCCTGGACGACCGCGCGGCGCTCGCCGGCGAGCTCGCCGACGACCCGTTCCGATCCACGCCGGCCGACCGGCTGCTGACCGGGCTGCGCGGCAAGGACGTCCTGCTCGTCTTCGTCGAGAGCTACGGGCGGGTCGCGGTCCAGGACTCCTCGTTCTCACCCGCGGTCGACGCCGTGCTCGCGCGCGGCACGGCGCAGCTGCGGGCCGACGGCTTCGCCTCGCGCAGCGCCTTCCTCGCCTCGCCGACGTTCGGCGGACTGAGCTGGCTGGCGCACGCGACGATGCAGTCGGGCATCCGGGTCGACGGCCAGCGCCGCTACGACAAGCTCGTCGACAACGACCGCCTGACCCTCACGCGGGCGTTCAAGCGGGCGGGCTGGCGCGCGGTCGGGGCCATGCCGGCGAACCGCCGCGCCTGGCCCGAGGGCCACGACTTCTACGGCTACGACGCCGTCTACGACCGCCGCAACCTCGGCTACCGCGGTCCCGGCTTCGGGCTGCCGCCGATGCCGGACCAGTACACACTGGCGGCGCTGCAGCGCCGCGAGCTCGCGCCGCGCCGCCGGTCGCCGCTGTTCGCCGAGGTCGACCTGATCTCCAGCCACGCGCCCTGGACGCGGATCCCGCGGCTGATCGACTGGGGCGACGTCGGCGACGGCTCGGTGTTCGGGCGCATCCCGGCCGCGCAGTCCTCCGAGGCGTCGCTGTTCGGCGACGCAGAACGCGCGCGCAAGGCCTACGGGGCCTCGATCGAGTACTCGCTGCGCGCGCTGTTCTCGTTCGTGCAGCGCTACGGCGACGACGACACCGTGCTCGTCGTCCTGGGCGATCACCAGCCCGCGACGCTCGTCAGCGGCGAGGGTGCCGGGCACGACGTGCCGATCTCGCTCATCGCGCGCGACCCGAAGGTGATCGACCGGATCGCCGGCTGGGGCTGGCAGGACGGCCTGGAGCCGAGCCCGCATGCGCCGGTGTCGCCGATGGCCTCGTTCCGCGACCGCTTCCTCGGCGCGTTCTCGCGATGAGGCAGGACGACCGCACGCCCTTCGATCTGGCCCTGCGCCGTGTGCGCGAGGCGGCCTACGGCCCCGGCGGATTCGCGGGCCAGGAGAGCTTCATGACGGCGGCCGAGATCCGTGCGCTCGCGGCGCGGGCCGGGGCCGGCCCGGGGGTCGAGGTGCTGGACGTCTGCTGCGGCGTCGGCGGGCCAGGGCGCCTGCTCGTGCGGGAGCTCGGCTGCAGCTACCTCGGCGTGGACTTCAGCGCGAGCGCCATCGCCATCGCCCGCGAGGAGGTGAACGGGCTGCCGTGCCGCTTCGCGACCGCGCACGTCCCGCCGCTCCCGCCGGGGCGCTTCGACGTCGTGCTGCTGCTCGAGGCGATGCTCGCCTTCGAGGACAAGGACCCGCTGCTGCACGCGATCGCCGCCGCGCTCGCGCCGGGCGGGCGCTTCGCCTTCACGTTCGAGGAGGGGCGCCCGTTGACGGCCGCCGAGCGCGCGGCGATGCCCGATCCGGACACGGTCTGGCTCACCCCGCTCGACGAGCTGACCGACTCGCTCGAGCGGGCCGGGCTCGCCGTCACGCAGATCGAGGACCACAGCGGCGCGCACCGCGACACGGCGAGCGCGCTCGCGGACGCCTATGCCGCGGAAGCCGCGGCCATCACCGCGCAACTCGGCCGGCGCGCGCTCGACGACCTGCTCGCCGCCCACCGGCTGTGGGTCGAATGGCTCGACAGCGGGCGCGTCCGGAAGCTCGCACTGGTCGCGAGCGCCTGCGCGTGCGCGTCGACCCAGTGACCACCCGCTACGCGACCGCGGAGCTCGGCTGTCCGCGAGGCCTCCCCGCCTCAGCACCGAGCGGTGGATAACTCGGCCTCAGCCCGACTTATCCACTCCTCGCAGCAGTCGCAGACGCCGGGCCGATTTGTGCCTGTCCGTACGTTTGTCGCATGCCTGCGCTCCGGGTGCCCTCGCTGGCGGATGACGTCGTCGTGCTGCGTCCGTGGCGCGAAACGGATGTGCCTTTGCAGCTCGAGGCGTTCAGCGATCCGTTCTTTCGTCGCTTCTCGGACTGGGCGCCGCAGACCGAGGCTGCGGCGCGCGCCTACCTCGACAGCCAGGAGCAGGCGCGCAAACGCGGCGAGCAGATCGGGTTGGCGCTCGTCGAGCCACACGACCACGACGTGGTGCTCGGCGGCGGCTCGCTGAACGACGTCGACCTGGAGCAGGGCCGTGCTGCAATCGGCTACTGGCTGGCGCCGCACGCTCGTGGGCGCGGTGTCGCAACCCACGCCGTCCGGCTCATCGCCGGCTGGGCATTTCGCGATCTGCAGCTCGCCCGGCTGGAGATCACATGCGGCCCGGACAATCCTGCGTCACAGCGCGTTGCCGAGCGCTGCGGGTTCACCCGTGAGGGCGTCCTGCGCGCGCATATCCCGTTCAAGGGCACGCGGCGCGACACGGTTGTCTTCAGCCTGTTGCCCGGCGAGCTGCGATAGATCACGCAGGGCTCGCCATCACGGAGCGAGGGCGCGTACGGACCAGGTCGAGGAACCGGCGTAGACGGCGTCGTCGCGGACCATGTCGGCCATGCCCTCGAGCAGCGCCGCACGGACCTTGGGGCGGATCTCGGCGGCCCGATCGCCCCACAGCCGCAGAACTTCGCCGGCGGGGCCTATCGACATGACGAGGTTCACGGCGTGGTCCAAGTCGTCGCCGACCTTGATCAGGAGATCCTGACGAGCGAGCTCGAGCCTCTCGAATCCAGCGTGCTTCAGGACGTCGGTGACCGTGTCCGCGTTCGCCATCGAGAACGGACCGGGCCCGCAGGTCGGCTGGTCGTACTCCTCCGGGCGGTCAAGGAACTGCTCGACGATCGTCTCGGCGCGGTGCAGCCACTCGTTGTCGAGCTTGCG
>DATFQI010000328.1:0-33775 GCA_035264365.1 Solirubrobacteraceae bacterium
AAGCGGATTCCCATCGACGCGCCGCTCATCGTCGCCGAGGCCGTGTGGCAGTACAGCCACCACGTCCTCGCCGGCCTGCGCACCCACCGGGGCCCGATCCTGCTCGTCGCCAACTGGAGCGGCGAGTTCCCGGGGCTCGTCGGCCTGCTCAACCTCACCGCGAGCCTGACCAAGGCCGGCGTGCGCCACTCGGTCCTCTGGAGCGAGGACTTCACCGACGACTGGGCGCGCGAGGGCCTGCGGACCTGGCTCGAGTCGGGCGAGCTCACCCACGACACCAGCCACGTACGCGACCGCGACGGCGCCGGCGGCGGGCCGGAGGCCGACCTCGGCCGCGCGCTCGCCGCCCACCTGCAGCACGAGAAGGCGATCATCGGCGTCTTCGACGAGGGCTGCATGGGGATGTACAACGCGATCATCGACGACGAGCTGCTCAACCCGCTCGGGATCTACAAGGAGCGCCTGTCGCAGAGCGCGCTCGTCGCCGAGATGGGGCGGGTCGGCGACGACGAGGCGCACGCCGTGCGCAGCTGGCTCGACGACGCCGGCTTGACCTTCGACACCGGCACGGACGAGGCGACCGAGCTCACCGACGCGCAGATCCTCAGCCAGTGCAAGATGTACGTCGCGGCGGTGCGCATGGCCGACGACTTCGGCCTCGACGCGGTCGGGATCCAGTACCAGCAGGGACTCAAGGACGTCGTGCCCGCCAGCGACCTCGTCGAGGGGCTGCTCAACAACGCCGAGCGCCCACCGGTGCGCAGCCGCGACGGATCGCGCGAGCTCTACCCCGGCGTCCCGCTGCCGCACTTCAACGAGGTCGACGAGGGGGCCGCGGTCGACGCGCTGGTCACCAATCGCGTCTGGACCGCGATGGGCCTCGATCCGGCCACCACGCTCCACGACGTCCGCTGGGGCGCCGAGCACGACGGCCGGTTCGTCTGGGTCTTCGAGATCTCCGGCTCCGTCCCGGCCTCGCACAACGGCGGCTACGACAAGTCATGGAGCACGCGCCAGCCGCCGATGTTCTTCCCCCTCGGCGGCGGCACGCTCAGCGGCGTGTCCAAGCCCGGCCCCGTCGTGTGGTCGCGGGTGTTCGTCATGGACGGCGCCCTGCACGTCGACCTCGGGCGGGCGACGGCGGTGGAGCTGCCCGAGGAGGAGACCCGCCGGCGGCTGGAGGCCACCACGCCGCAGTGGCCGATCATGCACGCGGTCATCCACGGCGTCACGCGCGACCAGTTCATGGCCCGTCACAAGGCCAACCACCTCAACGTCGCCTACGCGCCCGACGACGCGACCGCCGACCGCGCACTGCACGCCAAGGCCGCGATGTTCGCCGCCCTCGGCGTGCAGGTGCACCTGTGCGGTGACGTGGGCTCGCCGGCGGCGGCCTAGGATCTCCACGGGATCGACACGTGCGCCTGTACCTCGACACCGCCGACCGCGGGGCCGCGGAGGACCTCCTGAGCACCGGGCTCTTCACGGGTGTGACGACGAACCCGACCATCCTGCAGCGGTCGGGCCTCGGCGTCGGCGACGCGCCGGACATCTACCAGTGGGCGGTTGCCGCAGGCGCACGGGAGGTGTTCTTCCAGGCCTGGGGCGAGGACACCGCCACGCTGGTGGAGCGCGGCCAAGAGCTCCGGAGCCTCGGCGACGAGGTCGTCGTCAAGGTCGTCGCCTCGCGGGCCGGCTCGGCGGCCTGCGCGCAACTCTCCGCGCGCGGCATCCCCACGCTGCTGACGGCGGTGTACGCACCGGGCCAGGCGATCGTCGCCGCGGCGGCGGGCGCGACCTACATCGCGCCGTATCTCGGCCGGCTCAACGATGCCGGTCGCGACGGCATCGCCGAGGTGACCGCCATGCACGAAGTGCTGCGCGCGACGGGCGCCGCGACGAAGGTGCTGCTCGCGAGCATCCGCGACGTCACGAGCATGGTCACCCTCGCCCGCCGCGGCGTGGACTGCTTCACGATGGGACCTGACGTGGCCGAGGAGTTCTTCGCCGAGCACCTGACCGCCACCGCCGTGCAGGACTTCGAGGACGCGGTCCGCACGATGTCGGCATGACGCCCGGCGAGGAGGCCGTCGCCGTGATCGTGGCCGGCGACGCGCTGGTCGACCTCACGCCGGCGCGGACGACGCTCGGGACCCTGGCCTACGAGCCCCATCCCGGCGGCTCCTGCCTGAACGTCGCCGTCGGCCTGGCGCGCCTGGACGTGCCCACGGCGTTCCTCGGCCGGCTCTCGCGCGACGCTTTCGGCGTGCTCCTGCGCGACCACCTGACGGCGTCCGGCGTGCTGGACGGCTGGTCGCTCGCCACCGACGACCTGTCGACGCTTGCGTTCGTGCACCTGGCCGCCGACGGCCAGGCCACGTACTCGTTCCACGCCGAAGGCGCCGCCGATCGCGGACTGCGCCCCGAGCATCTGCACCAGCTGCCGAACGGCGGCCGCCTGCCCCCGGACGCCGCGCTGCACCTCGGTTCCATCGCGCTCGTCTTCGAGCCGGTCGCCTCGACGCTCGAGGGCCTCTTGCAGCGCGAAGCACGGTCACGCTTGATCAGCCTGGATCCGAACATCCGCCCCGGTCTGATCGCCGACCGCGCCTCCTACCTCCGCCGGTTCGCCACCTGGACGGCGGATGTCGACATCGTGAAGGTCAGCAGCGAGGACCTGGCATGGCTCTACCCGGACGGTCACGAGGACGACGTCGTCGCGGACTGGCTGGCGGAAGGGGTGGCGCTCGTGCTGGTCACGCACGGCGCGGACGGTGCACGAGCAGCCACGGCGTCCTTCTCGGCGCGGGTGCCGGCGCCACGAACGCGCGTCGTCGACACCGTGGGAGCCGGCGACGCCTTCACCGCCGGGGCCCTGACGTACTTGCACGAGACGGGAGCGCTCGACCGCGCCGCCGTCCGAGCCCTCGACGCGGAATCGCTCGAGCGGCTCCTGACCTTCGCGTCCGGCGTCGCGGCCGACACCTGCACGCGCCGCGGCGCCGACCCACCCCGACGTGACTCCCTCAGATGAGAGAGCGGTCGAGATTGACCGGCGCACCGTTTCCGCGGCTGAGTGCTTCGGGTAAGAAATCAGGTTGTCGAGCCCGGGTGGGGGCCCGGGCGGAGCGAGGGAGGTGCCACGTCTTCGACAGGCGGACGGTTCACGCGCGACCACACTGCGACCGGCGGGAACGGCAACGGACGGGGAAACGGCGCGCATCCGGCGCGCAACGGCCCTGGAGGAGGCGACGATCATACGCGGCGCCGCCAGGTACGGCGAGCGCTGTTCGCCGGCGTCGTCGGGACGTCGATCGAGTGGTACGACTTCTTCCTCTACGGGACCGCGGCCGCACTCGTGTTCCCAAAGCTGTTCTTCCCGGAGTCCAGCCACTACGCCGGCGCGCTCGCGTCGTTCGCGATCTACGCCGTCGGCTTCGCCGCCCGTCCGGTCGGCGCCGCGCTGTTCGGCCACTGGGGCGACCGGATCGGCCGCAAGGCCACGCTCATCGCGACGCTGCTGCTGATGGGCTGCGCGAGCGTGCTGATCGGCGTCATGCCGACGCACGCCACGATCGGGCTGTGGGCGCCCACGCTCCTCGTCGTGCTGCGCCTGATGCAGGGCATCGGCGTGGGCGGCGAGTGGGCAGGCTCGGTCACTCTGAGCATGGAGTGGGGCAACCCGCGGCGGCGCGGCCTGATCGCCAGCCTGCCGCAGGCCGGGGTGCCGATCGGCCTGCTGCTCTCGACCGGCGCGGTCACGCTGTGCAGTCATCTCACCGGCGACGCGTTCGAGAGCTGGGGCTGGCGGATCCCGTTCCTGGCCAGCGCGCTGCTGATCGGCATCGGCCTGTGGGTGCGCCTCGGCGTGCTCGAGTCGCCGCTGTTCGCGCGCGAGGTCGAGAACAAGACCGTCGAGCGCACGCCGGTCATCGAGGTGATCAAGCGCAACCCGCGCGAGATCGTCCTCAGCGCCCTGCTGCGCATGTCCGAGCAGATGCCGTTCTACATCTTCACGGTGTTCGTGCTCGAGTACACGACCGAGGACCTCGGCTTCGAGAAGACCTTCGCCACGAACGCGGTGATGGTCGCCGCGGCGCTCGCGCTGTTCTTCGTGCCGTTCTTCGGCCACCTGTCCGATCGCATCGGCCGCAAGCGGATGTACATCACGGGCGCGGTCCTGACGGGTCTCTGGGCGCTCCCGTACTTCGGGCTGCTCAACACGGGGGACTCGACGATCGTCTTCCTCGCGATCGCCGTCTCGCTGATCCCGCACAACATGCAGTACGGCCCGCAGGCCGCGCTGATCGCGGAGAGCTTCACGACGCGGCTGCGCTACGGCGGCGCCGGGATCGGCTACCAGCTCGCCTCCGTCGTCGCGGGCGGCCCCGCGCCGCTGCTCGCCGTCTGGATGCTGCACACGTTCGACAGCACGCTCCCGATCGCGCTGTACATCATGGCCGGCGCGGTCGTGACGGTGATCGCGACCGTGCTGCTGCCCGAGCCCAACCGCTCCGCGGTCGCACGCGAGTTCGAGGAGGGCGCGCAGGCGCCGGTTCCCAAGACCTCCCGCGCGTCCGAGGGGAGGGTCGCCGCAGGCGTCTCCTGACGACGCGATAAACCGCTGGAGCTCCACGGATGAGGTGCTCGTAGTCGCGTATATGTGGTCGAGACCTCATCACGCAGCGGTCGTCGAGAGGTCACGCTGTTGTCGTGGCGGCGGCCACCGGCTTGTCCGGAGCCGCCTCTCCATCCCCAAACGCCGCGCCGGGCCCTCACCGTTCCCACTCCACCGGGATGAGGCCCGGCGTGGCTGCCCTCGACACACGTGGAAGAGGGAGACTCGTCACGCACGGTCTCGCTGAACCACTCGGGGTGATGGGGTTCCCGGCGCCGCAAGATGCGGTTGCGACCTCATCGCCGGCCGCCCGCAGGAGCGCCAGGGTGACCGGATGACCGACCACCGTGCATCCTCTCCTGCCGCTGCCGCGGGCATGGTCCTCAGCGCCACGGACTACGCCGGGCTCATGCGAGAGCTCGACGACCTGCGCGCCCGGCACCGTGGCGAGGTCTCGCAGCGGCTGCGAGACGCTCGCGTCCACGGCAGCCCTGCGGACGACGACGAGGAGCTCGCGATCCGCGAGGACGCGGCTTACGCCGAGGCGCGCATCGCCCAGCTCGAGCATGTCGCGCGCTTCGCCACGGTCGTGGCGGCCGGCGAGCTGGTGGACGGCGCGGCAGGTCTCGGCTCGGTCGTGACGGTCGCCGACGAGCTGGGCGACACGATGGAGTTCGAGCTGGTGGGCCGCCGTACGACGGATTCCAAGCCCGCCGAGGTGTCGCTGGCATCGCCCGTCGGCAAGGCGCTCACCGGCGTTCGTGCCGGCGACGTAGCACGGGTCGCGCTCCCGAGCGGGGAGATCCGGGTGCTCTCGGTTCTCGACGTCGTGCGACGGCCGGACGCGACGGCGGAGGCGGCCTGAGCGCATGCGAGGCTTGAGGCATGCTCGCGCGCTTGAGCTCGCTGCCGCTGTTCTGGCAGGTCTTCGGCACGAACGCCCTGGTTCTCGTACTGGCGTTCCTCGGTCTGGTCTTCGGGCCGGTGACGGTCTCGGTGCCGCCCCACGCCACCGAGCTGGTCGTGCTGGTCGCGGGACTGCTCGTGATGCTCGCGATCAACCTGGTGCTGCTGCGCCGCGCGTTCATGCCGCTCGATCAGCTCGCCGACACGATGCGCCGACACGACCCGCTCTCGCCCGGGCGCCGCGTGCGGGTCGAAGGTGGTCCCGTCGTCGCCGCACTGGCGCAGACGTTCAACGAGATGCTCGACCGGCTCGAGTTCGAGCGGCGCGAGAGCGCGCGGCGCGCGTTGCTCGTCCAAGAAGGTGAGCGGGGGCGGATCGCGCGGGAGCTCCACGACGAGGTCGGCCAGACGCTGACCGGCGTGATGCTCCAGGTCGAAGGCCTCTCCGGCGCGATCCCCGAGCACCTCCGGCCGCAGCTCGACGAGCTGCGCGAGACGGCCCGGCAGGGTACGGAGGACGTCCGCCGCATCGCTCGCCAACTGCGGCCCGAGGCGCTCGAGGACCTCGGGCTGCAGAGCGCGCTCGCTGCGCTCGCCACGGCCTTCGGCGAGCAGGCGCACGTCCGCGTCGACCGGCACCTGGAGCCGCCGCGACTCCCGTTGTCGGAGGAGCAGGAGCTGGTGATCTACCGCGTGGCGCAGGAGGCGATGACCAACGTCGCCAGACACGCGCAGGCGGAGACCGTCGAGCTTCGGCTGGAACGGGCCGCTGACGAGGTGGTGCTGACGGTGCGCGACGACGGTCGCGGCCTCCCCTCCGCGGCGAGCAGGTCCTCGCACGGGATCCGCGGCATGCGAGAGCGCGCGATGCTGATCGGCGCCGGCTTCGAGATCAAGCCGGCACCGGGCCGCGGCACCGAGGTCAAGCTCACCATCCCGGTCGACGCCGCCTGACGCCCGGCTGGGGCGCTCGCTGACCGCAGCTGCGGTCCGCACCCCATCGTCGGCGGCCGAGGGCGCCGACACACTCCGAAGCATGATCCGACTGGCGCTGCTCGACGACCATCCCGCCGTGCTCGTGGGCTTGCAGCGCGTCGTCGAGCAGGAGCCCGACATAGCCGTTGTGGGAGCAATGCCGACCACGGCGGAGCTGGCGCGACAACTCGGCGACCGGCGCCCCGACGTCCTGGTCGTCGACCACGACGTCGCCCGCTCCGACGGGCTCGCACAGTGCCGGCGGATCAAGGACCGGCCGCATCCGCCGGGGGTGATCATCTACTCCGCGTTCGACAAGCGCACGCTGGCGCTGCCGGCGCGCGTGGCGCACGCCGACGCCGTCGTCGACAAGGCCGAGCCGGTCTCGGCGTTGCTCGCCGCGATCCGTGGGGTCGCGCGCGGCGAGACCATGCTGCCGAGCGTCCCTCGCGGCACCTACGACGCCGCGGCGGCTCGACTGGACGGGGAGGACCTGCCGATCTTCGCGATGCTGCTGGGCGGCGAGACGCTGCCCGCCATCGCGGACGCCCTGCGCGCGGAGACGGACGAGATCGCGTGGCGGGCGCAGCGCATCATCGGCCGCCTCCGCCCCGGCGCCGCCATCCAGCCGCACGAACGGGAGCTCGAGCCCGCCGGCGGTCGCGTACCGGACCTGCCGTTGCGCTGACCCGCGCGTGGGGCCGCCATCGGCTCCCGTTGAGTGCCCGGGCCCATGGTTCGCGGACGCGCGACCGAGGAGTCGACCGCGACGGCGCGCGCTAGCGCGACACGGTGACGCGCCGGAGCACCGCGTCGATGCGGGAGAGCAGCTCGCGGTAGGAGTCGCAGAACGCGCGCACTCCCGCGCGCTCGAGCTCGCGCGCGATCGCCGCGAGGTCCACGCCGGCACGGCTCGCCTCGCGCAGCGTCTCCTCCGCTGCTCCCGCGTCGGCGCTGAGCGCCGCACCGACCGTCCCGCGGTCGGCGAAGGCGCGCAGCGTCGCCTCCGGCATCGTGTTGATCGCCCCCGGCGCGATCAGCCCCTCGACGTAGAGCACGTCCGAGTAGGCCGGATCCTTGGTGCCGGTGCTGGCCCAGAGCGGCCGCTGCGGGTGTGCGCCGGCTTCCTCGAGCGCACCCCAGCGCCGGTCCGAGAAGCGGTCGCGATAGTGCGCGTAGGCGCGCTGCGCGTTCGCGATCGCCACGCTGCCGCGCAGGTGCGAGTCGGGCGGTAGGACGGCGTCGGCCTTGCCATCGATCCGCGAGACGAAGAACGAGGCGACCGACGCGATCTGCCCGACCGGCTCACCGGCCTCGACCCGCCGTTCGAGGCCCGCCAGGTAGGCGTCGATGACCTGCTCGTAGCGATCGACGGAGAACAGCAGCGTCACGTTGACGTTGACACCACGCGCCGTGAGGGCCTCGATCGCGGGCACTCCGGCATCGGTCGCGGGGACCTTGATCATCGCGTTGGGCCGGGCGATGCGGGCCCACAGCCCGAGTGCCTGCTCGATCGTGGCAGCGGTGTCGTCCGCGAGGTCGGGAGTGCACTCGAAGGACACGAACCCGTCGCGCCCGCCGCTGGCCTCGTGGACGGGGCGCAGCAGGTCGGCGGCTCGGCGGATGTCGTCGAGCGCGACCGCGAAGAAGAGCTCTTGCGGGTCGCGCACGCCCGTGGCGGCCAGTTCGGCGAGCTGCTCGTCGTAGAGATCCGAGTCCGCGAGCGCCTTGGCGAAGATGGTCGGGTTCGACGTCGCACCGGTGACCCCCGAACCGGCGATCAGATCGGCGAACCTGCCACTGTCGAGCAGGTCGCGCGAGAGCGTGTCGAGCCAGATCGACACGCCGGCGTCGTGGAGTTGCCGCGTTCGGTTGGGCGTCATGTCCGGTTAGCGCGCATAGCGGCCGCGTTCCTTACCGCGGCTCGGCCGCCCGAGGGCTCGGCTCGTCAGCGAGCGGGCCGCCGCCGCGGCGGCGTGGGCATCGAACAGCGCCTCCCGAAGGTTCGCGTAGCCACGGTGCATGCGCTCGAGCACCCGATCACCGCTGCGGTCGCGGCAGTCGGGCGTCGACGTCGACGCGACCTCCGCCACGGCCTGCTCCAGCGCCCTCGTCGCGGCTTCGAGCTCCTGGAGCGCGGACTCGATGCATCCGAGGACCGCCGGCGCCGCACGGCTGGCTTCGGGCGCTCCCGCGACGCGCCGGATCGCCATCGCCGCTTCAACGAGGTCGGCTCCTCGGTCGTAGAGCTCGTTGTCGGGCGCGCGTGGCTGAGGCGGGGCCGGCGCCCACGCGAGATGCGGGTGGGACCCCATGGGCTCTCGGAACCGCATCGGGCAGGCTCAGCCGATGGCCGTCGACCAGCTGCCCAGCACTGCCCCGTGATGCGCGGCAGGATCACGCGGAGGCTCTGCGAGGCGCTCACCGTCGGATTCCATGCCTTCCAGTCTGGGTCGCGGCGGCCCGCGCGTCGATGGGTGGAAGGATGTACGTGATCCCTGTTCGGCGCCCATCATGACCACGCCGTTGAAGACCCGCATCCTCGTCGGCGACGATCATCCGATCGTCCTGCGGGGTCTCAAGACCGTGCTCAACGCCCAGCCGGACTTCGAGGTCGTGGCCGAGGCGACGGACGGCGAGGAAGCGATCGCGCAGGCTCTCTCCGAGGACGTCCATCTGGCGATCCTGGACATCTCGATGCCGCGCAAGACGGGCCTGCAGGCCGCACGCGAGATCAGCCAGCGCCGCCCGGAGGTACGCGTCCTGATCCTGTCGATGCATGACAACGAGCAGTACCTGTTCGAGGCGATCAAGGCCGGCGCCTCCGGCTACGTGCTCAAGAGCGCGGTCGACCGCGATCTCGTCGAGGCGTGCAGGGCGGCGATGCGCGGGGAGCCGTTCCTCTATCCCGGGGGCGTCCGCGCGCTCATGCGCGACTACGTCGAGCGCGCCCGCGCGGGCGAGATCGGCCGCGGCGACGTGCTGACCCCGCGCGAGGAGGAGATCGTCAAGCTCGTCGCGGAGGCGCACACGAACGAAGAGATCGGTGAGCTGCTCTTCATCTCCAAGAAGACGGTCGAGCGCCACCGCGCGAACATCCTCGAGAAGCTCGGCATGCGCGACCGCGTCGAGCTGACGCGCTACGCCATCCGTCGCGGGCTCGTCGAACCCTGAGACTTCGGAGGTCTCCGCCCCGGTACCGCTCAGACGGACATGGCCGGCGGCTCGAACAGCGAGCCGACGGTCGTGTGTGCTCCCCGAGGGACGACGATCACGGGGCACGCGGCCGAGCGGATGAGCTGTCCGGACACGCCGCCGAGCAGGACCGCCTTCAGCGGGCCGTAGCCCCGCGAGCCGACGACCATCACGTCGACGGCCTCCGTCATGCCGACGAGCCGGTCGACCGGCCGCCCCACCAGGACCGTGCCCTCCACGTCGCGCAGCCTCGCGCTGAGATGGCCGACGCGCTCGGTCAGCTCGCGGCCGGCGTCGGCTCGCACCCTCCCGTCGAGCTCGGGCATGTTCAGCGGCATCTCCCCCGAGTCGTAGAGGTACGACGGCGGTTCGACGACCTGCGTCACCTGCAGTGACCCTCCGAGGGCCACCGCCAGCTCCTCCGCGGCGCCGAGCGCCGCCGCACCATCGTCGGTCGCCTGGTAGCCGCAGCCGATGACCGGGTGCGGCGGTAGCCCACGAGCGCCGAACCCGACGGGCACGACCGCCACCGGGCACGGCGCCCCATGGAGCAGGCGCTCCGCCGTGCTGCCCGGCAGCACCCGGCCGAGCCGGCCCACGTGGCTCGAGCCGACCACGATGATGCCCGCTCCGGTCTGCTCGGCGGCGGTCTTCAACGCGCGGGCGGGTGAGTGGTCGGCCAGGAGCCGGCGCTCGACGTCCTCGACGTCGAGCAGCATGAGCGCAAGGCGAGCGAGCATCGACTCCGCCTCCTCCCGCAGCCCGGGGTGGCTGAGGTGTCCGTCCAACCGCGGCTGACGTGCTTCCGTCTGATGCGCCGTGGCGAGGATCACCGGTGCGCCGGCGGCAAGCGCGAGCGCACGTCCGAAGGAGACCGCGTCCTCGGCGCGATCAGAGCCGTCGACGCCGATGAGCACCTTGGTCATCACATGCCTCGCTTTCGTTGACGAAGGACCACTCAGGACAGCTGGGGCGCGGAGCCGATGGGCGAGCGGTCGCGGATCTGGAAGCGGTCGGCGCGGAGCGGCGACAGGTCGCTCCCGCTGTCGTCTCCGACGATCACGCGGGCCACGAGCTCGGAGGTGACCGGGGCGAGTTGAAGGCCCCACATCCCGTGGCCGGCCGCCAGCGTCGCGTTCTCGATCGCAGGGGGGCGACCGATGACCGGCAGCCCGTCCGGCGTGCACGGGCGCAGGCCCCGCCCCGCGAACCGCACCCTCCCGTCGAGCGGGGTGATCACGACCCGGTCCTCGTGCAACCAGATCGGCAGCTCGGGGTCGTCGCCCGAGGGCACGTCGACGTGGTAGCCCTTGCCCGCCTCGATCGGGAGCTCGACGCCGAGCTGGGAGCCGAATCGCGACGTCCACACGCCCGCGGCGATGACGAGCTCCCCGATCGGGACGTCGCCGCCCGTCGTCCACAGCGAGTCGACCCGGCCGCCGCTCTCGCGCAGCTCGAGCACCTCGATCCCGGTGCGGATCTCCACCCCGGCGGCCCGGGCCTCGCTCCCCACGGCCGCCACGAACCGGTGCGGGTCGCAACGCGCCTCGCCGGGCGAGAAGAGCGCACCCGCGGGAGCCGCGGCGAACGTCGGCGCCCGGACGTGCACGTCCTCCGCCGTCAGCACCTCGTGGGCGATGCCGTCGCGTTCGTCCGCGAGCGCGTCTCGCCGCGCGGCGGCGAGCGCGGACTCGCGGGAGAACACGTTCAGCAGGCCGGCCTGCCGATACCCGGTGTCGAGGCCGGCGGAGGCGAGCCCGGCGTGCAGGCCGGCGCTGCGTATCGCCAAGGCACGAAGCACCTCACGCGAGCGGCGGACGCGAGCCGGGGCCGATGCCGCGGCGAACCGCCCGAGCCACGGCACGACGGCCGGGCTCGGCCGCACGTAGAACGGGCTGTCGGGCCGCGTCATCCAGCGGAGACCGTCACGAACCGCTGCCGGGCCGGCGAGCGGCAGCACGTGGCTGGGCCCCACGATCCCGGCATTGCCCGCCGAGCAGCCCCACGCGAGCTCGGGGCCACGCTCGAGCAGCGCGACGGACGCGCCACCGCGCGCGAGCTCCCATGCCGCGCAGACACCGACCGCGCCACCACCGATCACCGCGACGTCGACGCCGCGCAGGGAGTTGTTCCGACGGGTCACGGTCGCATCGTGGCGCCCGGACCACGCCGGGCTCATGGGTGAGAGAGACCAATCGCGGGCGTTCTCGACTGCATTCGTGCCTGGAACGTGCTCCCCGGGCCGGAGGAACGGCGGATCACCAGCCCGGGCCGGTATCTTCGCCGCGATGGGTGAACGCTCCGCGTCGCCGAAGGTCCTCATCGCGGTCGATGCGTCGAAGAACCCGCTCGATCCCCTGCGGCTCGGCGGCAAGCTCGCCCGCCGGGCGCAGCTGCCGGTGGTCCTGGTCACGGTGTTCGCCCACCATCTCCTGCTCGATGGACCGGAGGACGACCACCAGCGAGCGTTGCGGGCCGGCGCCCGCGAGGACCTCTTGGAGCTCGGTCGCACGCTCGACGACGTGGCCGTCGAGGATGCCCTCGTCGTGGCCAGCAGCTCCCCCGCGAGGGCGCTGCACGAACTGAGCGAGACGTCTGGCGCCGCCCTCGTCGTGGTCGGCTCTACGACGCGCGGACCGGTCCGTCGCGTCCTGGCGGGCAGCGTGGCGCAGCAGCTCCTGAGCGGCGCGGCGTGTCCGGTCGCGGTAGCGCCGCACGGCTACGCCGAGCAGGAGGACACGGAGCTCGCGATCGTGGGCGTGGCGTACGACGGTTCGGAGGAGTCCGAGCGAGCGCTCGCCGGAGCCCGCAGCCTCGCTCGCAGAGCGGGCGCCCGGCTGCGGATCATCACGGCGGTGGAGCAGCTGGCGTTCGGCGCGATCCCGGTGTCGACGACCGCGCCGGCGGCCTCCGTGAGCAGCGTCTGGGAGGACGAGCTCCGCAGCCTGCATCGGGCCGCGGTCGCGGACCAGGACGCCGTCGCCGTGGAGGGCGTCCTCCGGCGGGGCATCGCAGTCCACGTGCTGCTCGAGCAGAGCCGCGAGGTCGATGTCCTCTTCGTCGGCTCGCGGGGTTACGGACCACTCCACGCCGTGCTGCTCGGCAGCACCACGCGCAAGCTCACAGAGGCTGCCGAGTGCCCGCTCATCGTCATCCCGCGAGGTCGCGACCTTGACCTCGGCGACGAGGCCTAGCAGCAGGTTCCCATCCCGGTGAGGGGCGCCCGCCCAGCGGCGCCGGCATGGATCGCCGTCGCGAGCGCGTCGGCCGGGTTCGCGGCCTGCCTGGCCGGCTGGCTGGCCGGCGGCGGCACCGTCGACGTGGCGTGGGCGCCGACGCTGGGACTGCGGCTGGATCTCGCATCCGTGAGGGCCTTCTCGCGTACGCGTCCTTGGCGGCGGGATTAGAGTCGAGCCTGCCGTGGCGCAGGCCGAAGTGGCAGTTGACCCGATCACCGTCGTGCTCGCCGACGACCATGCCCTGGTGCGCGGCGGGTTGCGGCGCCTGCTCGACGACGAGGAGGACATCCGCGTGATCGCCGAGGCGGCGAACGCGGACGAGGCGATCAGGGTCGCCCACGAGCTTCGCCCGAGGATCGTGCTGCTCGACGTCACGATGCCGGGCACGCCCAGCATCGAGGCGATCCCGAGCCTGCTCGACGCAGCTCCGGGCTGCGCCGTGGTGATGCTCACGATGCACGACGACGCGGGCTTTGCGCGGGACGCGCTCGCCGCCGGAGCGAGCGGCTACGTGCTCAAGGACGCGGCGGAGCGGCAACTCGTCGACGCGGTCCGCATGGTGGTCGCCGGGCGCGGCTACCTGGATCCGGCGCTCGGCGCCCGCAGCATCGCGATGCCCCCGGCCGCGCCTCGGACCGCCGTCCCCTCCGGCACGCTGGAGATCGGATCGGAGTTCGCCGGCCATCGCGTGGACGCCGTGGCCGGGCGCGGCGGGATGGGGATCGTCTACCGCGCCACCGACCTTCTGCTCGGGCGGCGGGTCGCCCTCAAGCTGATCGCGCCTGGACTCTCGGCAGATCCCACGTTCCGCGCGAGGTTCGCGACGGAGTGCCGGCTCGCCGCGGCCATCGACCACCCCCACGCGGTCGAGGTCTTCCACGCCGGCGAGGAGGACGGCCTGCTGTACGTCACGATGCGCTACGTCGAGGGGACCGACCTCCGCGCGGTGCTGCGCAGCGAACGGCGCATGGGTCCCGGGCGCGCCTTGCGCTTGATCGGCCACGTGGCCGGCGCACTCGACGACGCCCACCGCCGCGGGCTCGTGCACCGCGACGTGAAGCCCGGGAACGTGCTGGTCGGCCGGCGCGACGAGGAGGAGCACGCCTTCCTCACGGACTTCGGCCTATCCAAGGAGCGCGCCGTCGCAAGCGAGTTGACGGGCACAGGTCTGGCGATCGGGACTTCCGACTACATCGCGCCGGAGCAGGCCCAGGGGCGGGAGGTCGACGGCCGGGCGGACATCTACGCGCTCGCCTGCGTGCTCTACCAGTGCCTCGCCGGGGCCGTCCCGTTTGAGCGCGACAGCGACATCGACAAGATCTGGGCACACGTGCACCAGCCCCCACCGGACCTCCGGGAGCTTCGGCCCGACCTGCCGGCCGAGCTCAGCCAGGTGCTCCTCCGCGGCATGGCGAAGGATCCCGGCGCGCGGCCGCCGACGGCTGGGCAGTTCGCGCGCGCGGCGGTCGCCGCCACGAGCTCATAGAGCTCAGAAGCCGAACTCCGCCCACAGCGGCAGATGGTCCGAGATGCGCCACGACAGCTGGGCAGGCGTCAACCCCCGCGACGGCAGCGCCTTCCCGGTGAAGTCGAAGCTGCCCCCGGCGCGGTACTCCAGGCTCAGGGGACGGCTCGTGTGCGTGTCCGCGAACCAGGCGATCTGGTCGTACGCCGCGCCGCCGCCCGGTGCGCCGGTGCCGGCCGCTCCGTCGAACACCGAGCGGCGGGCCTGGATCAAGTCGGTCGGGATCGTCAAGCCCGTCGACGTGAAGGCGTCGTGGAACCCGTCGTCGCGGCGCTCGATGTTGAAGTCGCCGAGCGTGATGAGGTCGTGGTCCCAGGCGTACTTGTCCCGGCTCCACCGGCTGAGCCACTCCGCGATCGCGCCCAGCTCGTGGACCCGCTCCCGAGGGGACGAGCCCCAGATCACGTGCAGCGAGACCAGGGTCATCGAGTGGCCGCTGACGCTGAAGCCGACCGCATACGGGCTGCGCGCGAACTGCCGGGTCAGATGGGTCGCATCGTCGCGGTCGAGGTGCTCCGGCGGGATCACGATCTCGCAGGCGAGGCCCGACAGCTTCACCCGCCGGGTATCGAACAGGAACGCCAGCCGCTCGTTGTTGCCCGCGGCGCCCTCGGTGACGTCGCTCAAGAGCACGCTCCAGTGCTCTCCGAGGAGCCGGTAGAGCGCGCGCAGCCCCGACGTGTCGCGCTTGACCTCCTGCAGGGCCACGACGTCGAAGCGCCGCACGATCTCCGCGATCGCATGGAGCGACTGCCGGTCGCGCTTGGGCGACGCATCGGTGGCGCCGACCCACGCCGGTGTGAAGGCTCCGAAGCCTCGGATGTTCCACGTGGCCAGGAGGAAGTTGTCGTCGAGCTTCTTCGCCGGGATCGCCTCGTCGAGCGCCTCTGCGAGGCCGTCCAGCTCACGCCGCACCACCGCCGGCATCTCGTCGCGGAGGCCCGTCACGGCGTCACCGCGAACTCGACCCACACCGGAAGATGCTGTGAGACGTAGTCGTAGCCGCCGAGCGAGTCTCCGAACAGCGGGGTGTAGTCGAAGACGCCCGCGCTCCGGTAGGGGAACTCGAGATCGGGTCGCCCCGCCTCGTCCTCGACCCACGCGATCGCG
Organism: Solirubrobacteraceae bacterium; assembly: GCA_035264365.1. Lineage (GTDB taxonomy): Bacteria > Actinomycetota > Thermoleophilia > Solirubrobacterales > Solirubrobacteraceae > DATFQI01. Next base: position 15,569 of record DATFQI010000328.1, read on the forward strand.
CTGGCCTGGTTGACGCGGCGGCCGCTGCTGCTCACGTACGTGGTCGTCCCGGCGAGCCCGGGCGGCAGCCGAAGCCCGGCCCGGGTGAACGCGCGGTGCACTAGCGAGCCGTCCCGCAGCAACTGGAGCTGCCCGAGCACGATGAGGTTGCCCTCCCAGTACGCGCCCGCGCGCACCTCGTCGATCCAGCGCCCCAGCGCCTCGATCTCCCGCACCCGTTCGAGCTCGGTGCCGAAGACGATGTGCTGGTTGACGAGCGTGAAGCTCGACGACAGGCAGCGGAACCCGGCGAAGAACGGAGGCCGGAAGAACTGCTCCGAGAGGAGGTCGTCGTCGCCCGATGCCCGCTTGCCCTGCTGGGGCAGGACGATCTGGCCCGCGAGCCCCTGCGGCAGCACCTTGCGGGTGTCGAAGACGATCGCGGTGCGCTCGCGGTACGTGCTCTCGCGCGAGAGCCCGGTCATCAGGAACGCCCAGTCGGGCCCCAGCAGCTCCATCACCGGCAGCACCGTGGGCGCGTGCGCCATCACGCCCTGGATGGCGATGACGTCGAAGTGCCGCACCACCTCGGCCAGGAGGTGCACGGCCCTCAGGTCCCGCTCTCCGGATCCGCCGTCCTGCGAGAGCCACTCGGGCGCGATCCGGAAGACCATCGGCCAGCGCCAGGTGGCGATCAGCAGGTTGCGATCGAGCAGCTTGGGAGGCACCGCCGCGGTGGCGGCCTCCCGCAACCGCGACACCGCGTCGCGCACCTCTGAGGGCATCGGGCCGGGCAGGCCGCCGGTCAAGAGGGCTCCTACGGGACCTCGCGCCACGAGGGCAGCGCGGCCGGCAGCAGCTCGCGGTGGAAGCGGCTGAGCGACGCCCCCGTGAGCCACCAGCCTCGATACACCAGCCGCCGGCAGAGCTCGCGCGGGAACTTGTCGAACGAGGTCGGCACGTTGAGGAGCTCCTCGCGCCACTCCGGGTGCTCTGGCCGGCCCTCTTCCCACTCGTCGCTGACGCGCATCCGGGTCCCGAGGCTGAACAGGACGCCCTGGCGGCCGAAGCGCGGCGCGGGCGTCCCCGCCTGCTGCGCCTGCTCCCAGACCTGGAAGCGCTCGACCATGACCTGACGCCGCAGGCCCGTCGACTGCCGGTAGAGGATCGCGTTGGCCCGCTGCAGGTCGCGGACCACCGGGAGCCGGCCCAGCTGACCGACGCGGAACGTGCCTCCCGCGTTGACCGCCACGAGGCACGCATCCCGCACGTCGTCGAGCGGCTGGATGCCCGAGTTGTCGTAGGCGCCGCCGTCGAGCAGCCGCACCTCGTGCCCGGCGAGGCACGGGAACGGCGCGTCGACGTGGACGTCGGCGAACGCCCCCGGCACGGCGGCCGACGCCGCGACCGCCTCGGCCAGGCGCGTCGGCCGCTCGGCCGTCGACAGCCAGCCGACCACGTAGTCGCCCAGCACGTCGCGCTCGAAGTTGAAGCCGACGCCGGTGGTCATGTTCGCCGCGTTGACGATCCAGCGGACCTGCGGGGGCAGTTGGTCGAGCCGGCGACCGTCGAACCACCAGTCGTCGAAGGCGTCGGCCAGCACCTCGGTGCGGGTGGCGCGACCGGCGGTCCGCCAGCTGTTCCCGATCAGCTTCCACTTCAGCGAGCCGCCGCTGATCCGGTCCACGAGCGGGCGCAGGACGTGACGGTCGAAGGCCTCGCCCGTGAACCCCTCGGCCGCCAGTCCCGGATAGCCACAGGCCAGCACGCCGTTCGCGACCGAGCCGCCCGAGACGGAGGAGGCGTAGCGCAGGCGCGAGAGCAGACCGGCGTCGGCGAGGAACCGAGCCGCGCCGATGCAGCAGAGGGTCGCGCGGAACCCGCCGCCGGACAGCGCGAGGGCGAATCCGGGCGCGGGATCCGCAGGGGGCGGCGCCGCCGGTCTCGGATCCTGGCTGGCGCACGGAACGATGAACTCGCTGCTCGACGTGCCGACCGCAGGAGACTCCAGGCTCGAAGCCCTGCTCATCGACCGACCCTAACCCAAGCTGAGACCTGACTGCCAGTCTCGCGCCACGGGTAGCTCCCAGCGGTATGGGCCTGCACGCCGACGTCGCACCGGGAGTGCACCGCATCGAGCACTCGTTCACGAACTTCTACCTGCTCGAGGACGATGACCGGCTGACGCTCGTGGACGCCGGAGTCCCCACCGCCTGGGAGCCGCTCCACGCCGCGCTCCGCGGCATCGGTCGCACGCTCGACGACATCGAAGCCGTTGTCCTCACGCACGCGCACTTCGACCACGTCGGCATCGCGGAGCGCGTCCGCGCGCAGCTCGGCATCCCCGTCTACGTGCACGAGAACGATGTCCCGCTGACCCAGCATCCCTGGCGCTATGACCATGAGCGCAGCCGCACGCCGTATCTCGCGACGCAGGTGCGCGCGCTGCCGATCGTCGCCGCACTGGTCCGGAATCGCGCCTGGCTGGCGCCGCCGATCAAGGACGTGGTCCGCTACGTCGACGGAGCGCTGCCCGTTCCGGGCGCGCCCCGCGCGCTCCCCTGCCCGGGCCATACGCTCGGGCACTGCGCGCTCCACCTCGCGGATCGCGACGTGGTCATCGCGGGAGACGCGGTCGTCACGCTAGACCCTTACACGGGCCGCCGCGGACCGCGCATCGTCGCCCGCGCGGCGACCGTTGACAGCGAGCGGAACCTGCGGACGCTCGACGCCATCGCGGATACTGGCGCCCGCACGGTGCTCACGGGCCACGGCGAGCCCTGGACGCAAGGCGCCGCCGCCGCCGTGGCGGCCGCCCGCCACGTCGGCTCCGCCTGACCGCCCTGGGCGGCCATTCGCGCAGCGTGGGTTCAGTCGCCCGTGCCGCGACTCGTCGCGAGGTCGCGCATGCGGTCGAACAGCGACGCCGCCGGGCCGGCGGCCGTGCGCGCCCCGGCCGTGTTGGGCACGTGCGGGTGCGGGTGGGTCGGCGCGACCTTCTTGAATGCCTCGACCCGCTCACCGAGCTTGCGCAGCTCGTCCTCGTCGATGACCTCGCGCATCTGGGCGAACATCTGCCCCTCTTCGTCCTCGATGTGATGGCGGATCTCCGCCATCAGGGTGGCGAGCTCGTCGTCGAAGTCCGGGTCGTCGGCGTCGAGCTTCTCCAGCCGGGCGAGCGTCTCCTCGGCCTCGGCGTGCTCCTCCCGCGCGTGCTCGGCCTGCTCCGCGCTGACCTTCTTCTCGACCTTGGGGTAGACGAGCACCTCCTCGGCCACGGAGTGCCGGACGAGCTCGATCGTCACCTGATCGGTCAGGTCCTTGCGGCGGGCCTTCTCCTCGTCCGTGGCGGCGCCCCGGAGCGATTCGAGCTCGCCGAACATCTCCTCGACCTCGCGGTGGTCGTGGACGAGGATCTCGATCACATCGCGCTGGTCCGCCATTGCTGCCTCCTGGAGTTCGACCCGGCCACTGGCGTCCGCCTGCCCGGCGGTGTGACCTCGCGAACAGCGCGTGTCCGGTCCCGGACGCCGCGCCCCATGGCGCCGCCTCTGCTCACCGCTGCATCCTCGGATCGTGCGTCGGGTCGGCGTACGTGGGAGGGCAACCGTGATCGACGGCCTCGGCGCGCAGCTCGTAGTGCCAGGGCTCGTTGCCGTAGACCTGGCACAGCCCGTACCCGGCACCGTGCTCGGACAGCCACTCCACGGCATCGGCGGGTCCGATGTCGACCGCACCGCCCGACACGTGGGCGGACGTCTCGGGCGTGGCCACCCAGCGGGCGGCTTCCTCCTGCGAGCCGTACTTCGATACCGCCTCTCGGAGGAGGTGCTCCTGGTACTCCGGGGATCGCCAGCCGCTGTCGACGACGAGCTCGACGCCGTCGTCCCCGGCACCCGTCGCGGCCTGGCGCAGGGCATCGAGGAGAGATGGATCGAGGTTGGCCACACCCGGGATCTCGTCATCGAAGACCGACGCGCCCGCGGGAACGGCGCCGTCGGCCTCGCCGAGCGCCGCGGGGCGCTCACGGCGAAGACGACGGTGCTCGCCGGGAGGGACGTCGACGCGGGGCGCCGCCCTCGACGGGGACGCCGTCGAGGACGAGGGCGCCGGCAGCTGGAAGCCGAGGGCTGCGGCGATCGCCGCGCTGACGGCCAGCAGGCCGGCGAGGCGGATCCAGCGGATCCGGATCCGGTGGGTCGTTGTTCGTGCCGGTCGGGAGTAGGTCACGCCGCCAGTCAAGGCAGCGCGGTGTTGCGGGCACGTATGTGGTTTTCGATACGCCGGCGATATGCGCCGGCTCTAGCCTCCGGGCATGCGCGTGCTGCTCGTTGAGGACGAGCCCTACATGGCGGAGGCCATACGCGACGGCCTGCGGCTGGAAGCGATCGCGGCGGACATCGCAGGTGACGGCGACACCGCTCTGGAGCTGCTGAGCCTCAACGCCTACGACATCGCCGTTCTCGACCGGGACATCCCCGGACCTCGTGGTGACGAGATCGCCGAGCGCATCGTCGCCTCGCGCAGTGGCATGCCGATCCTCATGCTCACGGCTGCCGACCGTCTCGACGACAAGGCCTCCGGGTTCGAGCTCGGCGCCGACGACTACCTCACGAAGCCGTTCGAGCTCCGGGAGCTCGTGCTCCGTCTGAGGGCCCTCGACCGTCGGCGTGCGCACAGCAGACCTCCCGTTCGCGAGCTCGCAGACCTGCGCCTGGACCCGTTCCGCCGAGAGGTCTACCGCGACGGCCGCTACGTCGCGCTGACCCGCAAGCAGTTCGCCGTGCTCGAGGTCCTGATCGCTGCCGAGGGTGGCGTCGTCAGCGCCGAAGAGCTCCTGGAACGGGCGTGGGACGAGAACGCGGACCCGTTCACCAACGCCGTGCGCATCACGGTCTCAGGACTGCGCAAGCGGCTCGGCGAACCGGGGATCATCGCCACCGTGGCCGGCGTCGGCTACCGCATCGGCGCTCGACCGGCCACCCCGCGCGAGACAGCAGATGGATAGAGCCCCCGGTTTGAGCGTCCGCCTCAAGCTCACCCTCAGCTACGCCGGGTTCCTCATGCTCGCGGGTGCCCTGCTGCTCGCTGTCGTGTGGGTGTTCCTGCTGCGTTACGTGCCCGACGGCGTGCTCTTCACCGGCCGGTTCATCCCCAACCGGTCCGACCTCCTGCGCGCTTTCGCTCCGAAGGCGGCCGCGACGCTGGCGTTCCTGCTGGCCTTCGGCCTCGCGGGAGGCTGGCTTCTCGCCGGCCGCATGCTCGCCCCGCTGGCCCGTATCACGGGCGCCACCCGCACGGCCGCGACCGGATCGCTCTCCCACCGGATCCAGCTCGAAGGCCGCCAGGACGAGTTCCGCGAGCTCGCCGACGCCTTCGACACCATGCTCGCGCGGCTCGAGGCGCAGATCGCCGAGCAGCAGCGATTCGCGGCCAACGCGTCCCACGAGCTGCGCACGCCGCTGGCGGTCACGCAGACGCTGCTCGACGTGGCCCGCAACGATCCGAACCGCGACAACGGCGAGCTCGTCGACCGCCTCCACGTCGTCAACAGCCGTGCGATCGACCTCACCGAGGCGTTGCTGCTGCTCAGCCGCGCCGACCAGCGGTCCTTCGCCCGAGACCACGTCGACCTGTCGCTGATAGCGGAAGACGCCACTGAGACTCTCCTCCCGCTCGCAGAGCAACGCGGCATCACGATCGAGACCTCCGGCGAGATCACCGGCACCATCGGCTCCCACGCCCTCCTGCTGCAGATGGCGACGAACCTCGTGCACAACGCGATCGTCCACAACCTGCCGGAGCGGGGATCCGTGTGGGTCACGACCAGCGTCCACCCCGACCACGTGGAGCTCACCGTCGAGAACACCGGCGAGAAGCTCACCCCGCAGCTGGCCGCCACGCTCGCCGAGCCGTTTCAGCGCGGCACCGCGCGCATACGCACCGGCCAAGCGGGCGTCGGCCTCGGCCTGGCGATCGTCAAGAGCATCGCCCAGGCACACGACGGAACCCTCTCCCTCACCCCACGTCCCTCCGGGGGCCTCTGCGTCACGGTGCGACTGCCGGCGCGCTCGGACGATTGACGACCGGTTCAACCACCACTCGAGGAGGACGAGATGTCCGCCACCCACAGCTTCGACGTCTCCTGCCTTCGCAGGGCGATCGAGCTCGCCGCCGAGGCCCGCGCCGCGGGCGACATGCCGTTCGGGTCGCTGCTGGCCGGACCCGACGGTGAAGTGCTGGTCGAGGACCGCAACACGGTCCTGACCTCGAACGACATCACCGCCCACCCGGAGCTGAAGACGGCGCTCTGGGCGTCGCGCAACCTCGACCCCGGGACGGCGGCGCGGACGACGATGTACACGAGCACGGAACCGTGCCCGATGTGCAAGGGCGCGATCGCGCGGTCGGGCCTCGGGCGCGTGGTCTTCGCGCTCTCCGGCGAGCAGTTCGCGGGCCTCAAGCCGCCCGGGACCCCGAGCCCGGATGCGGCCCGGGTGGCCTACGAGGGGCCGGCGCTGTTCGACGAGGCGAGGGTCCCGATCGACGGTTACTACGACGAGCGCTGAGCGGTCAGGCGAGCTGCGCCGCGTGCGGTTCGCTGGGCAGCGCATCGTGGAGCTGGGCCCTGGAGCTGATGTCGAGCTTGGCGAAGACCTTGTGCAGGTGGTACTCGACCGTGCGCGGGCTGATGAACAGCTGGGCGCCGATCTCGGGATTGGAGAGGCCGTCGCGGGCGAGCCGGGCGATCTGGGCCTCCTGCGCGGTGAGCTGGCTGCTGGTCTCGAGGGTGCGTTTGCGGGCGGTCTCGCCGGTGGCCGCCAGCTCGCGGCGCGCACGCTCGGCGAATGCCTCCATCCCCATCGACGTGAGCATCTCGTGCGCGGTGCGCAGGTGCTCGCGCGCGTCGAGCCGCCGGCGCTCGCGGCGGAGCCATTCGCCGTAGACCAGGTGGGCGCGGGCGAGGACCGCAGCGACGCGCGCGCGACCCAGCCGCTCGATCGCCTCGCGGTACAGCCGATCTGCGGCCGCGCCGTCGCTGAGCAGCGCCCGCGAGACGGCCTCGACCCCGAGCCCCCAGTCGGTGGCGCTGGCGCGGGTCATGTCCGAGAGCCGGCGAAGCGCGTCATCCGCCTGCTCGGGCTCCCCGCAGCGCACAGCCGCCTCGACCAGCTCCGGGAGCGCCCAGCTGGCGATGCCGCGCTCGAGCGGCGACGCGATGGCGCGCTCGGCGGCGAGCATGGCGTCCTGATAGCGCCCGAGCCCGTTGAGGAGCACCGCGCTCGCCCAGTCGACGAGGGTCAGCCACTGTCCCTCCCCCAGCTGGACCGCCTCGCTCGTGGTCGCCTCGATCTGCCCGCGGGTCTCCGTCTCGCGTCCCCGCCATGCGGGGAGCGCCACGGTGAGATAGGGCGGGCGAGCGACCCCCATCGCCTCCGTGGTCGCCGCCTCCTCCTCGAGCAGCGCCCCCGCCGCATCGAGCTCCCCCGCGAAGAGGTGCATGCCCTGGCGCATGGCCAGGGCATGCGGGAGCATCGTGAACGCACCGGCCCCGCGTGTGAGCTCGACGAACTGCGAGCCGAGCCCTTCCCAGCACTCCGCGTCCCAGACCTCGTGCGAGGCTCGGCAGGCGAGCCACATCCAGCCGAGCCGTTCCTCCGTGGGCATCGCCTCGTCGCGGAACGCGCGCAGCGCCCGCTTGACCATCGGCGCGGCGACCGTGAAGTTCTCCGTCCCGAGCGTCGCGACGGCTTCGAGCAGCAGATCCGGCGCGCGTCTCGGTTCCGGTCGCGGCGGGGCCGCGCGAACCGCGCGCGCGATGTCCAGCTCCCATGGCCCCTCGGCGAGACGCCCTGCGTACCAGGCGGCCGCGAAGGCGTCCCGGTAGGTCTCGCGCGCGAGCTGGGCGTCGAGCGGCAGGAGCCGCGTGGCCGCCCTGAGCAGCGACGGCACAACCTCGCGGCCACGGCTCATGGCGAACCCGATCTGCCCGTGCAGCAGATCCACCTGGGCCAGCTCCACCTCGGCGAGCGGGCCGGCCTGCGCCATGGCCAGCAGCGCCATCGCGTCCTCCGACGCGCCCGCCAGGTGCTTGGCCTGCGCGGCGGCCAGGGCGCGCTGCGCCCGCCGCCCCGGGTCGCGCGTGAGCTCGCCGGCTCGCTCGAGGAACGCCGCGGCCGCGGCGATCCCACCGCGTGCCTGCGCGCGACCGGCCGAGCGCTCGAGCTCCGCGGCCACTTCCTCGTCGGGGCCTGCCGCCGCCTGCGCCCGGTGCCAGGCGCCACGATCGGGATCGAGCTCGGGATCGGTGGCTTCGGCGAGCGCGGCGTGCACGCGCCGGCGGTCCTCGGGCGTCGCAGCCCGGTAGACGGCCGAACGCACCAGCGGATGCCGGAACTGCACGCGGGCGCCGAACTCGACCAGCCCGGCGGCCTGCGCGGCCGCCGACGCGGTGTGGTCCGTCCCGAGCCGCCCGGCCGCCCGCCATACCAGGACGGGATCGCCGACCGGCTCCGCCGCGGCGATCAGCAGCACACGCCGGGTATCCGCCGGCAGCGCCTCGAGTCGCCTCTGGAAGCTCTTCTCGATCCGGCCCGACAGCGCCGCCGCCTCCGGTAGCCCGAAGCCGCCCGTGAGCTCCGCCGGTGGCAGCTCCAGGAGCGCAAGGGGGTTGCCGCGCGTCTCGGCGACGATCCGGCTGCGGACCCGCTCGTCCAGCGGTCCGCGCAGCACGGAGCCGAGCAGCGTCCGCGCAGCGTCGTCCGACAGGCACTCGACCTCGAGCTCCGGCAGCCCGGCGAGCTCCGGGCTCGCCTCGCGGGTGGCGAACACCATGGCGACTGACTCGGCCAGCAGCCGGCGTGCCACGAACGCCAGTGTCTGCGCCGAGGCCTGATCCAGCCATTGCGCGTCGTCGACGATGCACACCAGCGGCCGCTCCGCGGCCACCTCGGAGAACAGGCTCAAGACCGCCAAGCCGACGAAGAAGCGATCCGCCGGGATCCCGCTGGTCAGCCCGAAGGCGGTGCTCAGCGCCTCGCGCTGGGGTCCTGGGAGCCGGTCGAGCCGGCCCAGCAGCGGCATGCAGACCTGGTGCAGTCCGGCAAACGCGAGCTCCATCTCGGACTGCACTCCCGCCGCGCGCCCGACCTGGCAGCCGGCCGCACGCTCGAGCACGTACTCCAGCAACGCCGTCTTGCCGACGCCGGGCTCTCCGCGCAGTACCAGCACCCGGCTCTCACCGGTGTGCACGTCCGCGAGCAGCGAGTCGAGCGTCCGGCATTCCGCTGCGCGGCCGCACAGCGCCCTGTGCCCGCCGTCCCTCATGCAGCGATCAGCGCCCCCAGCTCGTCCCAGAGCTCGGAATCGATCGGCCGACCGGCGTGCTCGATTAGCCGGTCGACCTCCTGCGGGCGCACGCAGCCTGCCAGCGTCGCGGCGATCCGCGGCTCGCGCATCGGGAACTGCAGCGCCGCCGCCGCGAGCGGGACGCCGTGGCGCTCGCACACCGCCCCGAGCGCGTCGATGCGCGCGAGCGTCTCGCGGCCGGCACGGCGGTACGCGTAGAAGCCCTTCGCCGCCTCCGAGCCCGCGAGGGCGCCGCCGCCGAACGGCGCCGCGTTGAGCAGGGCGACGCCGAGCTCGGCGGCTTCGGCCAGCAGCGGCTCCGCCGACTGGTCGACCAGCGAGAAGCGGTTGTGTGTCAGCACCACGGCGAACGCGCCCGTGCGGATGTAGCGGCGCAGCAGCTCGATCGGCCCGCCGGCTACGCCGAGATGGGCGATCAGTCCCTCCGCGCGGAGGGCCAGCAGAGCCTCGAGGGGGCCGCCGGGGCCGACGCCCTCCTCGAAGCTGATGTGCTCGGGATCGTGGAGGTGGACGAGCCCCAGGCGATCGAGCCCGAGCCGTTCGAGGCTCTCCTCGATCGACCGGCGGACGCGGTCGCCCGAGAAGTCGCCGGTGTCCATGTCGCGGTCGACCTTGGTCTCGAGCACGAAGCCCTCGGGCACGCCGCCGAGCTCGCGCAGGACCATCCCGATGCGGACCTCGGCGTCGCCGTAGTTGTTGCTCGTGTCCAGGAAGTTGATCGGGCCCGCGAGCACCCGCCGCACGGTCGCCAGCGCGTCGTCGAGCGGCACGAACCGTGCGTGCGCAAGCGGGGTGTTGCCAAGTGGCCCGGTACCGACGCAGAGCGGTGTGACCTCGAGCCCCGTGCGGCCGAGCGGGCGAAGGGAGAGACCCTCGGCTCCGTAACCGACCATCCCCGCGATCTTATGGGACGATCCGCGGCGATCAATGCGGCTGGGCGCGCCCGTCCCGTGTGGTTCCTCTCCCGACGCGTGGATCGAGACGCTGCGCGCTCGCGGCTTCAGGACCGCGTACTGGCCGTTGGACGACGACGCCGGTGCGGACGTCATCGCGGCCTACGCGAGCGCCGCCGCGGCAGCCGACGTCGTGATCGCCGAGGTCGGGGCGTGGAGCAACCCCCTGAGCCCCGACGACGCCACGCGCGTCGCGGCGATCGAACGCTGCAAGTCACGGCTCGAGCTCGCTGACCGCGTCGGCGCACGCTGCTGCGTGAACATCGCCGGGTCACGTTCGGAGAGCTTGGACGGCCCGCATCCCGACAACCTCGGCAGCGACACGTTCGCTCTGATCGTCGACACGGTGCGCGACATCATCGACACGGTCGCGCCGCAGCGGACCCACTACACGCTCGAGCCGATGCCGTGGGTGCCGCCCGACTCGCCGGACAGCTACCTGGAGCTCATCCGCGCGATCGCGCGACCGCGCTTCGCCGTGCATCTGGATCCGGTCAACCTCATCAACAGCCCGCGGAAGTACTACGACAACGCCGGCCTGCTGCGCGAGTGCTTCGCGAAGCTCGGGCCGTACATCAAGGCCGTGCACGCGAAGGACCTGACCCTGACCAGCGAGCTGACGCTTCACATGCCGGAGGTCCGTCCCGGCCGCGGCGGACTCCATTTCCATGTTCTCCTGACGGAGATGGAGCGCCTGGACCGCGACACGCCGCTGCTGCTCGAGCATCTGCCCACGGAAGCGGAGTACGAGGCGGCGGCCGCCCACGTGCGCGCCGTCGCGGGGGAGCTCGGCCTCGAGACGTAGGCGAGCGCGTCTCACCCCTTCACCGCGCCGCCGGCCAGCCCGCTCTGCCAGTGACGCTGCAGCAGCACGAACGCGAGGATCAGCGGCACGATCGAGATCAGCGAGCCGCAGATGACGGTGTTGAACGCGGACGTTGCTCCGCCGCCGGCCGAGGTCTGGGCGTTCCACTGGGCGAGGCCGACGGTCAGCGGGTACCAGCGCGGCTCGGAGAGCATCACGAGCGGCAGGAAGTAGTTGTTCCACGTGGCCACGAACGTGAACAGCAGCACGGTCACGAGCCCCGGGGCGAGCAGGCGGAACGCGATCCGGCGGAAGATCAGCCATTCGCTCGCGCCGTCGATCCGCGCGGCCTCGATCAGCTCCGGTGGCACCGCGGATTCCGCGTACATGCGCATCAGGTAGACCCCGAACGGGCTGACCAGCGAGGGCAGGATCACCGAGACCGGCGTGTTGGTGATCCCGAGCCGGCTGAACATCAGATACGTCGGGATCGCGAGGGCCGTCGTGGGCACCATCACGGAGCCGAGCACGCACCAGAAGAGCACCTCCTTGCCCGTGAAGTCGAACATCGCGAAGCCGTAGCCGGCCAAGACCGAGAGCAGCGCCGCCCCGACCGCCGCGACGCCCGAGTACATCAGCGTGTTGCGCAGCCAGCTCCAGTAGACGCCGTCTTCCGCGGAGAACGTCTCCGCCACGTTGTCGAGCAGGTTGAAGTGGGCGAACCAGAGGCCGAACGAGCTGAACAGGTCGTCGAGCGACTTGGTCGAGGCGAGCACCAGCCACGCCAGCGGCACCGCGAAGTAGACGAGGAAGGCGAGCAGGAACAGCGTCGGCAGGACGGCGCCGCGGTCGGAGCGCCGCGACGCACGCCGCGCGGCGGCCGGCGCGCTCACCGCGGGGCGCCATGACGGCGGAACACGGACACGACGAGGAACGAGGCGACGAACACGACGGCGCCCAGCAGGAAGGAGAGCGCGGCCGCGTAGTTCAGGCGCTGGTCGGCGAACGCCAGGTTGTAGACGTAGAGGTTCGGCGTGTACGACTTGCCGATGACCTGCGGGGCGATCGCCGCGAAGATCTGCGGCTCCCCGAACAGCTGGAGCGCGCCGATCACCGAGAAGATCGTGCACACCAGGGCCGCCGGGCGCAGCAGCGGGAGCTTCACGTACAGCGCCGTGCGCAGCGCGCCGGCGCCGTCGACCGCCGCGGCCTCGTAGAGCTCCTCCGGCACGGCCCGCAGGGCGGTCAGGAAGACGATCATGTTGAGGCCGGTGAACGTCCACGTCGAGACGTTGGCGATCGACCACAGGATCGTCCCCTCGCCGAGGAAGTTCGGTGTCCCGATCCCGAGCGTGCCGGCCACATCCGTGAGGGGGCCGAAGTCGCGCCCGTAGAGGAAGCCCCACATGAGCGCGGCGATCACCGTGGGCACCGCATACGGCACGAAGATGGCGAGGCGGAAGAACCCCGCGAACCGCACCCGGTCCGAGTCGATGATGAGCGCGAAGACCAGGGCCAGCACGAGCATCACCGGCACCTGCACGAGCATGAAGAGCCCGACGCGCCCGATGCCGCTCAGGAACGCCTCGTCCTTCAGGCCCTCGGCGAAGTTGTCGAGGCCGACGAACGTGCTGCCGCCGAGGAGCTGCTCGCGGAACAGGCTCAGATACAGCGCGTACAGCAGCGGAGCGACGAAGACCGCGAGGAACAGCCCTACGAAGGGCAGCGTGAACGCGGCGCCGGCGAGCTCATGCCGTTCGAGCGACTTGCGGCCGCGGCCACCCGGCACGCGAGCGGTCGTGGGGCGCCTTGCACGAGCCATCCGCGCGGCGGCCGCCCCTATCGGCCTGCCACCGTCAGGCCCTGCTGCTCGGCGTACTCGACGACGGCGTCCTGCCACGGCTGAAGAGTCGGGGTTACGCCGTCGCCCCGCTCGACCGACTTGCCGCGGATCGCGTCGCCCTCGGTCGCGACGTACTCGTGGATCGGCGACCACTCCCAGGTGGTGTCCACTGCCGCGGCCATGTCGGCATAGACGCGGTTGACCGGCTGGCTGCCGTAGAACGCGTACCTGCGATCGAGCCATCGCCGGTTGGTGAGCATCGACGTCAGCGGCGGGAACAGGAACCGCTCGAACGCGAACATCTCGACGGGCTCCTGCTCGGTCAGGATCCAGCGGGCGAACTCCGTGGCGGCCTCCGGATGCTTGCTCCCCTTCAGGACCGCGAGGGTGGACCCGCCCCAGTTGCCGGAGGCGTGCTCGCCGCGGCTCCACTGCGGCAGCGCCTGCGCGCGCCACATGCCCTTCGAGTTGCGCGTGAAGTCCTGCAGCAGGACAGGGCCCCAGGCCGCCGAGATCCACCCGGCGTACCTGCCGCGCGCGAAGCCCTGGAACCAGGTGTCGGTGAAGTCGGCGTCGTGGGAGATCGCGCCCGCTGCGTAGAGCTTGTCCCAGAACTCGGTGACCCGCTTGATCTTCGGGTCCGTGAGGTCGACCTTCAGGTTTCGCGGATCACCCGAGAACGGCCGCGCGCCCGCCTGCCAGAACAGCGCGAGCCACTGGCCCGCCTCGGCTCCGGGCATGTTGACCAGGTACGAGTCCGGGTTCGCCTTGTGATACGCGATCGCGGCATCGGCGAACTCGTCCCATGTCTCGATCGGCGCCTCGATCCCGGCCTTCTCGAGCAGGTCCCGGCGGTAGATGAAGCCGAGCGGGCCCGTGTCCCACGGGACCCCGTAGACGCCACCCTGGAGGTTGACCTGCTTCTGGATCCACTCCGGATAGCTCTCGAGGAAGTCATCCGGTAGGTACGGCGTGAGGTCGAGCAGGCTGTCGGTCAGCGTGAAGCTCGGGATGTACTGGAGCTCCATGTGCACCACGTCCGGGAGACCGCGGCCGGACCTCAGGGCGGTGCGCAGCTTCTGATAGTGCGGCGGTCCCTGGCCGACGTTGTGCACATTGACCTTGATGTTCGGGTGCGCCTTCTCGAACATCTTCGCCGCCTCGGCGGTGCCCGGCGTCCACGCCCAGACCGTGATCGTGGCCGGCCGATCGAGCGCGGCCGCCATGTCGACCTGCTTCGTGGCCTTGGTGCCGGCTCCATCGCCGGAGTGGCCGCCACCGCCACACCCGGCGGCCGTCAGTGCCGCAACGACGAGGCACAGCACGAGCGTGGGCGCGAACCGACGAAAGCTGCCCGGCCGTGCCGTGTGTTGCAAGAGGGCGCTACCTCCTCCTCTCGAACGCCCGCCGGGGCCGCTCGAGCGCGCCCAGGTCCTTCCATGCTCTCAGAATCCCGCTGTCGAGGGAAGCGACTCAGGCGCTACGCGGTCCTGCCTGTACGCGGATCATCCAGAGGTTCTCCTCGAGGCCCGCCACGACGCCGTGCAGGAGGTCGGCGGTGACCGTGTCGACGTCCTCGATGCGGTCCATCCGCTCGCGGATCGTGCCGACCGCGTCGGTGAGCAGCCGGGTGAAGGCATCGACCACCACATGGTCGGGGAGCGGACCCTCGGGTAGGGCCTCGAGCCCGCTCCTGGCCGCGACGGTCGCCGCGCGGCCGTCGGGGGAGTGACCGAGGGCGGCGGCTCGCTCGGCCACCACGTCCGCGGCGTCCCGCCAGGCGTCGATCATCTCGTCGAGCTGCAGGTGGAGCGATCGGAAGTGGGGGCCCGTGACGTTCCAGTGCGCCTGCTTGCCGAGCAGCGAGAGGTCGGTCAGCAGGATCAGCGCGACCTGCAGCTCGGTTCCGAGCGCCGCGCGCTCGACGTGACGGAGGGTCGGGTGGTGGTCCTGGCTGCTGGCGGCAGTGGAAGAAGGCATCCCGGCAGCCTTGCGGCGTCCTGCATACCTCGCAATCGGCGCTCGCGATCCGCGGATCGGCGCCGCCTATCGCCGATGGCCGAGACGCCACGGCCATAGCATGGCCGGCATGAGACCTCCCGTGCCGCCCTTCACCGAGGACACCGCCCGCGAGAAGGTCCAGGCCGCGGAAGACGCGTGGAACAGCCGCGATCCGGAGCGGGTGGCCGCGGCCTACACGGAGGACTCGCGATGGCGCAACCGCGACGAGTTCGTCACGGGCCGCCCGGCGATCGTGGAGTTCCTGCGCCGCAAATGGGCGCGCGAGCTCGACTACGCGCTCCGCAAGGACCTGTGGGCCTTCACCGGGCACCGCATCGCCGTGCGCTTCCAGTACGAGAGCAGAGACGCGGCGGGACAGTGGTGGCGCAGCTACGGCAACGAGCAGTGGGAGTTCGACGCCGAGGGCTACATGCGCAGACGCGAGGCCAGCATCAACGACGTCGCGATCGACCCGTCGGAGCGCCGCATCTTCGGGCCGCGGCCCGAGCAGGAGCGCGGCGCCGAGCTTCCGCTGGCCTGACGCCTCAGGCGCCTCGAGCCTCGGAAGACCCGCAACTCGGCCGCCCCAGGCCACCCCGTCGTTCCGCACCGAGACGTCCATGCATCCGGCGGTTCCTGCCATGGACCGACGGTCGCCTTCGAAGGATCATTGCATCAGCAATCAGCTACGGAGGAGGCTCTCATGGACGTCACCATCATCGGCACCGGCAATATGGCCCGCGGCATCGCCACGCGCGTTCTCGCGGGCGGCCATGCCGTGACGCTGCTCGGTACCTCGCGAGCCAAGGCCGAGGCGCTGGCCGCCGAGCTCGAGGGCGACGTCCGCAGCGGCCAGAGCGGCGACCCGATCGCAGGCGACGTCGTCGTGCTCGCGCTCTGGTACCAGGCAGTCGACGAGGTGCTCGCCGCCTACCGCGACCAGCTGGCCGGCAAGGTCGTCGTCGACATCACCAACCCGGTCGACCCCGAGACCTACGCCCCGCTCTCGATCGACGAGGGCTCGGTGGCCCAGCAGATCGCCGTCGGCGTCCCGGAGGCGAATGTCGTCAAGGCCTTCAACACCACGTTCGCCGGCACGCTCGTCGCGGGCGCCGTCGCCGGCCAGCCACTCGATGTCTTCCTCGCCGGCGACGACGAGGGTGCCAAGGACACCGTCAAGCAGCTCGTCCGCGACGGCGGCCTGCGCCCCATCGACGCCGGCCCGCTCGCGCTCGCTCACCACATCGAGGCGCTCGGCTACCTCAACATGGCGATCCAGGGCGACCTCGGCACCAACTACGCGAGCGCCGTCAAGGTCGTCGCCTAGGTCGCGGGACGCACGGCGGGCTCGCCGCGCCGTACGGCACCGCGGCCGAGCACCTCGACGGATTGGCCGGGCGCGCAGGCGGCGATGTCGTGCGCCTCGTCGCGCAGCCGGCGACGCAGGACGGCGAGCGCCGGCAGACCGAGCAGTGCCGGGATGGCCAGCAGCAGCCCGCGGTACGCGATCACGGCGACGGCGGCGGCGGTCGGATCGACGCCGTAGAGCACGAGCGTGCCGATCAGGCCGGCGTCGACACCGCCGATCCCCCCGGGGATCGGGATCAGGCTCCCAAGCTGGCCGATGATGTAGGCGACGAGCAGCACGCCGACCGGCGGGACGTCGTTGCCGAAGGCGGCGAAGCAGACCCCGAGCATCGCGACGTCGAAGAGCATGTAGCCCGAAGCGCCCGCCAGGATGGCCGGGTCGCCCGTCCGCAGCAGCCGCACCGCCTCGTCCAGGCCGTCGCCGAGCGCGTCCGCCCCCGCCGCGAGCCGCGCCCGCATCGAACGCCGCGCGAACGCCCCGGCCAGCCGGCGCGCCCCGACGGCGAGCGCCACTGCCAGCGCGGCAGCCACGGCCGGGATGACGCCCAGCAGCAGCCCCGGCGAGCCGCTCAACAGCCCCGTGGCCAGCGCCACCCCGCCGAGTCCGAGGAAGGTCACGTTCGCGAGGCTCGTCAGCAGGAAGAACGCCACCGTGCGCCGGGTGATGAAGTCGGCCGCGAGACCGCCGCGGCGAAGGATCCACGCACCGAGCGCGAGCCCGCCCGCCCCGCCGATCGAGAAGACCGAGTTGGCGGCCAGTTCCGAGAGCCCGATCTCCGTGCTCGTGCGCCAGCTCATCCGCCGGCAGAACACGCCCCGGAACACCAGCACGTAGCACGCGCACGACCCGAGCTGCAACACGACCGCCAGCGCGAGCCAACCCGGCTGCGCGCCCGCGAACTTCTCCCGCAGCGACCCCAGCCCGGGCACGAGCACCAGCACGGCCACGACCCCGAGCACGACCGCAGCCAGCAGCACCAGCGAGCGCCGCAAGCGCGACGGCGAGAACTCCTCAGGGAGCGGCTCCGCCTCGACCTCGACCACCGGCCCGAGGTACTCGACGGTGAAGCTCGGCCGCTCGCTCATCAGGACAAGCCTAGGCCGACGGGCAACCGTCTCGGCAACGCCGCCGGCCGGCCATCCACGAACGCCTCGACCCGACCGAGCAACTCGATCTGCAACCCGCTCGAGCGTTCAGACATCCCGGACGTGTACCGACTCTACGCCCGCCGAGAACGGCCGGCGCGAGCCGCGGAGCACGCCGGTGCTACGCAGCGACCTCTCGCCGGGTGACCCGCCAGACGCCGACGAGGAGCGGGACCAGCATCCAGAGCGCGAGCGAGGTGCCCGCATGCGCCCACTGGGTACCGCTCGCGACCTCCTGGGTCAGAGGGTCGAGGGAGAGGCGGGTGTCCCGCCACGGGGCGGCGCCGGCGAAGAAGGACAGCGAGGCCACCGCCGACCACGCGATCGGCAGTGCGGAGAGCGCGACGATGGCGGGCGCCGAGGCGAGCAGGACCATGCCGAACGCGACGCCGACGACGATCCCGGTCGTGAGGTAGACGGCGGATTGGGCGATCAGGGCCGGGGCGTCCGTCCAGGCGCCGGTCGACGCCCGGCGACGCGAGGAGGACGCCTGCGGCGACGATGGCGACGCCCGCGGCGAAGACCGCAGCAGCGAGGACGAGGCCGGCGATGAGCTTGGCGCCGATGACGCGCGAACGCACCGGGACGAGAGCGAACGTGATCATGCCGGTGCGCTGAGACCACTCCGACGTGACGAGCAGGACCCCGGCGACGGGCAGCAGGACGGCGGCGGGCGTCGGCCCGGCGGCGAGGACGGAGGCGAACGTGTGGTCCGCCTCGCCACCGATGGCGAGGCGGACGAT
>DATFQI010000329.1:0-7738 GCA_035264365.1 Solirubrobacteraceae bacterium
GTGTTGTCCGCGTTGTCGTAGGTCATCAGCGAGATGATCTGGTGCGGCTTCATCGTGCCCTGCAGCGTCAGCAGGCGCTGGATCGTGATGTCGGTGATCGAGCCGGAGCCCTGGTGGCCGAGGATCGGGACGCCGTTGACGGCCGCGATGTCGAGCGCGGTCCCCGTCGAGTGCTCGGAGACGTTGCCCGAGGCGGTCAGGTAGCCGTGGCCGCAGCGCAGCGAGGAGACGGTCGGCTTCAGGCCCGATGAGGCCAGGTACTCGAGGGTCGCGAGCACGCGCCGGTCGATCTGGCCCGAGCGGATGTCGGCCGCGCCGCAGCCGTAGACGCTGATGCGCGGGTTGTTGACGACGCGCTGGATCAGCGTCTCCTTGCTCATCAGCAGGATCTGGCCGATCGTGGGCGTCTTGGCGTCCTCGCCGACGAACGGGTTCTTCTTGGCGGCGCGGTAGATCGCTGTCGACTCGAGCAGCTTCCAGCCGTCGAGGATCGGCTTCGGGTCGACGCGCGGCGCGCCGCGGCCGGCGGGCCGGACCTCGAACAGCATGTAGGAGGCCTTGCGCGGCCTGCCCTTGCCGATGCGGCCGAGGATCGTGCCGCCGATCACGCGGGCGCCCTCGTGCATCTTCTTGGTGACGAAGTCCTTCTTGTCGAAGCCGATCGGGGCCACGTCGGCGGGGGTAAGCGCGGGGGAGAGGCCGAGCTGCTCGGCGCCGCCGGCGGCCTTGGCGTTCGGGCGCTCGGGGTGGGCGAACAGGCGCTCCTTGGCCGGGGCGGCGGCGGCCGGGGCAGCGCCGGATGCGGCCAGGCGCTGCTTGACGGGCGCCTTGTGCGCCTTCGCCTTGGCCTTCGCCTTCGCGTGGACCTTCGCCTTCAGCTTGCCCTTGCCCGCCGGCGCCTTGGTCGCCGACGCGGCCGCCTTCGGCGCCTTGTCGAGCTTGAGCTCGCGGCGGATCTCCGAGCGCTTGGCCGTGCGCTTCTTGGGCGACGGGTAGCTCTCCGAGATCTTGCCGAGGTGCGCGTAGGTGTAGGTGTTGCCGTAGACGTCGAGCAGCTTCACGAAGCGGCCGAGACGCCTGCTGCGGCCGATCCGGACGACCTTGCCGTCGTTGACGGCGATCACCGGGGCGCCCTTGCGGGCGAAGATGTCGATCCCCCGCCGGCGCCCGTCGGACTCGACGATGACGGCGGCGTTGGCACCCGTACGGATCCGCGGCTTTTGGTCGGCCTTCTCGAGCTTGCCGGCGTAGGTGGCCTTTGCATGGATCGGGAACCGGCCCTGCGTCAGGCCCGTGAGGGAACCCACGAGGTCGCTCGGCAGGCCGCCGATCACGCGCGCCCGCAGCAGGACGGAGTCGACGTACCAGTCCGCGTGGTTGTAGGCGAAGATCGCGCGGCGGAGGTCGGTGTCAGCACCGGCGGCGCGCAGGTAGCGCGCGGCCGCGAAGACCGCGTCGACCGGGTTGTACGGATCCTTGACGCCGTCGCGGTTGGCGTCGACGCCGTACATCTTCCACGTGGCCGGCATGAACTGCATCCAGCCCAGCGCGCCCGCGTAGGAGACGTTGAGGTTGCGGCCGTAGTCGGTCTCGATCTCGTTGATCGCGGCCAGGACCTCCCAGCGCACGCCGTACTGCATGCCGGCGGCCTGGTAGATCGAGAGCAGGAACGGCGGGATCCGGAACTTGTCGATGAAGAAGTTCGGCACCCCGATCTGCGCGGGCCCGACGGTCGCGACCGAGTAGCCGGGGTTGGTCGGGGCGGGCGCACCGGTCGAGGCGGTCAGCGTCGGGGCCGGGACCTGGACCTCGTGCTGATCGTCACGATCCTTCACGTCGGTCTGCTTCGGCTTGCACTCTCGACCTGAGGTCGAGGTGGAGCACCTCTGGACCTTGACGACCTTCTCCTCGGAGTTGGCCTTCTTGGTCGGCGACTTGCGCGAGAGGCCCTTCGCCGGACCCGCCGGCGCGGGCGAGTGGCCCGGCGTGGCGGTGCTGGCGGCCTCGGGGGCGGGGGAGGACGTGGCGGTCGACTCCGGGGAGGTCTCGGGCGTGGGCGCGTCGGCCGTGGGGGCCTGGGTGGCGGCCTCGGTCGGGGCCTCCGTCGCGGCCTCGGTGGGCGTCGCGGCCGGGATCGTCGCCGTGACCGTGGGCGCCGCCGTCTCCGCGGGCGCGGTGGCGATCACCGTGGGGGTGCTCGCCGGCGAGCTCGTGGGCTCCGGGTCCTGCGCGGGCGAGGCCGCGCCCAGAATGGCGGCGAACGCCGCCGCGGCAGCCAGCGCGATGACGATGATGCGACGCGTCATCGGCTCGCCGGCGCCTGGAGGTCGGAGGAAAGGGGGCTCTTCGCGTGCACGTGGAAGGGGGAGTGGCGGCTCTGAAACGACGGAACGCCGCCGAACTCCCCCTCTGGGTCGGCATCCGGGGGGTCCTTCTTGAGTGATCGCAGGGTTCTTGCGGTGGGGTTCTGACCCCATTCGACCGTATCTCAACCTCAAGTCTAGCTAGAGGTTATGTGTTATGTACCATTCCAGGCGTGTTCGAGCTGCGTCGCGCGACCGTCGAGGACGCCGAGGCGATCGCCGAGACGGCCCACCTCGGCTTCGTGTCGTTCCGGGCCTGGGCGGGGCCGGTCTTCGACCCGCCGCCGGCCGCGTTGGAGCTCCAGCAGGTGCGCGAGGGGCTCGAGCGGCCGTCGGTCTGGGCGATGATCGCATTCTCGGGCGATGAGCCGGCGGGCCACGTCTCGGTCACCCAGGCGCGCGAGCGCGCGGAGCCGCGCCCGGACATCCCGGGCCTCGCCCATCTCTGGCAGCTGTTCGTGCGCCCGCCGTGGTGGGGGAGCGGCCTCGCGACGCGCCTCAACGCGCTCGCCGTGGCCAACGCGGCCGAGCGCGGCTTCGAGGCGATCCGCCTCTACACGCCCGCGAAGCACCTGCGCGCGCGGGCGTTCTACGAGCGCGAGGGCTGGACGACCGACGGCGTGACGATCTCGGAGCCGCTGCTGGGGCTCGATCTCGTGCAGTACCGGCGCGATCTGTGAGGATCAGTCGCCGTGCTCCGCCGCCGGTCCGACGCCGCACCGAAGCTCTCCGACCGCGCTGCGCCCCTGATCGAGGAGGCCGCTGAGCGCTCCCGGGTCTCGTGGGGGACGCGCGTCGAGCGTCTGCGGATGGCGTGGCGCTCGATCTTCCAGGCCTCGGTGTCGGCCGCGATCGCGTGGCTGATCGCGACGCAGGTGCTCGGCCACCCGCAGCCGTTCTTCGCACCCGTCTCGGCGATCATCACGCTCGGGATCACGGTCGGCCAGCGCGGGCGGCGCGCGGCGGAGGTCGCGCTCGGCGTGGCGCTGGGGATCGCGATCGCCGACCTGCTCGTGCTCCAGATCGGCACGGGCACCCTGCAGCTCGCGCTCGTGGTCCTGCTGGCCACGTCGGCCGCGATCTTCCTCGGGAGCGGGCAGATGCTGGCCACGCAGGCCGCGGTCTCGGCCGCGCTCGTCGCGACCCTGCAGCCGCCGACGGACGGCGTCTCATTTGCCCGCTTCCTCGACGCGCTGGTCGGCGGCGGCGTGGCGCTGGTCATCAATGCCCTCGTGCTCCCTGCGCGGCCGCTGGACCTGATGCGGCGGGCCTCGGAGCCGCTGCTGGAGGAGCTCGCCGCGGTGCTCGAGGACGTCGCGGTCGCCGTCGAACGCCGCGACAAGGAGCGCGCGGTCGCATCGCTCCAGCGGGCCCGGGCGATCGACGAGCTCGCCCACCGCTTCGAAGAGGCCGTCGACGTGAGCCGCGAGACGACCCGCTACGCCCCGCCGCGGCGCCGGGCGCGCGGCCTGGTGGAGAGCTACGCCGACGCCGCCGCGCGGATCGACCTGGCCGTACGGAACGTCCGTGTGCTCGCGAGGGCGACGATCCGGGCGCTCTCGCTCGACGAGAACGTGCCGCCGGAGATCGCCGGGGCGCTGCGCGACCTCGCCGGCGCCGTGCGGGCGGTTCCGCCCGCGATCGACGCCCCGGACGCCCCGGACGCCGCGGCGGCGGTGCGCGAGCCGGCCGTGCGCGCGGCCGCGGAGGCCACTCTCGTCCTGGAGCGCACGGGCAACATGTCGGTGAGCGTCATCGTCGGCCAGATCCGCTCGACCGCGGCCGACCTGATCGCGGCGACCGGCGTGTCGCACGAGGGTGCCTCGGACGCGGTGCGCGAGGCGATCCGGGAGGCCGAGCGCTCGCTCTGACGTTGCGGGCGCGCCCGCTAGTCCGTCGCGAACGTCACGGTGACCCGCACGGTCTGCTCGTGCGGAGGGAAGCAGCGGTGCCGGGCCGCGCGCGTTCCGTCGCTGCGGCGGCTGACCCAGCGCCCGCACCAGTCGCCCTCGCCGAAGCGCCCGGTGTCGTAGTCGAAGTAGCCGAAGGGCGAGACGTCGCGGGCGATGCCGATCGCGTCCGACAGCCGCAGCCCGGCCGCGCGGGCGAGCATGCCGGCCTCCCTGCGGGCCGCCTTGACGGCCTTGGGTACGGCGAGGGCGCGCGCTCGGCGCGCCGAGCGGCCGATCGTTCGGTTGTTCAGCCGGGCGGGCCGGACCACCTTCGCCTTGCCGGTGCCGTGGGAGACGACCGTGTCGACTGCGGGCGGCGCGTCCGCCTCGGGTGGCGGGCCGCCCGAGGCGAAGGCGGCGACGGCGACGGCGCCGGCCGCGGCCAGCGCTCCGAGCAGGGCGGCGGGAAGTGAGCGCATACCCCTCATACGGGCGGCGCGCTGCGGGAGGTCCCCCTGCTCGAGTCAGGGTCGACTATTCACAGCTGGCAGATCGGGCACCAGTAGGTGGTGCGCCCGCCGATCGCCGCGCGCTCGAGCTCTGCGCCGTCGCGCGGGCAGGTGCCGCCGCGGCCGCGCGCCTGCACGAAGCGGCCCGTGTGAACGCCGCCCTCGCGGATGGCGTCGCGGGTGGCGGCGCGCAGCTGCCGGCGCAGGTGGTCGAGCTCGTCGGCGCTCAGCTCGCCCGCCACGCGCCGCGGGGAGAGCCGCGCGCGCCAGAGCGTCTCGTCGGCGAGCAGGTTGCCGACACCGGCGATCGCGCTCTGATCGAGCAGCTTGGCCTTCAGGGCGATGCTGCCTCTGCCGACGCGCGCACGGAACATGTCCCTGCTGACCTCGGCCGCGTCGGGGCCCACGTGGGAGAAGTCGGGCTCGATCACGGCGCGCCCGAGCCGCCGCTTGTCGCGCAGCGCCAGCCGCCCGCCGTCGGCGAAGTCGAGCACGAAGCGGTCCCAGCGGTTCTGCGCGGGCTCCTCGTCGACCGAGATCCGCCCCGCCATCCCGAGGTGCAGGCCGAGGTCGGGGCCGCCGTCGTCGGTCTCGGCCCAGAGGAACTTCCCGCGCCGGTGCGCCGCCGTCAGCCGCCGCCCGACCAGCGCCGCCGCGATCTCGCCCGGCGCGTGCGGGCGGCACACGTAGGTGTCCGTGTCGTCGACAGCGACGATCTCGCGGTCCAGCGCCCGCTCGATCTGCTGGCGCGCGCGCTCTGCCTCAGGAAGCTCGGGCACGTGTAACGTCGCACGGAGGTCGCCGTCCGACCGACGGCTTGGCCCGGAGAGCCCGGACGGCGACCGGAGGGCGAAACACTAAATCGCCGTCCCGTCGTAGAGCTTGCGCACGGTCACCGTGCCCTGCGGCGCGGCGTCGATGCACAGGCGGCAGAGCACGCACTCGTCGAGGTTCTCCACGACGATCCGCAGGTCGCCGCCCTCGCCGACGGCGAAGATGTCGACCGGGCAGACCTCGGCGAGCTTGGCGGCCACCGCGGGGTCGTCGGCGGCCTCGGGGGCGACCTCGACGTCGATGAACAGGTTCGTCGACGTGCTCATACGGCGGCCCCCTTGCGCTCGGCGATGCCCTGCTTGACGAGATCGGGGATGTCCTCGATCCGCTCGGCGACGGTGATCCCGGCGGCGGCGAGCCGCGCGATCTTCTCCGTCGCGGTGTCCTCCTTGCCCTCGACGATCGTGCCGGCGTGCCCGAAGGACATGCCCGGCATCTCGTCCATGAAGCGGCCGGCCATGAAGGCGACGATCGGCAGACGCGAGTCGTTCTCGGTCGTCCACGCGGCGAGCTGGGCCTCCATGCGGCCGCCCGGCTCGGTGTAGATGACGATCGCCTCGGTCTGAGGGTCGGCCTCGAAGAGCGGCATCAGCTCCGCGTAGGTGGAGCCGATGATCGCGTCGCCGCCGATCGAGACGGCCGTCGACTGGCCGAGACCGGCGGCGCTCAGCGTCGAGGACATCTCGGTGGTCATGCCGCCCGAGCGCGAGATCACGCCGACCGGGCCGGGCGAGTAGGCCTGGGCGGCGTTCTTCGCCGGGCCGCCGATCCCGCCCATCTTGATCACGTCGGGGACGATGATCCCGAGGCAGTTGGGGCCGATGATGCGGGCGCCGTGCGCGTCCGCGAACTCGACCATCTGGGCGACGTCGCGGCGCGGGATCCGCTCCGTGACGATCACGACCAGCTTGATGCCGTTGGCGATCGCCTCCAGCACGGCGTCCTTGGTGAACGCCGGCGGGACGGTCACGACGGAGCCGTCGATCGGCCCGCCGTGGGCCTCGACGGCCTGGGCGACCGTGTCGAAGACCGGCACGCCGTGCACGTCGCGGCCGAGCCGACCCGGAGTCACGCCGCCGATGACCCTCGCGCCGGCGCCGTAGTCGAGGCACTCGCGGGTGAGGTTGACGGCCTCGCGGCCGGTGATGCCCTGGACGATGAAGGTCGTCGAGGCGTCGATCAGGATGCTCATGCGGTCGCGGCCCTCCTGGCGGCCTCGTTGAGGGACACGGACCGGTCCGCGTAGGGGACGCCGTACGCCTCGAGGATCTTGAAGCCCTCCTCCTCCCAGGCGCCGGGGATGCGGAAGATCGCGATCTTCTCGGCCGGGTCGTGGCCGAGTTCCACGCACGCCTTGATCACGCCACGGGCGACGATGTCCACCCGGGTGTTGGAGACGATCGACATCATCACCGCGATCTTGTCCACGCCCGGCTTCTGCAGCACGAGCTTGGCCAGGCCGCACGCCTTCGCGACCGACGGGTTGCCGCCGATCTCGCAGTAGTTCGCGGGCTTCCCGCCGTGGGCGCGCACGGCGTCGAACAGCGTCAGCGAGCCGCCGCCGGCGCCGATCACCAGCCCGAGGTCGCCGTCGAACTCGGTCACGTTGCCGGCCACTCCGCGGTGGTCCTGGGAGTCCACGGCCTCGCCGGCGAGCTCGAACTCGGTCGCCTCACGGGCCTGGCGGGTCTCCTCGTCGCCGACGCCGAGCTCGGCCAGCAGCGCCTTCTGGCGCGGCCGGGCCTCGTTCTCCATGTCCATGTGGGCGTCGACGGCCACAAACGTGCCGTCCTCGAGCTCGGCCAGCGGGTTGATCTCCGCCAGCGTCATGTCGTACTCCGAGAAGAGCCGGGCGAGCCGGGCCATGATCGGCGTCAGCCGCTGCAGCGCCTTGCCCGTGACGCCGGTGGAGGCGATCACCTCCTTGGCCTCGTAGTCCGCCGGCTCGCGCAGGTTCGAGAGGTGCTTGCGGCCGACCTTGTCGGGATGGGTCTCGGCCACCTCCTCGATGTCGATCCCGCCCATCGGCGAGAAGATCATCACCGGGCGCTTGCGCGTCCCGTCCCACGTCACTCCGGCGTAGTACTCCTGCTTGACGGCGACGCGGGAGTCCACCAGCACACCGCGCGGTACGTGGCCG
>DATFQI010000330.1:0-5401 GCA_035264365.1 Solirubrobacteraceae bacterium
CCGAGCCGTTCGCGGTACACGTGCATCGCGTTGAGCAGCTCGCCGTAGACGTCGAGCTGGACCTGGTCCCAGGCGCCGTTGCCGACACGCACGGGCGCCGAGTCGCGCCAGCCGCGCAGGTGCCCGAGCGAGCGCTCGGACTGGTCGTGCTCGCCGCCGACCCCGTACATGATCTGCAGCGAGCCCTCGCCGGCGCGACCGCCGGCGGCGCTCGTCATGAACGACACGAACTCCTCCGCCTCGTCGGGGCAGGCGCCGATGTAGAGCGCCTCCAGCGTGAGGCTCGAGTCGCGGATCCAGGCGAAGCGGTAGTCCCAGTTGCGCTCGCCGCCGGTGGTCTCGGGCAGCGAGGTGGTGGGGGCGGCGACGATCGCGCCGGTCGGCCGGTACGTGAGGCCCTTCAGCACGCGCGTGCTGTGGCGGACGAGCTCGCGGTGGGGGCCGCTGTAAACGTCGTGCTCGGCCTCCCAGGAGCGCCACGCCGCGACGGTGGCGTCGATCCGCGCGCGGACCATGTCTGCGGGCGTCGCGCTCGCGGCCGTGCGGTCCTCGACCGGGGCACAGCACAGCGCGAAGCCGTGTGCATCGCCGCCGCGCACGCGGAACGCCGCGCGCATCGTGGCTTCCTCGATCTCCAGCGGCACCGACGCGCGCACGGACACGCGGCCGGCGCCGAAGGTACGGGCGCCGCCGTCCTCGAGCCGCATCAGCGGGCAGATCAGCCCGTATTCCGGGCGCGGGGCGAGCTCCATGACCAGATCGACGTCGCCCTCGACGCCCTCGACCGCGCGCAGCAGCTCGTGCGGCGCATCGAATCCGAGGTCGTGGCCGCGCTGCCCGTCCGCGGCCGCCATCACGTCGATCAGCCGGACCGTCCCGCTGCCGGTGGTGAAGGTCGTCTCGATCGCCAGCGAGCCGGGCAGGTAGCGGCGCTCGGCGCCGAACGGGGCGGCCGGCCGGATCGACCAGTGGCCGGCGTCCGGGTCCAGCAGCCTGGCGAAGATCGCCGGGCTGTCGTAGCGCGGCATGCACAGCCAGTCGATCGAGCCCGCGCGATCCACCAGCGCGGAGCCGTTGCAGTCGGCCAGAAGGCCGTAGTCGGCGATCGGAGTCGACACGCTGCGATCGGGATCATAGGGGGCGACATCGCGGTGCCTGCTTCACCAGGTCCTGCGGCCGCCGAGCGTGTGGTCGAAGTCGCCGTGGACGAAGTAGCCGCGGCCGCGCGGGTAGTAGCCGACGCCGCACTCGAACGCGTCGAGCACGTGCGCGCGGTGCTGCGTGAGCGAGACGCCGCGGGGCGGCGGCGTGTCCACCGCGAAGCCACGGGTGTGGGCCGAGTTCGTCGCGGCCCCGGAGAGCTGGGCGTTGTAGGCCTTCGTGCGGAACGCGGAGGTGATCAGCAGCGGCCGGTCGCCGCCGAGCCGGCGCAGGCGCTCCAGCCGGCGGGCCAGCTCCTTCGCGCGCTCCCGCGCCTCCGCCTTGGTGAGGCCCTGCTCGCGCATCAGCCCGATCACGTACGGCGTATGCGCCCGGTCGCTGCAGGCGAGCTCCTTGAGGTTGAAGTTCGGCGAGATCTGGCCCGGGATCGTCCGCCAGGCCGGGGTGCTCCGGACGATCCGCTTGACGGCGCCGTCGCGCGGCCAGAAGGGGAGCAGGAGCTGCACCAGCTCGCCGTCGAGCTCGCCGGTCACCGGTCGCCCGGCGACCCGTTGGACGGCCTCTACGCCCCGGGTCCACGCGGCTGAGGCGACGTCGCCGTTGCGCGGGGCAGCGGCCTCGCGGCGCAGGCGGTGGCGGAGTGCGGCGTGCTCGGCCGTGCCCTTCTGGGCCAGGTAGCGCGCGAGGGCGACCTTGGAGCGCCGCACGAACAGGCCGCGCTCGCCGGCGATCGTGTCGGCCGACCGGCCGCCGAGCGGGTCTCGGCGGTCGCGGCCGTCGCGCGGGGCGGCGCCGTTGCGCTGCGCGGTACCGGTGCGCGGGGTGGCGCCGTTGCGCTGCGCGGTACCGGTGCGCGGGGTCGCGCCGTTGCGCGCAGCGGCGGGCTGCCGCTCGCCGAGCAGCTTCGCGAGCTGTTCGTCGGCCTCGACGTAGCGCTCGATCAGCTCGTCCTGGAGCTCGCGCCGCCGGGCGTCGAGCTCTTCGAGCTCGCGCAGCATCGCCGCCGCCGAGGGCGCGGCCGGAGCCTTCGCCGAGAGCTGGGTCGGCGTGGCCGCGGTCCCGTTGGACGGCGCGGACGGCGGCGTGTCGTCCGGCGCGGCTGGATCTGCCCGGTGCTCGCTCAGGGTGACGAGCGTCCCGAGGCGGCCCTCGATGCGGGCGAGCGCCGCGAGCAGGTCAGTCAGGCCCTCGGGCTGATGGCCGTTGGCGGCGGCCCCGCGCTCGGCCCTCTCGGCCAGCAGCCTGCGGCGGCGGCGGTGGCCGCGAGCGACCAGGGCTCGCCAGGCGGCGCCCGACTCGTCCTCGAGCCGGCGCAGGTCGGCCGCCATCGCGCGCACGCCGCGCTCCGCGGGCCGCGCGGCCGCCGGCGTCGCGACGGCGGGCCGCTCCGCACCGGGCCGCTCCGCGGCAGGCCGCTCCGCACCGGGCCGTTGCGCGGCAGGCCTCTGCGCGCGGGCGGGCTCGGCGCGCCGAGCCCGCCGCGAGCCGTTCGCCGGTGCCTCCGCCTCCGGCCCGGCGACGATCTCCTCCCAGCGGTGCGCCTTCGCCAGCAGGTCGCGGCTGTAGGCCTCGGCTGCCGGGCCGCTGCCGTTGTAGCGGCGCGCGCCGTCGGCGCGGCCGTAGCGCTCGACCAGCGTCGCGAGGTGGCGGAAGCCGACGCGCATGTTGATCTCGGGATGCCAGCACCCGCCGTCGGCGTCGGCGGCGTCCTGGAGCTCCCACCACGTGAGCTGGCACGGGCCGACGCCCTGCATGAGCTTGTTGCCGCTGGCGAGCCGCCGGCGCTTGTACTCGGCGTAGTTGGCCCGCGTGACCGAGCCGGCGCCGGCGAAGATCGTCGGGTCGTGGCCGAACACGTTGCGGCCGCCGGAGGACTCCTTCTCGAGCAGCGCGCAGGCGAGCTCGAGCGCAAGGCCCGCCCGCTCGGCCTCGCGGACCGCCGTCCGCGGCGCCACGATGCCGGCGCCTCGCAGGCGTTCGACCAGCGGCGACGCCGAGCGCTTGGGCGGGGGAGTGCGCGTCGCGGGCATCTCAGGCTCCGGCCGGCACGGCGTCGGGCTCGTCGCGCGCCGCCTCGTAGTCGTCGCCGAGGTCGTCGGCCTCGTAGTCGTCGTAGTCGTCGTCGGGCTCGTAGGGCTCCGCGAGGACGAGCTCGGTGGCCCGCCGGTCGGCGTCGAGCGCCGCGCGCTCGAGCTCAGCCTCGATCTGGGCGAACTTCTGCGACCCGTGCAGCCACTGCGCCGCGGGCGCGAGGACGGCGGTCAGCGTGGCGATGAAGATGGCCTCGAGCTGGCCGGGCGACACGTCCAGGCCGGAGACGTGGTTGGTGAGCCAGGTCGCGGCCACGCCGGCCGCCAGTGCGATGAAGGGTGCGAACAGCGCGACGATGCGGTTGGGAGGCACGGCGACACTCCTTGCGGGGGACGTTCCTACCTAGGAGCGCGCAGGCGCCCCCGCAGATACACCGGCGTCAGTGGGAACGCGCGGAGGCGCTCGCCGGCTGCGCGCCGGGGTCCCACGACGGCGGCCCGTGCGACGCCCGCCGCTCGCGCCGGCGCTCCCGTTCGGCCCGCAGGCCGATCCCCGTGAACGCGCGGGCGAGGAACAGCGCCGCCGCGCCCATCGCCACGCCCGCGATGTCGTCGACGAAGTAGTGCCAGCCGAGGTAGACGGTGCCGACAGTCGTGATCGCGACCCAGACCCAGAGGGTGGCCTGCAGCCGCCGCCCGAGCCCGAGCAGGGTCGCGGCGAGGGCCGCGGTGAAGCTCATCGAGATGTGCAGCGACGCGAACGCCGCGATGCTCTGCGGCGTGCCCGTCGACGGGTCCGCGAGGAAGTCGACCCGTTGCTGCATCAGCACGCCCTGAAGGCGGGTGACCTCGGAGCCCGGCAGGTCCGCGAACGCGCCGGGCTCGAAGTAGATCGGGCCCAGCGAGGGCAGCAGGAAGTAGCTGCCGATGCCGAGCACCCAGTTGATCGACTGCGCCGTGACGTAGAACAGTGCAGGCCTCAGGTCGGTCGCGAACACGAGCGCGAGCCCGATCGTCAGTGGCAGGAAGACGATGAACGCGACGTAGAAGGCCGACAGGACGTGCGTCGCGAGGCCGGTCCCGATCAGCGTGTGCAGCAGGGCGGCCGGGTCGTGGCCGGCGAAGATCGCGCGGTCGGCGTCGGCGAGCTGGGCGTCGAAGCTGTCGCCCGGCCGCAGCAGCGGGACGATCGCCTTCAGGTTGCGGTAGGCCATGTAGGTCGCGTAGAAGCCGACCAAGGCGAGGCCCGCTGCCGTCATCCGGGCGGGCGTCCAGCGCTCGCGCCGGACCTGCGCCATCGCCTCGCGCGTCAGCCGGCCGCCGTCTCCGCGCGAGCGGGCGCGCAGCGCGACGTCGAGCACCACGAGCAGCGCCACGCCGAGCCCGACGAGGCCGAGGTAGAGCGCCGCCACGTGGTCGGGGTCGCGCAGCGCCAGTCCGACCGAGTCGGTCGCGACGATCCCGCCGATCACGGTCGCGGCGGCGACGAGCCCGCCGGCCCACACGCCGCGCCAGATGCCCGCGGGCGAGCCCTGCGCGTGCGCGCTCATGACGCCTCTGCGGCGTGCCGCCGCGCCTCGCCCAGGTCGACGCCCGTGAGCAGGCGCGCGAGCGCGACGGAGAGGACCGCGATCACGATCCCGCCGAAGTCGTCGGCGACGTAATGCCAACCGAGGTGGATCGTCGCGCCGACCGTCAGCGCGACGAGGATCCACGCGACGACCTTCACGGAGCGGCGCATGCCGAGCAGGTGCGCGGACAGGGCCGCGGTGACGAAGATCGAGACGTGCAGCGACGCGAACGCGCCGATGCTCTGGGCCGTCCCGAGCAGCGGGTCGTGCAGGAACTCCGTGCGCTGCTCGAGCAGGATCTCCTGCAGCCGGCCCGCGTCGCTGCCGGCCAGCGCGGAGAAGTCCGCGGGCTGGATGTAGATCGGCCCGAGCGAGGGCAGCAGGAAGTAGCTGATCGCCCCCAGCAGCCAGTTCAGCGACAGCGCAGTGGCGTAGAACAGCCCGCTGCGCAGGTTGCGCGAGAACACCAAGGCGAACGCCAGCGTGCCGGGGATGAACAGGAAGAACAGCATGTAGACACCCGAGAAGAGGTGCGTGGCGAGCCCGGTGCCGACCACGTCGTGCAGCAACGCGGCGGGGTCGTGGCCGAAGAACAGGCTGCGGTCGAAGTCCGACAGCTCGAGGTCGAACAGGTCGCCC
>DATFQI010000331.1:0-3789 GCA_035264365.1 Solirubrobacteraceae bacterium
TCGCAGCTCTGGTGCTCGCACGCCTGCGGCACACGCGCACGGGTCGCCCGCCACGCGCAGCGTCGCAAGGCTTGACCCTCACGTAGATGTGGGGAGGGCGATGGCCGCTCGCGGGGTTTGACACGACCGCGTCGTTGCCGCTACGGTTTGTCGCGCAAACAAGTTTGGAGAGGGCCGAAGTGCAGCGCGACGAGCTCGAGCGGACCGCAGCGATCTACACCCACCTGCGCGGCGCGCTGGCGATCCCGGCCGGCCTGCTGTTCGTGCTCGCCGCGCTCGGCAACTGGCAGGTCGGGCCGTTCCGCCACCACTGGGTGTTCATCGCCGGCGTGCTGGCGATCGGCGGGGCGTACCAGCTGATCGCCCGCGAGTACCGGCGCCACTACGGGCGCGCGACGCCTTCGGGCGAGCAGCAGCTGCGCTCCGCAGCCGCGGTGGTGCTCGGCGTCGCCGTCGTCGCCGGCGGCTCGCTGCTGCTGCGGAGCCGCGTCGCGTAGTCGCTGGACCTGCCGGTCAACGCGATCGCCGTGACGTTCGCGATCGTGATGCTCGCCTCCTACGCGATCGGTCGCGTGCTGCGGCCACACCACGCCGCCGTCTACGGGACGCTGCTGGCTGCCGGCGCGCTGCCGGTCTGGCACGGGGCGGACCCGAGCAACGTCGGCCTCGTGATGTGCGGGGTCGCCGTGATCGCCGGCGGCGTGCTCGACCACCTCGTGTTCACGCGCATGTTCGCCCGGCCGGCGCTCGATGGCTGAGCTCGACCGGCTGGTCCACGAGCCGGGGCGGCTGGCGATCCTGACGGTGCTCTCGTCGGTCGCCGACGCGGACTTCCTGTTCCTGCAGCGGGCGACGGGGCTCACGAAGGGGAACCTCTCCAGCCATCTCTCCAAGCTCGAGGACGCCGGGCTGGTGCAGATCGAGAAGCGCTTCGTGCGCAAGAAGCCGCTCACGACCGTGGAGATCTCGGAGCTGGGGCGCGAGCGGACCGCGCGCCATTGGGAGCAGCTCGAGCAGCTCAAGCAGGCCGCTCAGGCGGTCAGCGCCTCGCAGGCCTCCCAGAGCGCGCGGCGGTCGGCCGCACCCTCTCGCGTGCGGCCGGCGTAGTGCGTCGGCCGCTCGCGGCGGTCGTGCCAGAAGCGGCCTGAGCTGCTGCTCGGCTGGTCCGCGGCGGCAAGCCAGACGATCGTGTCGGCGCCCTGCTCGTGGGTGCGCAGGATCGGGCCGGTGAGCCGGCGGAAGCCGGGCAGCGAGGTCGCGATCCCGGGCGTGTCGGCCCAGCCGGGGTGCATCGCGTGGGAGACGATCCCGTCGCCTCGCAGCTCCTCGGCCCAGAGCTCGGACAGGACGACCTGGGCGCGCTTGGTGCGCGCGTAGCCGGTCGTGGGCTTGTAGTCGTCGCGCAGGTACTGGAGGTCGTCGGCGCGCAGCTTCTGGCCGTACATGCCCCCGGAGGCGACCCAGATCACGCGCGCGCCGGCCGGCATCGCGGGCCGCAGCAGCTTCGTGAGCAGGTGCGGGCCGAGCACGTGGGTGGCGAGCATGCGCTCGTGGCCCTCCTCGGTCTCCTCGCGCTCGGCGGGCATCACGCCGGCGTTGTGGACGAGCACGTGCAGCGGTCCCTCGAAGGCGGCGGTGTACGCGCGTACGTCCCGCAGGGAGCTGACGTCGAGCTCGTCGACGGCGAGCTCCGCACCAGGCACCTCGGCCGCCAGCTCCGCCTTGACCCGCTCGCCGTCCTCGCGGCCGCGCACGGCCAGTCGCACCGTGGCGCCGAGCTCCGCCATGCCCTTGGCCGCCGCGCGCCCGAGCCCGGTCTTGGCGCCGGTGACGATCGCGACCTTCCCGTCCAGCCGCGGGAGGTGCTCGTCCCAGCCGGACTGGCGGGCGAGGTAGCCGAGGTTTCCATAACCGATCAGCAAACGGTCGAGCGCGGTGTCGAGCGGGGAGGGGAGGCGTGGGAGACTTGGCATGTGCATCTGGTACGCGGCCGACCGCATCCTGAGCTCACCGGGTTCGTCGGCGGCTACGCGGATTTCTCGTCGAGCGCGCCCGGCCCGGTCGAGACGCGCGAGGCCGCGACCGCCAGGATCGTGGTGATCGTCGACCTCGAGGACGGCTGGACGGTCGAGGGCGAGCGCTTCCGCTCGTTCGCGGGCGGGCTGTATCCGCGTCCGGTGCGCGTGCGGCACGAGGGCCGCGCCGCGGGCGTGCAGATCGACGTCGAGCCGGTCGCGGCGCGGGCGCTGCTCGGCATCCCGGCGGGCGAGCTGGCGAACCGCACGGTCGGCCTCGACGCGCTGCTCGGGCGACGCGCCGAGGAGGTCGCCGAGCGGCTGCACGGAGCGGCCGGCCCGGCGGAGCGGTTCGCGCTGCTCGACGTGGAGCTGCGGCGAGCGCTGGACGGCGCGCGCCACGCCTGCCGGCCCGACGTGTTGCGCGCCTGGACGCTGCTGGAGCGCAGCGGCGGGCGAATGCGCGTGGGCGAGCTGGCGGAGCAGCTCGGCTGCTCGCGCCGGCACCTGGTCAATCGCTTCGTTGAGGACGTCGGCGCGCCGCCGAAGCTGGCCGCGCGGATGGTCCGCTTCGAGCGCGCGCGGCGGCGGCTCGGGAGCGCGCCGCTGGCGCGGCTCGCGGCCGAATGCGGCTATGCCGACCAGGCGCACCTCGCGCGCGAGTTCTCCGAGTTCGCCGGCGTGCCGCCGACGGCGTTCCCGTTCGTTCAAGACGCCGGCAGCGTTGCGGCGTAGCGTCGGCGGCATGCCACAGACCGTGTTCCCCTGCATCACCTTCCGCGACGCCGCCGCGTCGATCGAGTACCTGGAGCGCGCCGTGGGCGCCGAGCGCGTCGCCGTCTACGAGGACGACGACGGGCGCGTGACCCACGCCGAGATCCGGATCGGCGAGAGCACGTTCATGTGCGGCGACGAGCGGGCCGGCTCGAAGGCGACGCCGCCGGGCGTGAGCATCGTCTACGTCGTCGTGCCGGACGCCGACGCGGCGTACGAGCGCGCGAAGGCCGCCGGCGCCGAGGTCACCGAGCCCGTCGAGCAGTCCTACGGCTCGCGCGACGTCACCGTCATCGATCCCGACGGCAACCGCTGGTCGCTCGGCACTTACGCGGGCGCGGGCGCCTGAGCCGGCGGGGCCGGCGGCCCCGGCCCGCCGCGCGGCGCGCCCGCATCCGGCTCACGCCGTGCGGGCTTCGCTCGTTGCACCGGGCATGGACCTGACCGCCCGCATCGACGCCCTCGATTGGCCCGCGCTCGTCGCCTCGCTCGACGAGCGCGGGTTCGCCCTCACCCCGCCGGTGCTCTCCGAGCAGGAGTGCCGGTCGCTCGCCGCGCTGTTCGACGGCGACGGCTTCCGCTCGACGATCGACATGGCCCGCCACCGCTTCGGCGACGGCCGCTACCGCTACTTCGACCACCCGCTGCCGGAGCCGATCGCGGCGGCGCGTGCGGCGTTCTACGAACACCTGGCGCCGGTGGCCAACGACTGGGCCTCGAAGCTGCGCGGCGACGAGCCGACCTTCCCGCTCACGCACGCGGAGCTGCTGGAGCGCTGCCACGAGGCCGGCCAGGAGCGCCCGACCCCGCTGATCCTGCGCTACGGCGAGGGCGACTGGAACGCGCTCCACCAGGACCTCTACGGCGACGTCTACTTCCCGTTCCAGGTCGTGACGGTCCTGTCGGAGCCGGGGGAGGACTTCGACGGCGGCGAGTTCGTGCTGATGGAGCAGCGCCCGCGCGCCCAGAGCCGGGCGCACGTGCTGGCGCCGCCGCGCGG
>DATFQI010000332.1:0-3714 GCA_035264365.1 Solirubrobacteraceae bacterium
GCGCTGGCTCGGGTGCAGGTGCTGGAAGCCGGTCAGATCGCGGCGGGCGACGATCACGTGCATGCGCTTGGTATGCCCGACGTCGAAGTGGCGCACGGTCGCGCCGTGGTCGTCGTCGATCCGGAAGGCCAGTCGCTGCTCCCGGCCGCGCTGCAGCTCGGGCCGCTCCACGACGAGGCGCAGGCCGTCTGCCGCGCTCGCGAGCCCGCGCACCTCGTGCCCGGCCGCACCGTGCTCGCCGCCGGCGGCCTCGGCGTGCCCGCCGTCGCCGGCCTCGGCGTGCGCGGGCTCTGGCTCGGCCTGCGGCTCGGGGCCCACGGCGCCGCCGGCCACGGTGCTCGCGGCGAACACGAGCGCCAGCGCGGCGGCGAACAGCCCGAGGCGCAGCGGCGCGCTCACGCGGCCACCTTGTTCACGCTGTACATCGTCTCCATGCGGAGACCGTAGCATACCCCTAGGGGGTACTACCTCCGAGCCCACGCGGGCGCTGCCACGACACTCCAGAGGTGCCCGTCGAGGTCGGCGAAGGTGCCGGCGTAGCCCCACGGCTGCTGCGCCGGCTCCACGACGACGTCGGCGCCCGCCGCCCGCGCGCGCCCCACGAGCGCGTCGACCGCGGCCGGGTCGGGCGCGTCGAGCGAGAGCAGGCACTCGCAGGCCCACGGCTCGGCCACCTCGCGGTCGCCGATCACCCAGCCGAACCCCTTGGCCGGCACGAGCATCAGCGTCAGGCCCTCGTTGACGGCGAACCGCAGCGGCTCAGGGATGCCGTCGGAACCGAGCTCGCCGAACGGCTCGAGCCCGAGGGCGTCGCGGTAGAAGGCGAGCGCGGCGGCGCGCTCGGCGATCGGGAGGGCGAGGGTCACTGGCACGTCGTCGGTCATGCCCTACAGACGCCGGCCCGACGCCGAACTCATCGCTTGCCTGACATATTCCTATATCGGTATATAGCTTCGATGCCATGGCCCGAGCAGCCACCACCGCGGACACGTTCAACGCCGTCGCCGAGCCCCGGCGGCGCGCGATCCTGGACGCGCTCGCGGACGGGGAGCGTTCCGTCAACGACCTCGTCGCCGCGCTCGGGCTCGCCCAGCCGCAGGTCTCCAAGCACCTCAAGGTGCTCCGCGAAGTGGGAGCGGTGGACGTGCGCGAGGACGGAAGGCGGCGCCTGTACCGGATCAACGGCGAGGCGCTGAAGCCGATCCACGACTGGGTCGTCGGCTTCGAGCAGCTGTGGAGCGAGCGGTTCGACCGCCTCGACGCGGTGCTCGAGGACCTCAAGCGAGAGGAGCAAGGAGATGTCGCAGGTGACGAGCAGCAGTAAGGCGCGCGTGACGACCCCGTCGGACACGGAGATCCTGATCGAGCGGGAGTTCGACGCCCCGAAGCACTTGGTCTACAAGGCCTACACGACGCCGGAGCTGGTCAGCCGCTGGTGGCCCGGCCGGCGCGGCGTGATGCGCTCGTGCGAGATCGACCTACGGCCCGGCGGGAAGTGGCGCTACGTCATGGGCGCCCACGGCGGCGCGGAGGTCGCCTTCCACGGTGAGTTCAGCGGGGTCGTCGAGAACGAGCGGATCGCCACCACGGAGGTCTTCGGGGGCGCGCCTCCCGGCACCGCGCCGGCGCTGACCGTCGCGACCTTCGAGGAGTCCGAGGGTCGTACGACCCTGTCGATGCGCATGCGCGTCGAGAGCCGCGAGGTACGTGACGCGATCCTCGCCACCGGGATGGAGGGCGGCGTGCAGGAGGGGATGGACATCCTCGAGCAGATCGCCCGCGAGCTGGCCTGAGCGCGAGCGCCGGCGGCCGCCCGAGGGCGGCCGCCGGCTGCGCGCGTTGCGACTACCGCAGGAGGTAGTTCGCGACCCGGCCCATCACCGCCTTGCGCTCAGCGGCGGTCGAGATCGTCTCGAAGCCGTAGCCCATCAGGAGCGACTTCGGCGTCGTGATCGCGGCGCCGACCGGGAACCCGCCGGCGTCGGTGATCTCGAAGTTGTTCGAGTTGGGCCCACTGCCCTCCGGCGGGCCGGTGACCTGCCAGCCGCCGGTGTCGGTGCCCTCGAACGAGGTCTCCCCGCCCGGCCACGCGAAGTCGTCGAGGAACACGCCGAGGTTCTGCGTGCCCCAGTCGCTGATGTAAGCGACCGAGATCTCGACCGTCTTGCCCGCGTAGGCGTTGAGGTTGACCCTCCACTGCTGCCAGCCGTTCGAGCTGCCTGTCG
Organism: Solirubrobacteraceae bacterium; assembly: GCA_035264365.1. Lineage (GTDB taxonomy): Bacteria > Actinomycetota > Thermoleophilia > Solirubrobacterales > Solirubrobacteraceae > DATFQI01. Next base: position 2,226 of record DATFQI010000332.1, read on the forward strand.
CGGCGTTCCACGCACCGGTCGACCCGGTCGCCGTGCACGTCGCCGGGCTGCCTGCGTGGTACGTCTGGTAGTGCGTCAGGTGCGGGTGCAGCTCGGCCGCCCAGCCCGACGTGCTCCCCGGGCAGCTCTGGCCGGTGCCCGTGCCCGTGTGGCCGTTGGCATCCGGCAGCGTCGTCCAGTCGTCGCCGCCGGCCGTCCGGGCCTCGACCGCCAGGTAGTCCCAGTCGAGCTCGGTGTCGTAGGACGTCCAGAACGTCAGCTCGCCGCCCCCGGCGGGAACCTGGATCTCCCGCGTGAGCCGCTTGTAGCTCGCGTCCGCGAGCTGCGAGTAGACGTACTTGCTGCCCGTGTGCGGGTCGAACGGCCCACCGGGCTTCGCCCAGCGCGCCGAGGCCGAGCTCGCGAACTGCGGGTACTCGTCGACCGCCAGGATGCCGCTGGTCGTCACGTACGACGACGTGCTCGTCGTGGCCGGCTGCGGCGCCGTCAGCGACCACGACAGCCCGTCGAACGGGTTGCCGATGCCGTTGAGACCGTACGGGGTGGTCCCGTCCTGGCCGTCCCCGGCGATCTGGACCATGCCGCCGAACCAGTACTGCAGCACGTCGTTGATCAGGTCGCCGCCCTGCGTCGAGCCGCGCAGCACGAGGCACCTGCGCGAATCGAGCGCCGGGTTCGCCGCACCGTTGATGCGGCAGACGGCCTCGTCCTTCGGGTCGTAGAACTGCGTGCCGACGCCGGCTCCGGTGAACTGCATGCCGGACGACCTGCCGGTGTAGGCGACGCGGCCGCCCTCGTCCATGTACGTGCGCATCTCGAGCATCTCGTCGAGCGCGAGCCGGTCCGCGTTGCCGGGGCCGCGGCCGTCGCCCTCGCGGGTGACGGCGTCGTCGCCCGTGTACCAGATGACGCCCTTGTAGTGACTGAGCACGCCGAGCGCGTCCGGCGCCGTCCGCGTGCTCGCGTCGACGTCGTAGACGTCGGCGGCGATGCCGTTCTCGGCCAGCGCGGAGACGAACGTCTGCGCGTATTTCGGAGCGGTGACGCCCTGCAGGGGCGAGGCGCCCGAGTAGTCCTCGGCCGCCACCACGAGCATCTGATTGCCCGTGTCGGAGACCATGTCGTAGGTGAATGAGTCGCTCTTCTGGCCGCCGCCCTCGAACCAGACCTCGACCTTGTCGCCGGGCTTGGTGCCGGTGATGGTGCCGCGCATGACGTGGTACCAGACGGAGGCGGGCTTGTACTTCTCGCCGCCCTGCCACTCCGACGTCGAGGCGCTGCGGGTCGCCCCGCCGTTGATCTTGTACTTGACCGTGACCGCGCCGAGTGCCCGCTTGGCCAGCACCTGCACCGGCTGCGGGTCGCCGTAGGAGTACTTGAACGTGAAGTTCGAGTTCGGCAGGCCCGACTTGTAGGGGTCGTCGCTCTTGACGTAGAACGGCTTGGTCTTGATGCCGAGCGAGGACTTCGGGTCATCCGGGTCCGCCGC
>DATFQI010000333.1:0-3315 GCA_035264365.1 Solirubrobacteraceae bacterium
TCGGCCGGGTCGGCGCCGTCGAGGCGGTCGGTCTTGTAGTCGACGATCAGGCGGCCGCCCCCCGACTCGGTGGCGATCACGTCGACGAAGCCGTTCACGAGCGAGCCGCCGCCGCCCGGCTCGAGCGAGAACGCGAACCCGGCCTCGCGGCGGACGGTCGGGGCGGCGGCGAGTCGCTCGCACAGTGGCGAGCGGGCGAACGCCCCGACGATCGCGCGCAGGTCCTCGACGTCCGCGGCGGTGACGGCGACGCCGTGGCGCGCGGCCAGCGCCGCGACGGTCTCGGCGTCCGGCGGCTCCGGGCGCCCGAAGTCGAGCGACTCGAGCAGCGCGTGGGCGAGCCCGCCGCGGACGAGCGGGTCGAGGCCGGCGCGCTCCTCCTCGGGCGCCTCGAGCGGGGGCGGCGGCGGCTCGTCCGGGAGCCCGAGCACGCGCTGCAGGTAGAAGCGGTAGCCGCAGCGCGCGTACGCCTGCAGCGCGGTGTACGAGAGCCGCTGCGGCGCGGGCCGGGCGCGCACCGGGGGCGCGGGCATGACCTTCGGCGCCTTCGGCAGCGCAGTCGTGGCCGCGCCGGGACGCGGCCCGGCCTCCGGCGCGAGCGCGGAACGCGGCATCACGCCGCCGCCGGCCGCCCCCGCGCCGTTGGCCGCGGCCACGGCGGGTCCCAGGGTCGCGGGCGCGTTGAGCGCGCAGCGCACGCGGGCGGCGCGCCCGTCCCAGGTGCGCTCGAGGACGTGGTCGGTGGCGTGCTCGAACAGCGCGTGCGGGTCGCCGCCCGCGATCGCTCGCACGATCCAGTCGAGCGGCGCGCCGCCGGGGCGCGGCTCGGGCCAGCGCTCGACGTCGGTGCCGCCGGAGAGGATCAGCGTCTCGCGGGCCCGGGTCATCGCGACGTACAGCAGCCGCCGCTCCTCCTCGGCGTCGGCGGCGTCCTCGGCGGCGGCGAGGTCGCGGTAGGCGAGCGCGGGCACGGCGTCGCCGCCCCCGAGCGGCGCCAGGCGCAGGCCGACCTCGCCGTCCTCTCCGATCAGCAGCCGCGGCCGCCCGCCGGCGCCGAGCCGCCCGAGGTCGACCACGCAGACGACCGGGAACTCGAGGCCTTTGGCTCGGTGGATCGTCATCAGCCGCACCGCGTCGAGGCCGTCGGACTCGAGCGCCGCCTCGCCCTCGCGCGCCTCCGCGAGGTCCTGCGTTGCCGCGAACTCGAGGAACCCGCGCAGGTCGCGCCCCTCCGAGTGCTCGTACTCGCGCGCCAGGCGCATCAGCTTGCGCAGGTTCGCCAGCCGCCGCTCGCCGCCGGCCCGCGCGAGGATCGCGAGGTCGTAGCCGGTGGCGGTGATCGCACGCTCCAGCAGCGCCTCCGGCGGCAGCCGCTCGGCTCGCGCGCGCTCGGCCGCGAAGAACGCCGCGAACCGCACGAGCCGCTCGCGGTCCGCATCCGGGACGGAGCCGAACCACGCCTCGGAGGCCGCGAAGTCGGTGCCGGCCGCGGAGCCGAGCGCGTCGGTGCCGGCCGCGGAGCCGAGTGCGGCGGCGCCGGCCGCGGCGGTGGGGCCGAGCGCAGCGGCGCGGAGCGCGGCCCACGGGCCGCGGCGGCCCTCGCGGCCGGCTTGGGCGAGCAGCACCAGCGCGTCGCTGCCGGCGCCGCAGAACGGCGAGGCGAGCACGCCGTAGAAGGCCGTCTCGTCGCGCGGGTTGGCGAGCGCGCCGAGGTAGGCGAGGCCGTCGCGGACCTGCTCCTGGGACCAGTAGCCGCGACCGCCGACGACGTACGTCGGCAGCCCCTGCTCCTCGAGCGCCTGCTCGAACAGCCGCAGCGAGGCGGTCGCGCGCACGAGCACGACGACGTCGCCCGGCCGGCGGCCCGCGCGGACCTCCTCGCGCAGCCGGTGGGCGACCAGGCGCGCCTCGGCGCGCCGCCACGGCTGCTCGGCGAGCGCGCCGAGGCCGACCTCGCCCGCGAGCTCGTCCCAGGCCTTCGAGGCCGTCACCAGCAGCTCAACCGGCGCGACGCCGGCGGGCGGGTCGGGGTCGAACAGCCGCAGCTCGCCTGTGCCGGAGGCCGCCGGCGCCGCGTCGCGCGGGCGGCCGGCGACGAGCGGCTGGAACGCGTCGCCGAAGACGGGTGCGAAGGTGGCGTTCAGCACGTCGAGCAGCTCGGGCGCCGAGCGGAAGTTGGCCCGCAACCCGCGCACCCGCGCCGCGTCGAGCTTGGCCCGCCGCTCGCGGAAGATCTGCACGTCGGCGTGCCGGAAGCGGTAGATCGACTGGAACTCGTCGCCGACCGCGAACAGGTTCCCCGTGCCCGCCGGCGAAGTCGGGTCGGTATCCCGCTCGAGCGCCTCCAGGAGGTCCAGCTGGAGCCGGTTGGTGTCCTGGAACTCGTCCACCATCAGCAGCGCGAAGCGCTCGCTCCAGCGGCGCCGCTCGGCCTCGTCGGAGAACAGGTCGCGCACGCCGAGCTCGAGGTCCTCGAAGTCGACCGCCGCGCGCTCGGCCTTGCCCTCGGCGTATTCTCGCGCGAACCGCGCCAGGAGCTCGTCGAGCAGGATCACCGCCGCGCGTGCGTGGTGGTCGGCGCAGCCCGATCGGTACGTCTCCCAGGCGGTCCGGTACGCCTCGCACGCCTCCGTCGCCAGCGCCTTCGCGCCCGCGCCGAGCTTCGCCGCGTCGAGCTCGCCCGGCGAGGGTACGGCGGCGGGCCGCGCCCCGCGGACGGCTGAGGACACGGCGGCGGGCCGCGCCTCGCGGACGGCTGAGGGCACGGCGGCGGGCGGCGCGTCGCCTCCGGCACCGGCGGGCGCGAGCAGCCGCGCGCAGGCGTCGAGCGCGCTGCGGCCCTCGGTCACGCGGATCCCGTCCCCGGCGCCCGCCAGCTCGGCCGCGGCGACGGCGTGCGCCTCGACCAGCGCGGCCGGTGACGGCGCCGGCCGCTCGGCGGGGATCGCGAGCCGCGGCTGCCGGCCGCGCGAGCGCAGCGTGTCGTGCGCCAGCAGCACGAGGTCGCGCAGCCCCGGCCCGTAGGCGGCGGCGAGGTCCACCGCGGGCCGTCCCAGCGCTGCCACCCAGGCCTCCAGCGCCCGCTCGTACGCGGCGGCGGCGAGCCGCCCGGCCGCGGTCTCCTCGAGCACGGTGAAGCGCGGGTCCAGGCCGGCCGCCAGCGGCCGGGCGCGGAGCACGCGCGCGCAGAAGCCGTGGATCGTCCCGATCCACGCGGCGTCGACCGCGCGGGCGTGCTCGTCCTCGCCGAGGTCGTGCAGGCGCTTGCGGGCGCGCTCGCGCAGCTCGCCGGCCGCCTTCTCGGTGAAGGTGAGC
>DATFQI010000334.1:0-4035 GCA_035264365.1 Solirubrobacteraceae bacterium
TCGAGGTCCTCGGGCGAGATCGCCACGCCGGTGCGCTCGCGGAAGTCGGCCCGGATCGCCTCGCGGTCGCGGGTGCCGTCGAGCAGCCCGAGCAGCAGCCGCGCCGCCGGCTCCTCCATGACGACGGTCGTGTAGGCCATCGTCGTGACCTCCTCGCGCTCGCGCGCCTGCCAGCGCGCGAGCGGGCTGGCGTACGGCTTCTCCACGTCCGCCACCACCAGCGCGCGCAGTGGCGTGCGGTGCGGCATCACGAGCTCGCCCAGGAATCCCTCGCGCAGCGCCTCGCAGAGCTCGTCCGGGTCGGAGCCGGTGGCGGCCCGCAGCTCCGCGAAGGGAACGGTGTCGGGCGCGCGCGAGCGCAGCAGCGCCAGGACGGAGCCGAGCAGGCCCGGCGGCTGCTCTTGCCCGGGCTCGCCCGGGCGCGGCGCGTAGTGGAGCTCGCGCAGCGCGTCGATCACGGGCCCGTCGACCGGGGTGAGGCTGTCGCGGCACAGCACCGACATGCGGAAGAAGACGCAGCGCAGGATGTCGATCAGCTGCTCCCGCTCGAGCCGGTCGCCGCCCGCGAACGCCTCGAGGTCGGGGGCGACGGCCGGAGGGATGCGGTCGGGCAGCATCGTCGCGAGGTCCGCGTCGCCCACGTAGGCGAGCCCGGCCGCGGCCGCCCGCCGCATCACGTCCGAGAACCAGGCCGGCGCCCAGAAGTCGCTCAGCTCGTCGTGGACCAGCCGGTGGGTCGGGCCGTGCGCGAGCGAGTCGAGCTGGCTCTCGAGCAGCCCGCCCCACCAGTCCTTCGTGCCGGCCCGATTCTCCCAGACGAAGCGGTAGAGCTCCTGCGCGCGGTCGGCGGTCGCGACCGGCCCCTGCGCGTCGCGCGCGTACCAGAGGCCCATCTCGCGCAACGCCCGCCGCATGTGGCCACCCGGCTGGGCGTTGTAGGAGACGTACGCCAGCCCGTCCGGGGCGAGGTGGCTGTGGATCGCCTCCAGCAGGTGGTCGCGCACGGGCTCCGGGACCCACGCGTACACGCCGTGGGCGATGATGTAGTCGAAGTCGCCCAACTCGCCGCCCCGCAGGTCCGAGATGTCGCCCTGGCGCAGCTCGGCGTTGGCGATGCCGACGGCCTCGATCGCCCTGCGGCCCTCCTCGACGGCCGTCGCCGCGAGGTCGACCCCGACCGCCGTGATCCCGGGCGTCGAGACCGCCATCGCGATGATGTTCCCGCCCGCGCCGCAGCCGATCTCGAGCACGCGCGCCGTGGACGGGTCCGGGGTTCTCAGCCCGTGCAGCGCGCCGACCGTCGCGAGACGGTCGGGGTGCGTCTGCGCGTACGGGAAGTTCGAGTAGCGGACGTCGTCATAGGTCGTTCGGGTGCTCATGGCGACGGCGAACCTACACGCTGATCTGCCCGGAAGTCCGCACGATTTTTTCGCCGCGGCACCCCGGATTCTGTTTAGGGTCGGCGCATGCTGACCGTGGACGTCCCGCTCAACACGATGCTCGCCGACCTGGACGAGACGTTGCGCGTGATGCTCAAGTCAGAGCTCGAGCGCCACGGCTTCGAGGGCATGGAGATCGCGTTCGACGCGCCGACCCGCGAGTGGTCCGGGCAGCTCTCCGCGCCGGCGGTGAACCTCTTCCTCTACGACATGCGCGAGTCCGAGGAGGACCGCCCGTCGGGCTGGACCTCGCGGCGCGTCGGCGACGAGTTCCACGAGGGCCCGCCGCCGCTGGTGATGGAGGTCTCCTACTCGATCACCGCCTGGGCGCAGGCGGTCGAGGACGAGCACCGCCTGCTCTCGCAGGTGCTCGCGGTCCTCTACGCCTATCCGCACCTGCCCGAGGACATGCTCAACGGGCGCCTGCGCAACGGCTCGCAGTCGATGTCGATCAAGACCAAGATCGGCCAGTCCAAGGGCGACAAGGCCGACTTCTGGACCGCGGTCGGCGGCCAGTACAAGGCGTCGCTGGACTATGTGGTCCGGCTGACCGTCGAGTCCGGCGTGCGCCGCCAGGTGCCGCAGGTCCGGACGCAGACCGTGCGCACGCGCCTGCTCGACGCGCCGCCGCGCGCGGTCGTCGAGATGCACCGCAGCGGCGGCACGATCGCCGACGGCGAGGGCGAGCCGCTGCGCGACGTCTGGGTCGCGCTCCCGGACTCGGGCACCTTCACCTCGTCCGACGCCAACGGGCGCTTCCTCTTCGACCGCCTGCCGCCGGGCAAGCACCGCCTGGTGGCGCGCACCGCCGACGGCCGCGAGGTCGCGGGCGAGCTCGCGGTGCCCGGCGCGCTCCTGGACCTCGTGCTCGGCGAGGCCAAGGCCGCCTCCGGCGGCAAGAAGACCGGCAAGCGCGCATGACCGAACGGGCAGCGGACGGTGCCCGATCGGCTCTTGCCGGTGACCCGGTGATCCAGAGAGGCTTGCGGCGATGGACCACGCCCGCCGGCCCCGCATCCTGCTCGGGAACCTCGGTCCCATCATGCGGATGGGGATGCGCCGGGTGCTGATGGAGCAGGGCTGCGAGGTGGTCGGCCAGGAAGATCGGCCGAGCGCCATCGTCGGGGAGGTCCATCGCCTCCGCCCCGACATCGTCTTCCTCGACCTCGACGGAGGCTCCGCGCATCAGCTCGGGCGCCTCGTCGCGGGCGCGTCACCAGAGACGACGGTCGTGCTCTGGGCGCGCGAGGAGGACGAGATGGAAGTGATCGACCCGGTCTCAGACGACTCGCGCCGGGTCTCCGCTCCCGTTCTGGAGCGGCTTCGGAGCGAGTTGAACACCAGCCACATCCAGCGAGTGGAGGAGTGACATGCCGACGTACCTGACTCCCGGCGTCTACGTCGAGGAAGTCCCATCAGCCAGTAAGCCGATCGAGGGGGTCAGCACGTCGGTCGCCGCCTTCGTGGGCCTCGCGCCCGGTGGCCCTGTCAACACCCCGATGCGGATCTCGAACTGGACCCAGTTCGCGAAGATCTTCGGCGATCCCAACGAGCCCGACAACGGCCCGTTCATGGACGGCGCGTACCTGGCGCACTCGGTCTACGGGTTCTTCCAGAACGGCGGCAACCTGTGCTGGGTCGTGCGGGTCGGCGACGACGGCGGCGGCAGCGCCGCCCCGCGCGCGGCCCTCCCGGCCGCGGCCGACGCCTCCGTCGAGACCTACCGCGTCGTGGCGCTCGACGTCGGCAACGGCGACGTCAAGGTCGAGCTGACCGAGGAGCCCTCCGCGGGCGAGAAGGACGGCGACAAGTCCTACAAGCTCGTCGTCTCCTCCGGCGCCGACAAGGAGGAGCACGAGGGCCTGACGCTCAAGAAGGGCCGCACGAACATCGCGACGAAGGTCAACTCGGCCTCCAAGCTCGTCAAGGTCGAGGAGACCGGCGCGTCGCTGCCCGAGGCGCAGCGCGTCCCGGCGACCGGCAGCTACACGCTGTCCAAGCCGTCGATCCAGCCCGACAAGGTCAAGCCGACCCACTTCGAGGGCGACGTCTCCCGCCGCCAGGGCATGGGCGGCCTCGCGGCCGTCGACGAGATCACGATGGTCGTGATGCCGGACATCATGGGCCTCGGCGACGACAGCCAGGTGCGTGACCTCCAGGGCAAGATGATCGCCCACTGCGAGAACGCCGGCGACCGCATGGCGATCCTCGACTGCCCGCCCGACATGCTCCCCCAGGACGTGCTCGAGTGGCGCATGAACACCGCGGGCTACGACTCGAAGTTCGCGGCGCTCTACTACCCCTGGATCGAGGTCATGAACCCGCTGACGAATCAGCCGATGCTGATTCCGCCGTCGGGCCACGTGGCCGGCGTCTGGTGCCGCACGGACTCCACGCGCGGCGTCCACAAGGCGCCCGCGAACGAGATCACGATGGGCGTCAACGGCCTCGGCTTCCAGATCACGCAGGCCGAGCAGGGCGGGCTCAACAAGGTCGGGATCAACTGCATCCGGTCCTTCCCGGGCCGGGGCATCCGGATCTGGGGCGCCCGCACGCTCTCGAGCGACCCGGAGTGGCGCTACATCAACGTCCGGCG